>NZ_CP009129.1:958950-1278600 GCF_000785555.1 Planococcus sp. PAMC 21323 | reverse complement strand
TAATTCTAGCGAATAACCACCAATTTCTACAACACGCACAACATCTCCGTATTTTTCACCGAACAATGCCATTGCGCCCATTTCTTTTGCTTCTTGTAAGTTATGGTAGCCTGTTTGAACAGTAATGCCTTCCCATACTTTTTCGTTAACGATTTGTTCAATCGTTTCAAGTTCTTCTTTTGTAACTTGACCAAAGTGAGAAAAGTCAAAACGTAGACGATCTGGACCAACATATGATCCTGCTTGATTGACATGAGTCCCTAAAACATCTTTTAGCGCTTGGTGTAATAAATGTGTTGCTGTATGATTTTTCACCGTGTGACGACGCTCAGAAGCATCTACTTGCGCAAGCACTGCTGATTTCGTCAGTTCTCCTGTTTCAATGCGTACAGAATGCAAGTTTTGTCCATTTGGCGCCTTTTTAACATTTAATACAGATGCTTGAACCGAATCATTGCTCAAAGTTCCGCGATCGGCAATTTGACCGCCGCTTTCTGCATAAAATGGTGTTTGATCCAAAATAACTTGCACTTCTTCGCCTTCTTGCGCACTATCAACTAGCTCACCGTCTTTAATAATGAACCGTACATTAGCGTCCGCTACCGTTTGGTTATAGCCTATAAATTCGCTGGATTCTTTAATGTTCCCTAATACTTCGGATTGTGATTGCATTGAATTAACGTTTTGACGCGCATTTCGCGCACGATCACGCTGTTCTTGCATAGCAGCTTCAAACCCTTTGTGATCGACAGCCATGCCTTCTTCTTCTGCGTACTCCTCAGTCAATTCTACTGGGAAACCATACGTATCATAAAGACGGAAAGCATCTTCACCTGGAATTTCTTTATGGCCAGCTGCTTTTTGTTTTTCAATCACAGAAGATAAAATCGTTAATCCATCATGAAGCGTTTCATGGAAGCGTTGCTCTTCTAATTTCATCACGCGAATAATAAAGTCCTGTTTGTCGTGAACTTCTGGATAAAAACTCTTCATCACGTCTCCAACAACTGGTACTAAATCGTACATAAACGGTTGTTCAACACCTAGTTTTTTCGCGAACCGAACAGCGCGACGCAATAAACGGCGCAATACGTATCCGCGACCTTCGTTAGAAGGCAACGCTCCGTCACCAATCGCAAATGCTACCGTACGGATATGGTCAGCAATTACTTTAAACGCCATGTCCATTTCAGCATTTTCACCGTATTTCTTACCAGAAATTTCTTCTGTTTTTTTGATAATTGGAATAAACAAATCTGTATCGTAGTTTGTTGGAACGTCTTGAGCGACACAAGCCATACGCTCTAAACCCATTCCTGTATCAATGTTTTGCTTTGGAAGTAATGTATAGGTGTGATCTGGGTTGTGGTTAAATTGTGAAAAGACCAAATTCCAGATTTCTAAATAACGTTCATTTTCTCCACCTGGATATAATTCAGGATCGTTCATATCGTTGCCATAGCTCTCGCCACGATCGTAGAAGATTTCAGAGTTTGGACCACTTGGACCTTCTCCAATATCCCAGAAGTTTCCTTCTAAACGAATAATACGTTCAGCTGGAACACCTACTTCATTCAACCAAATTGCATATGCTTCTTCGTCTTCCGGGTGAATTGTTACCGATAATTTATCCGCGTCGAAACCAATCCATTTGTCGTCTGTTAAAAATTCCCAAGCCCAGTGAATCGCTTCGGTTTTAAAGTATTCACCTATCGAGAAGTTCCCAAGCATTTCGAAAAATGTATGGTGGCGTGCCGTCTTCCCAACGTTTTCGATATCGTTCGTACGAATCGATTTTTGTGCATTGACGATACGTGGATTATTTGGAATCACTCGTCCATCAAAATATTTTTTTAATGTTGCCACTCCACTGTTAATCCATAAAAGCGATGGATCTTCAAAAGGGACTAATGGTGCACTCGGCTCCTGGTCGTGACCTTTTTCTTTAAAGAAATCAATATACATTTGTCTAATGTCTTCTGCTTTTAAGTTTTTCATCTTTTTTCCTCCTCTAAAATATAAAAAGCCCCCATCCCAAAAAAGGGACGAAGGCTTTATTCGCGGTACCACCCTAGTTACACAAAGCTGGTGGCAATGTGTCTCTCGAACACCTTAACGCGGTTCAACGGCAGGGATTAGTTGCACTCCGGAGTAGCTTTCTAAAATCGAATGTCGTCGGGACCTTTCAGCCTAGGGTCCTGTTTCTGTTCGAATGCGATTTTATACTGTCTCCATCAATGTGTTTGTCTATCAGTCTAATTTGAATTATAGAAAAAGCTTTGCGTGATGTCAATAGTGACACTTTAATTGGATAGTGTTACTGCGTAAACCAACTTCGCTTTCCTGCGGGCTTGCGCCAAACTAACTCGGCCTTAACGTCCGAGTGGATTTCGGCACTTCGCTATCCCGCGGGAGTCTCCGTTGCTTTACTTCGTAACTTACATAATAAGTATTTATATGAAATTTATTTTTCATCAAAAACAGGAAACCGTATTCTAAATTACGGTTTCCTTTGTATGTTGTATAAATTTCAAAAATCTACTCAAGCTTCCATAAACTTTTGCGGAGTAATGCCTTCCATGCCGATCATTGGGTGAATGGCGTGGGCGTTTTCGGTTGTTAAGCTGACTGGGCCGCTTTGTTTTGTTTCTTCTTGTTGTTTTGTTTGCTGTTCAGTTTTCGGTTCTTCTGTCGTGACCGCTAGACGACTTTGCAAGGTTGTCATGCGCTGCGTGTCATCTGTTCGTTCAACACCATAGCGGAATGCTCCTGGGTCCCCGCATAGCACGAGAAAGTCTTTACTGCGGGTAATTCCTGTATAAAGCAAATTACGTCGCAACATTTTCATATAGCCTCGAACAATCGGCATAATAACAGTTGGAAACTCCGAGCCTTGCGATTTATGGATTGAACAACAGTAAGCTAATGTTAATTGGTTTAAGTCACTTCGTTCGTAAGTAACTTCGATGCCATCAAAGGAAGCCACTAACATATCTTGTTTTTCAACCGTTTCTTTCGCTTTCATGATAGCAACAACTTCACCCATATCCCCGTTAAAGACATTGCTTTCAGGTTGATTGACCAGTTGTAATATTTTATCACCTATGCGGTAGGTGATGTCCCCGAACACTAGCTCTTTTCGTTTACCATCAGGATTTGGGTTGACCATTTCTTGAATCAGGCGGTTTAAAGCATCAATTCCAGCAGGTCCTTTGTACATGGGTGCTAGCACTTGAATGTCTTTAATCGAATGCCCTTTGGATAAAGCGCTTTTCACAACTTTTTCAACAACTAAAGGAATTTGATCAGCGCCGGCTTTTATAAAAGAACGGTCTGCAGTTTTCGCTGTAATGTCTTCTGGCAATTGCCCATTTTTCATTTGGTGCGCGAGTTCTATTATCGATGAACCTGAAGATTGTCGGTAAATGTCGGTTAATTCTACTGTTGGAATACGTTTTGATTCGAGTAAATCTCGCAATACTTGTCCTGGTCCAACGGGCGGCAATTGATCTTGGTCCCCGACGAAAATCAATTGTGCATCTTCTGGCACTGCTTTTAATAATTGATGGGCAAGCCACGTATCGACCATTGACATTTCATCAATAATGATCAACTTGCCTTCAATTTCCTTCTCTGTTTCCTCATCTTTTTCTTGGCCGTTAAAGCCGAGTAAGCGGTGAATCGTCATGGCCGGTAGCTCAGTTGATTCACTCAAGCGCTTGGCCGCACGTCCTGTTGGCGCAGCGAGTATGATTGGAAACGGCTCTTGTTTTTTCGCGTATTCTTTTGGATCGAGTGACAACCCGTGCAGCTCGGCATAAATTTCTACCAGTCCCCGAACGACCGTCGTTTTCCCTGTTCCCGGCCCACCTGTCAAAATCATAACCGATGAATTGATGCTGCTTTCAATTGCGTCCACTTGTGTTTCGGCGTAATTAACCCCTAGCCGCTCTTCCGCTTCACCGAGTGCTTTTCGAACTTCTGAACTCGGGAACTTTGTGCGTGATTCCTGTTCTAATAATAAGGTCTCTAATTTCGTTGCGATACCGACTTCTGAGTAATAAAGAGATGGCAAATAAAGCCGGGTTTCTTCTCCAGCTACTTTTCCTTCTTCATTTAACTCGATTGCCGCTTTAGAGATTGCCTCAATCGGAATCTCTGCTTGCTGACGCGCTTCAAGCAATTCTTTAACCATAGGAATTAAGGTCTTCGCATCGACATACACATGTCCATCCGATAGCGAAGCTTGATTCAAGATATGTAAAATAGATGCCTTAATTCGATCCGGGTGACTGCCTGTAATGCCTAGCTTCATCCCCAGTTCATCGGCACGTTGAAAACCAATTCCTTCAATTTCTTCAATCAATTGAAAGGGGTTTTTCGTTAAAATATCAATCGTTTCTTCTCGATATGCTTGATAAATACGCATACCAATTTGTGGACCAAAGCCCCAATCATTTAATTGAATCATCACACGTTCAAGCCCTAAGTTCATTTGAAGCGTTGCGCGGATGGTGTCTTTTTTGTCATCGGACAAACGCGGAACTTTATCTAAGGAATCCGGGTCTTCTAAAATCTTTTTAATAGCATCTTTGCCTAATTTTTTCACGATCGTTTCCGCTGTTTTCCGACCAATGCCATTAAACATATCACTCGATAAATAATGAATGATACCTTGTTCGGTTTCAGGTACTTCTTTCGTAAAAGTTTCCACTTGAAATTGAACGCCGTAACGCGGATGATTTTTTACGACACCTGTAAAACGGTATTGCTCTTCAAGTGTCAGCATTGGGAAATAGCCCGATACAATGATTTCTTTTTCGGTATAAGGGGTGTTGGTTTCTTGGATCTTTACTTTCGCGATGGAGAATAAATTTTGGGGATTATGAAAAATCGAGACGACAGGACGCCCTAATACAAATTGTTTTTCTTCTTGAAATAAATCGATTTGTCCGGTCATGTCTGTCGTCTCCTTTTCATGGAACTATTCTAAAGTTGTTGCGATCATATCGTAAGCATAGCGTGCCATTTCGTTGCGCTCATCTAATGTATAAGCTTGTTTCAAGTGATGCATAGCGTCTTCTTTACGATTTGTTGAAACTGCATAAAGAACACCTAAATTATAATGTGCATCCGAATGATTCGGATCTCTTTGGATCACTTCTAAAAATTGTGGTTCTGCTAGTTCAAATAATTCCATAGAAGCTAAGCTAATGCCATAGCTCAAACGTGCTTGAACATCTGTTTCATCCAATTCAACTGCACGTTGCAGATATGGTAATGCTAATTTTGGCTGTTCCATTTTTTCAAAACATTTGCCAATCATGAAATGCGCATCTGCGCCTTCAATTTCATATTGTAACGCTTTTTCGTAAAGCTTTATCGCTTCTGAATAGCGCTCTGAATTAAAATACAAGTTTGCTAAGCCGTAAAAAGCAGTCGCAGATGTTTCATCTAGCGTAATCGCTTTTTGGAAAAAGCGTTCTGCACGATCAATTTCATCCATCGACGTTAATACGTGGCCAAAGTTAATATAGCCTAGCGGATTTTCTGGCTGCTCTTCTATTGCTTGTGTAAATGCCTTTATCGCTTGTTCTGTATCGCCTTCTTGTAAGGCTTGTATACCAATTTCGTTATAATTCATTGCTGTCTCTCCCATTAGCCTACATATTCCAATCGTGCACCATTTTTAAAAACGTGATCGATGGTTCCGCCACCCAAGCATTCTTCGCCGTCATAAAAGACTACAGCCTGACCAGGTGTAATTGCGCGTACCGGTTCTGCAAACGTGACGATCGCTGTTTCACCTTTAAATTCTACAGATACACCGACATCTTGCTGACGGTAACGGAATTTTGCTGTGCATTCCAAAATGCCGCTCGGTGGTGTATTGGATGTGAAACTTAAGTTTACCGCAGTTAAGCTATCTGAGAAAAGAGCATCATGATGAATATTTTGTCCAACGTATAATACGTTGCGCTCTAAATCTTTTCCAATAACAAACCACGGATCTCCTGCCCCGCCGATACCAAGTCCTTGGCGTTGGCCAATTGTATAATACATTAAGCCGTCATGCGAACCCATTTTAACGCCTTCTAAAGTTTCCATTTGACCCGGTTGCGCTGGCAAATATTGACCTAAGAACTCTTTAAAATTTCGTTCTCCAATAAAACAAATACCGGTCGAATCTTTTTTCGTTGCTGTTGCAAGTCCTGCTTCAAGCGCAATTTCACGGACTTTTTTCTTTTCCATGTGACCGATTGGGAACATCACTTTCGACAATTGACTTTGGTCTAATTGATTTAAAAAGTACGTTTGGTCTTTATTATTGTCTATGCCGCGCAACATTTTCGTTTCGCCATTTTCACTATGCGCTACTTGTGCATAATGACCAGTTGCTAAATAATCAGCACCTAAGCTTAATGCATGTTCTAGAAATGCTTTAAATTTAATTTCTTTATTGCACATAACATCCGGGTTTGGCGTGCGGCCTGCTTTGTATTCTTCTAAGAAATACGTGAAAACTTTGTCCCAATATTGTTTTTCAAAATTTACTGCGTAATACGGAATGCCAATTTGGTTACAAACGCGAATGACGTCTTCGTAATCTTCTGTAGCTGTACAGACGCCATTTTCATCGGTGTCATCCCAGTTTTTCATGAAGATGCCAATAACATCATAACCTTGTTCTTTTAATAAATAAGCGGCAACTGAAGAGTCTACCCCTCCGGACATGCCAACAACTACTCGTGTATCTTGTGGTGCTTTTGTCATTTTATTCACCTTTTCATTTTAATGCCAAACGCTGGCTGATTTGCGCTGTCTTTTCGGCAGCTTGCTCAATATTTTCAGACGTTAACCCTAATCCGAAGCTAAATCGAATGGAATTGCGAAGTTCAGCAGCTTGTTCGCCGTACATGGCAACGAGCACATGTGAAGGATCGATTGAACCCGCTGTACACGCTGAACCACTTGAAGCTGAAATTCCTGCCAAATCCAAGTTGATTAAAAACGATTCGATCTCAATGCCTGAAATACTGAGATTCAAAATATGTGGCATCAGATTACTGCCATTTTCTTTATAGTCGACGTTTTGTTTATCCAAAACGGTTTTAAAAATTGTTTTGTATTGCTCGTAAGCTGCGGTTTTTTCTTTCATTGTCGCTAATGCAATTTCTGCTGCTTTCGCAAACGCTGAAATCGCCGGTACGTTTTCCGTTCCGGCGCGACGTTTACGTTCTTGCTCTCCTCCGTATAAAAGTGGAGATAATGCCGTTCCTTTTCGTTGATATAAAAAGCCAACGCCTTTAGGTCCGTTCAGTTTATGCGCAGAAACTGATAATAAATCGACGTTTAACGAGTTGACATCGATTGGCAATATACCAAAAGCTTGAACTGCATCCGTATGGAAAGTCACATCAGTATCTTTTAGCAACGCACCAATCTCGGCAATCGGCTGAATCGTTCCAACTTCATTATTGCCCATCATAATCGATACTAGAATTGTATCGTCCCGGAGCTCGTTTTTCACGTCTTCTGCTCGCACACAACCATTTTCACCCACAGGTAAATAAGTTACGTCGTAACCTTCACGTTCTAATTTTTCACAAGCATGCAATACCGCATGGTGTTCAATAACAGTCGTAATAATATGTTTCCCACTCTTTTTTGCAGCAGTGCCAAAAATCGCTAAGTTATCCGCCTCTGTTCCACCATTAGTAAAGATGATTTCATTGTCATCCGCGTGAATGCTGTTAGCTAGTAATTTACGCGCATCGTCTAACACTTTACGTGCTGCTCTACCAGTCGAATGAATACTTGAAGGATTGCCATAAACAGAGCCTAGTGCTTCAGAAAAAGTAGTAATCACTTCTGGGTGCATCGGTGAAGTCGCTGCGTGGTCTAAATAAATTCGATTCATGATTTTTTAACTCCTTATATATAATACATATAGTTATCAGTTTCATCGTTTTCAGCGTTTGCTAAATCTTCGATTGTGGTCGTATCTAAAACATTTTTCACAGCATCGCGAATGCGCACCCATAGCTCTCGCTGAGGTTGCTTTTCATCTTCGATGCCTTCAACTGGCTGAATCGGTCCTTCAAGAACACGAATCACGTCTCCAGCGGAAATATCTCTTGGGTGGCGCGCCAGCATGTAGCCGCCATATGCCCCGCGGACACTCTTCACTAATCCCGAATTTCGCAACGGGCCTACTAATTGCTCTAAATAAGCTTCAGAAAGCTCATTTTCAGCCGCAATTTTGCGTAGCGGCAACGGGCCTTCTCCGTAATGTTTTCCAAGATCGATCATAATTGTTAGACCGTAACGGCCTTTGGTTGAAATTTTCATGAGTACACCTCTAAGTTAATGATTTAAATTAATTTTGACTTTGTTTGCTAATATACGTTATGGAACAAACTAGTTGCGACTCTTATGGAAAAACGTTGCTAGTTTGAGAAGCGACATTTAACAGAATAATGCTAATAATACATCATAAAATCGCCGGTTTATCTACCTTTATTCTTCAAAACAGTATATCATAATTCGACTCAAATGGACTTGCAATGACTTTTGAAACTTCAACCGCTATACTAATAGAACGAATGTACGAAAGGAGTTTTTTTATGCACAATGAACCTCTAGCTTTTCGTATGCGACCTCGAACCATCGATGAAGTCGTTGGACAAAAAGACGTAATTGGACCGCATACCGCTTTATATAAAATGATTAGCAACGGTCATGTTCCGTCGATGCTGTTGTATGGTGAACCTGGAATTGGTAAAACTTCCATTGCTCACGCTATCGCAGGGACCTCAAATTTACCTTTTATCGCTTTGAATGCCACAACTTCTGGCAAGAAAGATGTCGAAGAAGTTGTTAAAGAAGCTCGGATGACTGGTAAAGTGCTGTTATTTCTTGATGAAATCCATCGCTTTAATAAATTACAACAAGATGCACTCCTACCGCACGTTGAGAGCGGATCCATTGTCTTAATTGGTGCGACGACTGAAAATCCATTTCACGACGTGAATCCCGCGATCCGTTCGCGTTGCGGTGAAATCAAACAGTTAAAACGATTATCTCACGAAGACATTGTGCAACTTTTAAACACTGCCTTAAACGAACCCAAACGGGGACTTGGCAATGAACAAATCGAGATTTCTGAAAAGCAAGTAGAGCGTATTGCAGAAGGCACAAACGGTGACGCCAGAAAAGCATTGACGATGCTAGAGTCGATTGTCATCGCGTCTGACGAAATTAATGGGAAATTTATTGTTGAAGATCAAATGGTTGAGCAAATGATCAAACGCGTTGGTGTGTTTGGCGATAAAAAAGGATCTCATTTTTTTAACTTACTTTCTGCTTTGCAGAAATCAGTGCGTGGTAGCGACGTCAATGCCGCGATGTATTATTTGGCGCACTTGCTTGAGAATGGAGACTTAACGGCTGTTACAAGACGTTTACTTGTTATGGCTTATGAAGACATTGGACTTGCCAATCCAGCAGTGGGTAGCCATGTTCTTGCAGCGTGCCAAGCAGCTGATCGTCTTGGTCTGCCAGAAGCTCGCATTCCCCTTGCACAAGCAGTAGCTGAAATGTGTCTTTCTGAAAAATCCAATTCTGCCTATAAAGCGATTGATGCCGCGACTAGCGCCATTAACAAAGGCGAAGTCGGTGATATTCCAATGCATTTGCGTGATACGCATTACGCTGGAAGCACAGAGCTTGGACATGGTGGCTACCGCTACCCACACGACACACCAATTGGTTCATTTGGCGGCTGGGCCGATCAAGATTATTTACCGAAAGAAGTTAAAAAAGCTGAGTTTTACAAACCAGTCATTGCTGGTGAAGAAAAGAAATTTGCTGGAATTTATGAAAAGCTAAAAAGCTTCCGTAAAAATAAAAAATAGCAGTATGTGAAAAATTATAAACGTACTAAAATAAAAAGCTGTTTCCTAAATGGGAAATGGCTTTTTCATTTTCTATTAAATTACATAGAAAAACCGGCTCATGAAAAGAGCCGGCTGCGAATTAATTCATTCGAACACGTGAAATCGGAATGGATTTGGTAATGTCGTTAACAACCCAGCTCGCAGCGATCAAACCAACTGCTGAAGGAGTAAATGCATTCGAAGACGGCGGCATTTGTGCTTTGCGGATAGCGGCATCTGGTTTACCTACCGTGTCAACAACGTCTTCGCGTACTATGATTGGACTTTCATCTGAAAAAATAACTGGAATACCTTTGTAAATGCCGTTTTTGCGTAATTTTTTACGGATAATTTTCGCTAACGGGTCTGTATGTGTTTTTGAAATATCGGCAATTTTAAAGCGTGTCGGATCGGTTTTATTGGCCGCTCCCATACTCGCAATAATTTTAATGCCACGTTTATAACACTCTTCCATTAAATGAACTTTATAAATCATCGTATCCGATGCATCAATTACATAATCGGGATTATAACTGAAAAATTCTTCGCATGTTTCTTCTGTATAGAACATATGCAAAGAAATAACTTTACACTCGGTATTGATGTCGGCGATGCGATCTTTCATCACACCTGCTTTAGATTGTCCAACAGTTGATAAATTGGCAACAAGCTGACGATTAATATTGGTAATATCAACGTTATCCTTGTCCACTAGAATAATCGTGCCTACACCACTTCGTGCACATGCTTCAGCTGCGAATGAACCAACGCCTCCGATTCCTAGAATAGCCACTGTTGAATTTTTTAATAAATCGATTCCTTCTTTTCCTACTGCTAACTCGTTTCTTGAGAACTGATGTAACATTAGAGCCACTGCCTTTCAAAGTTGATACGCATAATAGGGATTATACACATAAAAAATCCCTTAAACAATAAATTGTTTAAGGGATAAAAATGATTTTTTTAGTAAGAATCCCAATCGTGCCGTCTTTGTTGTTGCGCATCGTTTGAACCCGCTGAAAGCAGGTGGGTGACCTCTTCACCACTTATAACTTCCCGTTAAGGCATGTTAGCCATGGTAAAATGCGATCTCCCGACGACATAATGTTGGGTCAAAATCGAATTGCTTAAAACGAACACATCAGGATTCTCTATAAACTTATGTTAGCACACCTTTTTTGTATAAACAAGCTTTTTACACTATTACTTTTTAATTATTCTGAATGTTTAAAGATAGGCTCAATTCCTCAAGTTGTGCGCTAGAAACTGGACTCGGCGCAGCTGTCAGCAAATCACTCGCACTTGCCGTTTTCGGGAAAGCGATTGTATCACGTAAGTTTGTGCGCCCTGCTAGTAACATAACAAGACGATCTAATCCAAATGCAATTCCACCATGCGGAGGAGTTCCGTACTCGAAAGCTTCCATTAAGAAACCGAATTGTTCGTTGGCTTCTTCTTTACTAAAGCCAAGCACTTCAAACATTTGCTCTTGGATTTCACGACGATAGATTCGTGCCGATCCCCCGCCTAGCTCATAACCGTTTAACACTAAGTCATAGGCTTGCGCACGAACGCTTTGTGGGTCGGTTGCTAGTTTGTCTAAGTCTTCCTCAAACGGCATTGTGAATGGATGGTGAGCTGCATAATAACGACCATCTTTTTCATCGTATTCAAGCAATGGCCAGTCTGTGATCCATAGGAATTTATACACCGAGTTGTCTATCAACCCTAATTCTTTACCAAATTTCAATCGAAGTGCGCCAAGTGCATCTGCAACTACTGATTTCTTGTCTGCAACAAACAATAATAAGTCGCCTGCTTCTGCTTGTGCACGGTCTGTTAACGCAGTTGCTGCTTCGCCTTCGAAGAATTTAGCAATTGGTCCTTTGACGCCTTCTTCTTCCACTTTCAACCAAGCAAGTCCTTTTGCCCCGTAAACTGCTGCAAAAGCACCTAGCGCATCAATATCTTTACGAGAATAATTAGCCGCTTGTCCTTTAACGTTGATCAATTTGACTTGACCGCCGTTTTCAATGGCGCCTGTAAATACTTTAAATGCCGAATCTTTTACTAGATCCGAGACATCCGTTAACTCTAAACCAAAACGTACGTCTGGTTTGTCTGAACCAAAACGGTCCATCGCTTCTGTATAGCTCATGCGTTGGAAAGTTGGTTCGATGTCGATTTTTTTCACATCTTTCATCATTTGAACCATAAGGCGTTCGTTCATGCCAATAATATCTTCCATCGACTGGAAACTCATTTCCATATCTATTTGCGTGAATTCTGGCTGACGGTCAGCGCGAAGATCCTCATCGCGGAAACAACGTGCAATTTGGTAATATTTATCAAAGCCAGAAACCATCAACATTTGTTTGAACAATTGCGGTGATTGTGGCAAAGCGTAAAATTCTCCATCATGAACACGGCTAGGTACTAAATAATCGCGTGCGCCTTCAGGTGTAGATTTCGTCAAAATTGGCGTTTCTACTTCGATAAATCCTTCTTCATCTAAAAAGCGACGAATCGACTTGGTCACATCTGAACGCATTTTGAAAGTCTCGTACATCGCTGGACGACGCAAGTCCAAATAACGATATTTCAAGCGCAAATCTTCACTAACGTCTGTGTTGTCTTCGATTGCGAATGGTGGGTTTTTTGCAGCATTGATTACCGTTGCGTGATCAACTTGAACTTCAATTTTACCCGTTTTCATCGTCACGTTAATTTGGCCTGCCGCTCTCTCTACTACAAGTCCATCAATGTGCACAACAAACTCGTTACGTAACGATTCGCCAATTGCAGCAGCTTCTTTTGAAATTTCTGGATTGAAAACAACTTGAACAATTCCAGAGCGGTCGCGAACGTCCACAAAAATTAACCCGCCAAGGTCACGACGTTTTTGTACCCACCCTTTTAATGTGACACGTTGCCCTATGACCGTTTCATTGACTTCCCCACAATAATGCGTTCTTGACATAGTTATTCCTCCAATGATTTCTTTTTCAATATGCTTGCTGCGATTTCTTCGAATGACATTTCCTGTTGCTCACCCGTCGCCATTTCTTTTAATTTTACTTTGCCGCTTTCTAGTTCTGTTTCGCCGATAACGATGACAAATGCAGCTCCTTTACGGTCAGCAGATTTCATTTGCGCTTTTACTTTACGCCCAGTAAAATCCATATCAGCTGAAATGCCATTTACGCGTAAGTCACGAACTACCGCAAATGCTTTTTTCTTTGTCGATTCATCCATCGCAACAACGTAAGCTTCTAAATTGTTTGACTGACCAATCTCTACTTTTTCCATTTCAAGCGCTAATAATAATCGCTCGATACTCATTGCAAAACCAATTCCTGGTGAATCGGGTCCACCTAAATCTTCAACAAGTCCGTTATAACGTCCACCGCCAGCTAAGGTCGTAATTGCTCCAAAACCTTCAGCATCACTCATTATTTCAAAAGCTGTGTGGTTATAATAATCTAGACCTCGCACTAAATTCGGATCTACAACAAACTCGATATCCATGCTTGAAAGATACGATTGCACTTCGTCGAAATAAGCACGTGATTCGTCATTTAAATAATCCGTAAGTGATGGCGCAGTTGCCATTAACGGATGATTACGATCTACTTTACAATCCAATATGCGCAATGGATTTTTCTCTAGACGTGTTTGGCAGTCGTCACAAAACTCATTAATACTTGGTTCGAAATGTTTGATCAAGGCTTCCTTATGCGCAATGCGGCTTTCTGTGTCACCAAGTGAATTGATAACTAAACGCAATTGCTTAAGGCCAACCGAACGATAAACTTCCATTGCGAGTGAAATAACTTCAGCATCGATTGCTGGATCTTTAGATCCGATGGCTTCTACACCGAATTGGACAAACTGGCGCATACGCCCTGCTTGCGGACGCTCATACCGGAACATGGGACCAGTATAAAATAATTTTACCGGTTGATCAGGCATACCAAATAATTTATTTTCTACATAAGAACGAACCACTGATGCCGTTCCTTCAGGACGTAGAGTCAATGAACGCTCTCCACGGTCTTGGAATGTATACATTTCTTTTTGAACGATGTCTGTCGTGTCACCTACACCGCGCTGGAATAACTCAGTATGTTCGAAAATGGGTGTGCGAATTTCTTTGTATTGGTAAAGTCTGCACAACTCATTAATTTTTTGTTCAACTTCTTGCCATTTTGCGGATTGGTCGGGCAGCACATCATATGTGCCGCGTGGTGCTTGAATAGCCATCTCTTGGTTCACTCCTTTATTTTTCCATACAAAAAAGCTCCCGCCCCTTGCTTTACGCAAGGGACGAGAGCTTGTATTAGCTTCCGCGGTTCCACCCTAGTTGATGCAGAAAAATGCATCCTCTCATTCCGGGTAACGGCCGGTTCCGTTTTTTCCTAATAAGCGGCAAGCGCTTTTCAGAAAAAAGCCTCAAAAGTGTTATTCATCGCAGGTGTCTGTAGGAAAGTTTACAGCCCGAGACTTTCCCTCTCTTTTCAGCCAATTCATGCAATTACTTTCTTCGTCGTCAGCAAATATATAAGTATAATAAATCAATCTTAATAACTCACCGTGTGCTTGTCAACCTTTTTGACACAAGCGCTCTTTTTTTTGATACTATTGAAGAGAAGTTTTTATAGGGGGTGTGGCATGAAACACAAAAAGTTAATTGCATTTATTTCATTTATTTTATTCATAGCTGCCAGCTTTCCTTTGCTTGTTGAAAATCACGCTTTCGCCGACACTGACACCGTGGAAATTTCCGGTACGACAGTCAATGTGCGATCAGGTCCTGGGCTTTCTTATAGCGTGACGGGTGACTTGGAACAAGGACAAACAGCAACTGTTGTTTCAAAACAAGGCGACTGGCTAGAAGTTCGAGTGGATGGTCAAGAAGGCTGGATCGCATCGTGGCTAACAACTGCAGATGGAGATTCGGAAAAAACATCTGGAAATACCATAGTTTCATCAGTTAATGGATTGAATGTTCGCTCGCAACCTGATTTATCAGCAGCAGTTTTAACAAAAATGAACGCTGGCGATCAAGCGGAAGTCGTGAGTACCACAGGAGAATGGGTGGAAATCAACTTCCGCAATTCTCGCGGGTTTGTTTCAAAACAATACATTAGTTTTGCTGAGGAATCTGAAGAAATCGTACCACCTGTCGAGACCGAATCAGAAGAAGATTTGAAAGAAGAAAAAAAAGCGGTTATTTCAAAAGTTTCTTCTTTCGAAGTAGCAGTAAATGCATTAAATGTTCGTTCAAAACCGGATTTGAGCTCTAAAGTTCAAGACACTGTTCACAAAGGACAAGTCCTCCCCGTATTATCTATGAAAGGAAACTGGGTGGAAATCGAATTACCAAAAGATAAAGTCGGTTGGGTTTACGCATTCCACGGCCAATTATCGGATCAAACTGTAGAAACAGTCGAAAGTGACTTGAATGAATCTGTCGTTATTTTAACAGATGGCACAAATTTACGAACTGCAGCGACCACTTCTTCTGAAGTTGCTAGTCGTGCCAATGCTGGTGATAAATTAGCTGTTCTTGCCAAGCAAGATGATTGGTACCAAGTTTCATTGCCTGACGGTAAAACGGCCTTTGTCGCTGAATGGGTTGTATCGACTGAAGAAGCCTTTACTAAAAAGCAACAAAGTGAAACACCAGTACGCAAAAAAGGAACACTGAATGGCTTAACGATCGTCCTTGACCCAGGTCACGGCGGTAACGATGGCGGCACAGTTGGCGTCCTCAAAACACAAGAAAAAGAACTAACATTAAAAACGGCAGAAATCTTGTCTCAACATCTTAACGCAGCTGGAGCCGAAGTAGTCATGACGCGTCAATCTGATACGTATGTCGACCTCCGCACGCGTGTATCTAGCAGTCATCAAGCTGGAGCTGATGCTTTTATTAGCATTCATTACGACGCTACCGAAGATAGCAGTATTTCAGGATTCACTTCTTATTATCAACATGAATATCAAAAAGAATTAGCTGAGTATCTCAATGCAGAACTTGGTAAAAAGCTAACATTGCATGATCGCGGCGTTCAACATGGCAATTACTTAGTGCTCCGTGAGAATAAGCAACCTGCTGTTCTTGTTGAACTTGGCTTCTTGAGCAATTTTAATGAAGAACGCGTGTTAACGAGCAAGCAGTTCCGCGAACAAGCGGCGCTTGGTCTTTACACAGGTATTATCAATTACTTTGATGCTAAATTGAGTGAGTAGAACTGTCGCACGGAGGAATTTTCCTCCGTGCTTTTTTGTGCAAATTTTGGTTTTTGGGGGTAGCGCTCGTATTTCTTGTGGTCCAAGCGTATTTCTCGCCGAACGTGCGTATTCTCCGCTGACCGTGCATATTCTTTGCGGACCGCGCGTATTTCTCGTCGACCGTGCGTATTCCCCATCGAACGCGCGTATTTCTCGTCGACCGTGCGTATTCCCCGCTGACCGTGCATAAACAAACAAAAAAAGAAGCACAAGGCGAATTCACCTTGTACTTCTTTCCACATACGAGATTAAGACTCCAACATAATCGTCACTGGTCCGTCATTGACCAACTGAACGTCCATCATGGCTCCAAAAATACCGGTTTCGACAACTAGTCCATGACTTTCGAGCGCTGTGTTAAACGCTTGCCAGAGCGGTTCCGCAACTTCTGGACGAGCTGCTGCGACAAAGCTTGGGCGTCGCCCTTTTTTAGTTTCGCCATACAAAGTAAACTGAGAAATTGATAAAATTTCTCCACCGTTTTCGAGAATAGAACGATTCATCTTGCCTTCTTCGTCTTCAAACAATCGAAGTTGCGCAATTTTTCTAGCCAAATAGTCGGCGTCTTTTTCTGTATCTTCATGAGTGATGCCAACTAGCAAAACGTAACCCGACTCGATCGCGCCGGTCGTCTCACCGTCGACTGTCACAGATGCTTGTTTAGAGCGTTGCAAAATTACTCTCATGTTGCCTCCTTAATTCGTCACGCGCTGGACCGAATAAACGTCCGGAATGGATTTGATTTTTTCAGTGACGCGATTCAAATGTGAAATATGCGAAATTAAAATCGACAAGTTGATTGTAGCAATTTTATCTTTATCTGCACGTCCACTTACTGCCGTAATCGTCGTCTTCGCCTCACTTACCATATGCATCACTTCGTTAATTAAACCTGTGCGGTCATAAGCTTGAACTTCAATATCTACTTGATACGCTTTATTATCAGGTGTACCTTCATTTTCCCACTCTACAGGAATTAGTCGATCGTTTTCATTCGAGTGGATATTCGGGCAATCGGTTCGGTGAACAGAAACACCACGACCTTTTGTAATAAACCCGATGATATCGTCCCCAGGTACCGGATTGCAGCATTTTGACAGACGAATCATCATATTGTCGATGCCTCTAACGATGACACCAGATTCCGTCTGCTTTCTCGGTGTGTTGGATTTCATTTCGACAGTGATTTTTTCAATCGCTTCTTCTTGCTCGCGTTTTTTACGCATTTTTTCAGCTAAACGGTTCACAACTTGTTGCGCTGTTATGCCGTTAAAGCCAACTGCCGCGTACATATCGTCTTCCCCTGCAAAATTGAATTTCTCGCAAACACGTTTGATGTTATCGTTTGCCAACACTTCTTTTATCGGGAACTCTTGTGCTTTAATTTCTTTTTCAATCAGTTCTCTACCTTTTTGCACATTGTCTTCACGCAATTGTTTTTTGAAAAATTGCTTGATCTTATTTTTAGTTTGTGTCGATTTAGCAATTTTCAACCAATCACGACTCGGACCAAATGACTGTTTGGAAGTCAAAATTTCCACAATGTCACCTGTGTGCAATTCCGTATCAAGTGGTGCCATTTTGCCGTTTATTTTTGCGCCGATGGTTTTATTACCAATTTCCGAGTGCACTCGGTAAGCAAAATCAATTGGACAAGATCCTGCCGGCATTTCAATCACGTCGCCTTTTGGAGAGAAGACATAAACCATATCTGAAAATAAATCATATTTCAGTGACTCCATGAATTCTTCTGCGTTATCAGATTCATTTTGGAAATCAAGGATTTCTCGGAACCATGATAAACGTGAATCGACCGAGCTTTTTGGTTTATCAGCCATTTTGCCTTCTTTATATGCCCAATGCGCAGCAACTCCGTATTCTGCAATGCGGTGCATTTCTTCTGTACGAATT
Source organism: Planococcus sp. PAMC 21323 (assembly GCF_000785555.1). Taxonomy (NCBI): domain Bacteria; kingdom Bacillati; phylum Bacillota; class Bacilli; order Caryophanales; family Caryophanaceae; genus Planococcus; species Planococcus sp. PAMC 21323. The sequence continues at coordinate 1,260,454 of NZ_CP009129.1, read as the reverse complement.
TGCACTTCTAGCGGGTCACCTTGTGGTCCAATAACCGTCGTATGAAGCGACTGGTATAAATTTTGTTTTGGCATTGCAATATAATCTTTAAAACGACCTGGCATCGGCTTCCATGTTGAATGAATAATTCCAAGTACAGCATAGCAATCTTTAATGCTTTCGACCGTAATACGAACCGCCAGCAAATCGTAAATTTCATTAAATTGCTTGTTTTGAATCGCCATTTTACGATATATGCTGTAAATATGTTTTGGTCGACCAAACAAATCCGCTTTTATGTCAACTTCATCAAGTTGTGTACGAACCTCAGCAATGACATTATTTAAATAATCTTCGCGTTCAGTACGTTTCTTTTTCATCAAATTAACAATTCGGTAATATTGCTGCGGATTTAAATAACGCAATGCCGTATCTTCCAATTCCCATTTAATGGTATTGATTCCAAGACGGTGCGCAATCGGGGCAAAAATTTCCAGAGTTTCATTTGCTTTGATGCGTTGTTTTTCGACAGTCTGGTATTTTAATGTGCGAAGATTATGCAGTCGGTCAGCGAGTTTAATCAAAATAACACGAATATCTTGTGCCATAGCGACAAACATTTTCCGATGATTTTCCGCCTGTTGCTCTTCTTTAGATAAATACTTAATTTTACTTAACTTGGTTACACCATCAACCAGCACTGCTACTTCTTCATCGAAATCATGGACGATGTCTTCACGGCTAACTTCTGTGTCCTCAACTACATCATGTAAAAACCCTGCTGCCACTGTGGCGGGATCCATTTGTAAATCTGCTAAAATCCCTGCTACTTGAACCGGATGAACAATATAGGGTTCTCCCGATTTGCGGAATTGTCCCATATGGGCATCATACGCAACTTGATATGCCTTTTTAATCGTTTGTACATGATCGGCATTCATATAAGACGCAACCATTTCGAATACATCTTCAGCTGTTCTCACTTGATCTTTAGACATAATTGCCCACCTTGTTTTCATTTTTTCCAAAAGTATATCTATCTATTATAAAAAGGATTGTAGTCAAATGTAAAGCTTTGATAGCTACTTAACAAGACATTTATGATAATTTTCGTCAATTTTCGACAACCGACCTTTTTTATCATCTTAGTAGTCACCTAATTATAGTCGATTAAAGAAAAAGATTGTTGCGTTTACGAATTTCTTCTAAATGAACCAAGCTGCTTTCTTTCCCGACAAGGACCGACTCTTTCGCCGATGCAATGCTTAAAATATTTTTTATGCGAATACTATTTGCACTTTGTTCGCCACCCGCTATGGAAATATCCGCATTTGCGGTCGTAAACTTTTCAATAACGCCATTCGTCAATGAAACACATGCAGCTCGATATTGAATGGCAACAGCGGGTTTTTGCTTATAGTCATAGTTTGGATCACCAATAAATAAAAAGCGGTTTATGGCCACATTTCGATAACCTGACACCACTAAACAACGAGGGGATGAGGATTTGTATAGCGCTGTCTCAGTAGGTTCAATGGATACCAGTTTTTGAGCACGAATATTAAAGGCTGATAGCGACTGTGGATCGTCTTTTTTATGATGACCGATATGACGGAAGTTAAATGAACGATTATCGTGTACCGATAAATGGCCAGATATATGGACGCCTGTAGCTGCTGAAGATTCCGCGTGGGCTTTTATTTCGACTCCTCCAAAACAACGTGCACTGGAGTTATTGACAAGCCATACATGCCTAGAACCATCGTCCACTTCAAAGCCATTTGAATTTGAAAATCCTTGTTTATGAGCTCTTCCGCTTGGGTCACTAAAATGGGAATTGGACACAAAGATATAGTCGCTATGATGCGTGGTCACTCCATCGTCTCCAAACCCAGAGCCGCTAACGCCATCAAGCCACACGAATTGGCTTCCGTCTTTGCCTCGTAAACCGTCTCCTGCATAATTATAAAACGGTGACGTAATATCAAAACAATGCAACCCAGGGTTCAGCGCTTCAACATCTTTTACCCAGCCGTACGTTAAGTTGGAATACGTTAAACAACTTGAGTAATTATTACCTGTACTTGTTTTCTCCATATTGCCAAGCCGTTCAACATGCCAGTCTAAGGTTAACTGTTCGACAGAAATATTACGATTTCCTCTTATGTAATTGCGGTTGGTCAGTAATCGTGCTCTGCGCGGTGCGTCTGGATGCAGCTTGATGATTGTCTTTCCTTTTCCTGCACCGATTAAGCGCGTCCATGACGGAATACGCAAGTTCTTTACGATATATACGCCTGCTGGAACCCTTACTTCTACCGCTCCATTGCCAAATGCTCTATAAAAGGCAGCTGTGCTGTCGGTCATTCCATCTCCCAAAGCTCCGAAGTCTGTGACTACTACTCTTTGTGTAATTGTCGATTCTAATTTCCGGTATTCTTGGTCAAGCCGTTTTTTCCAGGACGGAAAAAGCTCGTCTCCAACTACAACGCTCTCGAAATGATGTTCATCTTCTATCGTAAATTTTTCTGAAAACAATGACCACATTCGTTGCACCATCGTTTTTTTAGGCCGATTGTATTTGCTTTTAGCGAAATCTTTTTTTACGGCTTTAAAATATCGCTCTGTTTCGTAGGTGATTTCTTCTAGGGGTGTGCGATTGTCCAAAAACTGGTCAATCCATGCGGCATTTAAATGGGGATCGTGATTTTTTTCCAACTTCATTATCCAGACACCTCACTTTTATCATCATTACAGTATCTATACCCTTGACGCTAGAAAAAAATCCCTTTACCAAAAGGCAAAGAGATTTCCTATTAATATTGCATTAATGTCGTGACGTCATAGTTGCCTAAGTTTTTACGACCATCTAAGTAAGTCAATTCAATCAAAAATGCGCAGCCAACGACAATTCCGCCAAGCTGTTCTACCAAGTTAATCGTAGCACCGATTGTGCCACCTGTTGCAAGCAAATCATCCGTGATTAATACACGTTGACCAGGTTTGATTGCATCTTTGTGCATTGTTAAAATGTCTGTTCCGTATTCAAGGCCATATTCAGCTTTGATCACTTCACGTGGCAATTTGCCTTCTTTACGAACTGGAGCAAAGCCAAGTTCGAGCGCATAAGCTACTGGGCAGCCGATGATAAAGCCGCGTGCTTCAGGCCCTACGATTACTTCTGCATTTACTTTTTTTGCGTATTCAACTATTTTGTCTGTTGCATACTTATAGGCAGTTCCGTTGTCCATCAACGATGTGATGTCCTTAAAACGAATTCCTGGTTTTGGCCAATCTTCAACAATGGTAATGTACGGTTTTAAATCCATATTTCTTCCTCCTTGGCAGATACTTTCGTATCGAACCACTCTTTTAAATCTTTAAAAGATGCATACAATAGCTTTTGCTCTAGGGCAATCTGCTGCTCGCGATGTTTATATATCGGTGCTTCTGATAAATCCTGTTTGCTTGGCGATTGCGCAATCTCGGTAATACCATTGTTAAGTGTAACAAAACCAAGTTCAAAAAACACCTGCAGCATGAAAAATAATGATTCCCGTGTCCAACCTTTATGTTTTGCTAGTTCATCACAATGTTTATTAAAATCAAACGATCCCCGCTTTTTAATAAAAGCGAATAACCATTTAAATTGTTCACGCGTTGGAATTTGCTCAAAATACTGAGAGTCCTTGGCATGAAAATGTGCATAAATTCGTTTTGGTTTTAATTTAGCTAAAACCTCTGCCAATTGTTCTTCTGATTCTGGTAAATCAAGCAATACTAAATGATCTTTGCGATCAGATAAAGCATCTAATTGAGTTACCGAACAAATAGGCTGCGGCAAAAATGATTGAAACAATGCTGGCGTGTCTTCTTTAAACGCTAAAAATACCTGGTTTTGCTGAGGAATCAATTTCGACCAACGTGATACTTGACGAATGCCTCGAATATCAAATAATTGCCATTGATCTGTACGAACATCTTCCACCATAAGCTGCGGCTTTTTACGGCCGTTCCATTCATTTATTTGTAAATCACCAATCACATCAATTTTAACATCTGGTGTTAGTTCATCTCCAACCGAACCGAGCCCAAATCCTACTGCATCAAGCGTAGCAGCATGTTGCGTCAACTCCATTTTCAAATGGTTTTGAGCTGCACCAATTTTACGAATTGACGCCACATGGACGCCTTCAAGGTAAAACTTCGGTTTTGCAAAACCCATACCAAATGGGGCAAGTGAACGCATCGATTCGATTGCGATAATGTCGATTTCGTCTAAGTTTAGTGGGATATCAATATCCACAACAGGCAATAAATCTTCTGCTGTCAAACTCGTTTCTGCTTGCATGATTAATCGTTCGCGCAACTCATCCACATCGTTCGCTTCAAGGGTCATGCCTGCTGCCATTGGATGTCCACCAAAATGCGGCAAAATATCCCGATTTTTAGCGAGTTCGTTGTATAAATGAAAACCATCGATGCTTCGTGCAGAACCTTTTGCTTTGCCGTTTTCTGGATTCAGCGACAACACAATCGATGGACGATAAAATTTCTCTGTAAGTTTTGATGCTACGATTCCAACTACGCCTGGATTCCAACCTTCTTGTGCGACGACAAGTACTCGCGGCACACCGTTTGGATATCGCTGCTCTACTTGCTGCATCGCTTCTTCAGTAATTTGTTTAACAATTGCTTGCCGTTCTTTATTTAACACATCAAGCCCAGAAGCTAACGAACGTGCTTCTGCAGGGTCTTCTGTTAAAAACATTTGTACAGCTGGGTCCGCATCTTGCAAGCGACCAATGGCATTAATACGTGGTCCAAACATAAAGCCAATTGTTTCTTCCGTAATGTCTTGTTGTTTTATGCCCGCCACTTCACAAAGGGCTCCAACCGCAGGACTCGGCGAATCAATTAATGCAGCCAGTCCTTCTTTTACAAACAATCGATTTTCTCCGTGAAGCGGAACCAAGTCAGCAACAGTACCAATTGCTGTTAATTCGATTAAATGATCTGGAATTTCTTCATAAAGTGCGTGAGCCATTTTAAACGCGACCCCGACTCCCGCTAGTTCACCAAAAGGATATTGTCCTTCGGGATGACGTGGGTGAATGATTGCTAGCGCATTTGGCATCTGATCGCCAATGTCGTGATGGTCACTGATGATGACATCCATTCCTAAGCTATTAGCAAAATCAACTTGCTCGATGCCTGAGATGCCATTATCTACTGTAACAATTAGTTTTGTCCCATCGTCAAAAGCTTGTTGGAATAATTCCGTATTCGGTCCATAACCGTGTTTAAAACGGTTTGGGATCATAAAGGACACATCTGCCCCTAAATCTTGTAAAACCGTCATCATAACCGTTGTGCTTGTAACGCCATCCGCATCATAATCTCCGTAAACGACAATTTTTTCTTGTTTATCGATTGCTTCGCGAATGCGTGTTACGGCAACATCCATATCTTTCATCAAATAAGGATCGTGCATGCCGCTGACGTCCATTTTCATAAATTCACGTGCCGCTTGGGGTGTGTTTAAGCCACGCGTCACTAAAATTTTAGCTAGTACAGATGATATCTTCAGTTCGTTCTGTATATCTTGAACTTGTTGTTCATCTGGTGTTGTTAAACGCCATCGTTTTTTAGATTCAATCATCGAATTCACTTCCTCACCGATCTATTATACAGTAAAAAATCGCAGACAAAAACCTTTCGACGTCTCCATCGAAAGGTTCATTTTTAGAATTCCTCTTTAGTTGGTTCTTCTGGCAGTTTTTCGCTTGTTACAATTTGTGCTTCTGGTTCTATTCCAACTTTTTGGTAAGCAGCGATTTCGTTTTGTTGTGTTGCGATCAGTGTTTCTTTTACAGCAATTTCTTTTTGTAACGCTTTAACTTTACGTTGCATTTGGTAGTTGCGCATAATCGCTAACACACTGCTTAGTAAAAATCCAAGAAGTGCAGAGGCTAAGATGACCAAGATTAACGGCCATTCGGCTTCACCAAATACATAATTGACCGGTACTTCTTCAACATTAACAACGGCAAATACGGCGATAATTACTGCAAAAACAAGTCCAATTAAAAGTAGCCATTGTAATTTCATTGCATTTCCCCCTTTCAAATAAAAAAATGGAACAAGGTCATAGTAATTATACCCTGTTCCATCATAGCTTTAAACTTAAACTACAGGTTCGTCTGAACCCCATTTATTTTCTTGTTCTTTTTTCTCGATATCGATTGGCCCTTTTTTATTTAACTCAGCTTTTTTCATAATCAGCCATAGCTGAGCTGCGATAAAGATTGAGGAATAGGTTCCAGCGATTAAACCGATTAATAAGGCGATCGAGAAGTTAGTGATTGATGGAGCACCAAAGATTAATAGCGCAATGACAACTAATAATACAGTTAATACCGTATTAACCGAACGACCTAGCGTTTGACGAAGTGATACGTTGACCACTTTTTCTAGCTGCTCGACCGTGTCGATTTTCTTCATGCGCTTCATATTTTCACGAATTCGGTCAAACGTTACAATGGTATCGTTAATCGAATAACCGATAATCGTTAAGACAGCCGCAATAAAGGTGATATCGACTTCTAGACGAAGTAAACTAAATACTGCGACGATAAAGAAGGCATCGTGAATCAATGCAACGATTGATGCAACACCCATGCGCCATTCAAAACGGAACGCTACATAGATAATAATTCCAATAGCTGCGATTGACAATGCATACAATGCATTTTTCGCTAATTCTTGACCTACTGTTGGCGACACGGTTGATACGTTTGGTTCTGCACCAAACTCATCCATCGTGACAGCTTTTAAATTATTGATTTGTTCTTGGCTAAACTCTTCTTTGAAACGTGCGACGCCAATATCAGAATTGTCTCCTGAAATGACAATATCGTCTGTTTCAAATCCAGCACCATCAAGGAATGTTTGTACTTCATCTTTTGTTAACGCGGCTTCTGATGCAATTTCTACACGCGTACCACTTGAAAAGTCGATACCTAGATTTAGACGGAACACACCAAGAACAGCCATCCCTGAAACAATTAATACAATTGAAGCTAAGAAAAACTTATTGCGGTTACGTGCAAAATCAAAGCGATCAAATCGCGTAGATAAATCCGTAATTTCTAAGTTTTCTTCTTTTGCATGAATAACGGATTGCTTTAATCCAAACATGCCTGGTTTGTTATCGAGCACACCGCTATTGACCCATAAGCCAAGCAATAAACGCGATCCCCAAACGGCTGTAATAAAGCTGACTAATATAGAGATAATAAGCAAAGTCGCGAATCCTTTAACAGAGCTTGTTCCATAATAGAACAACACAGCTGCTGCTAATAAAGTCGTAACGTTGGCATCAATGATCGCCGAGAATGACGAACGTGCGCCTACCCGGAACGAGTCTTTTATTGACTTGCCTGTTCTCATTTCTTCACGAATACGTTCGTACGTAATAATGTTGGCATCTACTGCCATCCCGACACCAAGCATAATCGCAGCGATACCTGGTAAAGTGAGCACGCCGCCAATCCATTCGAACACCACCATGATCAAATAAACATATGCTGATAGCGTGACAACTGCTACCGCACCCGGTAAACGATAATACACGAGCATGAATAAGAGCACTAATGCAATACCGACTGCTGCTGCAACCATTGTTTGATCAAGTGCTTGTTCTCCAAATTGTGCACCAACAGAAGTCGAATAAATCTCTTCTAAGCTAACCGGCAATGCCCCGGCATTTAAAATCCCAGCAAGATTTTGGGTTTCCTCAACTGTAAAAGAACCTGTAATTTCAACAGATGGTGATGAAATTCGTTTCTCAACTCTTGGCGCAGAAACAAATTTCGGGTCTGCTTTCAGACGCTCTTCTGCGAATGAATCCACACCTTCTTCAAAATCTAGCCAAATAACTAATAAATTATCTGGTGGAGCTGTTTGAGAAACTTGTTCTGTAATTTCAGCGAATTTTCCTGGATCGTTTAATTCTAATGTGACAATCGGGTTCCCATTTGAATCAAAAGTTCCTGTCGCGCCGCCTTGCTTCAAGTCATTGCCTGAAAGCAACAGATTATCTTCAGCGTCACGGAACGTTAAGTTGGCTTCTGTCGACAGCAATTCACGTGCTGACGCTTGATCTTCAACTCCCGCCAATTGAACACGAATGCGGTCTTCGCCTTCAATTTGAATAACGGGTTCACTAACACCTAGTACGTTAATCCGGTTCATCAACGCATTTGTCGTATCTGTCAGTACGTCTTGTGTGATTTCTTGGCCATCTTGAAGAGCTGATACTTCGTAAAGCACTTCAAAACCACCTTGCAAATCCAGTCCTAATTTAACGTCTTTTGCGATTGGTAAACTCGTGCTGCCTATAACTCCTATCAGTAGCAAAACCAATAAGAAAAAGGCGATAATGCGGCCTCTTGCTTTCATATGTAAATTTCCTCCTCGTCGTGAAAAACACAGCACTATCATTATGAAACAGCCGTAATGCGCTGTCAAATTCAACTCGGGTAATCGAGCGAAAAATGAGTGTTTTTAAAATCTAGTTGAGATACACCTACTTAATAAAAAATTTTTTTATTTTTTATTAGGTGGACGTAGTAAATGTTGAATATTTTCAATGGTGCTATCGTCGTTCCAACGCGCTTTTTTTAATCCTTCGACTTGGTGGTAAGCTAAAAAGTCAGATGCAGTCATATCCATAATGTCATTAATCATTTCATAAAGATGCATCGACTTTATATCTTTTTTCCGCCATTTTTTCTTCACACAAAACTCCCATAAATCTTCTTCTGTAAATGTATCATAATCAAAATGATAGAATTCACTTTGTTTACTTTCGAGCGCTGGCAAAACGAATTTAAATTGTTCTGGATAACTCGTCATGCAAATACTCCTTTCTGATGTGTTCTATCTATTGTACCCTGTAACTGGAAAATTTAGAATAAGGACATTATTTTTTCAATAAAAAAACGCCTTCTCAATCGAAGGCGAGCTTTTACATTTAGATTACTGCTTTTGCAGATTCCACTACACGTGCGATTGCTTGGCGCTCAAACTGCAAACGCGTACCATCAGCTACAGTGATGTAGATTGTAGCATCATCAACAGCATCAACTAGGCCGTGTAATCCGCCGATTGTGACAATGCGGTCGCCACGTCTTAGTTCAGTCTGCATGTCTTTAGTTGCCTTCTGACGTTTTTGTGCAGGACGGATGATGAAAAACCACATTAGCAAGAACATTAATAGTAAAGGTGATAACGCAATTAACGTATCCATTATTCAATTTCCCCCTTTCACTTTCTCTATTCTGTTTCTAACTCAGAAATTTTTAGCATTGGGTTTATTGAAACCGTAAGCTTCAAAAAATTCTTCGCGGAAATCTCCCAGGCGGTCTTCTCGAATAGCTTGACGCACCTGTCCCATTAAGTTTAACAGAAATTGCAGGTTATGATAACTAGTAAGTCGAATTCCGAAGGTTTCATCTGCACGAATCAAATGATGGACATATGCACGCGAATAATTTGTGCAAGTGTAGCAATCACATTTCTCGTCGATTGGTCCAAAATCACGCTTGAATGCTGCGTTTTTAATATTTAAACGTCCAGTGCTTGTCATCAATGTACCATTACGCGCAATACGTGTCGGTAAGACACAATCAAACATATCAATGCCGCGAATTGCACCGTCGATAAGTGAATCGGGTGAACCAACACCCATTAAATATCGAGGCTTGTCGGCTGGCATTAACGGCGTTGTATATTCTAACGCACGGTTCATGACGTCTTTTGGTTCACCAACTGACAATCCACCAATTGCGTATCCTGGGAAATCAAGAGACACAAGGTCTTGCGCACTTTGTTTGCGCAAGTCTTCAAATTCGCCACCTTGAATGATGCCAAATAATGCTTGATCTTGTGGACGTTGATGCGCTTCAAGACAACGCTCTGCCCATCGAGACGTTCGTTCAACACTTGACTTCATGTATTCATGCGTCGCTGGGAATGGTGGACATTCGTCAAATGCCATCATGATGTCAGATCCTAGATCATTTTGAATATGCATTGCTTTTTCAGGGCTCAAAAACAATTTATCGCCGTTCATGTGATTACGGAAATGAACGCCTTCTTCTTTAATATTGCGGAATTCACTTAGTGAAAATACTTGGAAACCGCCGGAATCCGTTAAAATCGGACGATCCCAGTTCATGAATTTATGCAATCCACCCGCTTCTTTAATGACATCATTCCCTGGACGCAACCATAAATGGTAGGTGTTACTTAAAATGATGCCCGCGTTCATTGCTTTTAATTCTTCTGGTGACATGGTTTTAACGGTTGCTTGTGTACCGACTGGCATAAATGCCGGTGTTTCAAAAGAACCGTGTGGTGTGTGGACGATTCCGAGTCGTGCGCCTGTTTGTTTACAGGTTTTGATGTGTTCGTACGTAACTGCTGCTGTCATTGGTGAGTCTCCTTTTTCTGTGGTTCAATAAACATCGCATCTCCAAAGCTGAAAAAACGGTAACGTTCATCTACTGCTTGTTTATAGGCATTTAATATAAGGTCGCGACTCGATAATGCGCTAACGAGCATAACCAATGTCGATTTTGGCAAATGGAAATTGGTGATTAAGCCATCAACCGCTTTAAATTCATAGCCCGGGAAAATAAAAATATCCGTCCAGCCACTATCTTCTTGTAATTCACCATCAAACTTTTGTGCGACCGACTCAAGTGTACGTGTCGAAGTTGTGCCAACTGACACAATTCGTCCACCATTTTGTTTTGTTTCATTAATAAGATCGGCTGTTTCTTTTGAAATTCGGTAAAATTCCGAATGCATTTCGTGATCTTCAATCGAGTCAACCGATACCGGACGGAATGTGCCCAGTCCTACGTGAAGCGTGATAAATGTGATATTGACACCTTTGTTACGGATTCTTTCCAATAACTCATCAGTAAAATGAAGTCCAGCAGTAGGAGCCGCAGCACTGCCGCGTTCTTTTGCAAAAACCGTTTGGTAACGGTCTTGGTCTTCTAGTTTTTCACGAATATAAGGAGGCAATGGCATTTCGCCCAATTGATCCAAAATCTCATAAAAAATTCCGTCATAGATCATTTTAAAATGACGTCCACCGTGATCCAGAATACCGGTACATTCTGCACGCAATAAGCCTTCACCGAATGAAACAACTGTCCCTATTTTTACTTTTTTTGCAGGTTTCACTAGGGTTTCCCACACATCGTCTTCTATTTGCTTTAGAAGTAATAGTTCAATGTTTGCCCCAGTATCTTCTTTCACACCCATTAAACGAGCAGGTAGCACACGCGTATCGTTTAATACGAGTGTGTCGCCTTTTTGCAAGTAATCGGTAATGTCCCGAAAATGGCGGTGAGACGTCTCTCCTGTTTGCTGATTCATCACCAAAAGACGACTCGACGTACGGTCGAGTAATGGCGTTTGCGCAATCAATTCTTCTGGCAAATCAAAATCATAATCTTGTATGTTTAAGCTTGTCGTTGTTTGTAGTTTAGTCATTCAGGCATCTCCAATTTAAAGTGTTCATAGGCTAATTGTGTAACAGTACGACCTCTAGGCGTTCGTTGAATAAAACCAATTTGCAGCAAATACGGTTCGTAAACATCTTCAATCGTTGTCGACTCTTCCCCAATACTTGCCGCAATAGTATCAAGTCCAACAGGACCGCCACGGAAACGTTCAATCATGCCCGTTAATAATTTATGATCAATATGATCAAGCCCAAGTGGGTCGACTTGCAACATTTCAAGAGCTTGCTCTGCCATATCCATTGTGATTGTGCCGGTTCCGCGAACTTGTGCATAATCACGTACGCGTTTCAGTAAACGATTGGCAATACGTGGTGTTCCACGAGAACGGCGTGCTATTTCAACAGCGGCGTTTGGATCTATGTCTGCTTCGAATAATTTAGAAGAGCGAATGACGATTTCCGTCAAAGCTTCTGTGTCGTAATAATCGAGTCGTGACAACACACCAAAACGGTCACGTAGCGGTGCTGACAAAGCTCCAGCTCGCGTTGTTGCACCAATTAACGTAAACGGCGGCAAATCGAGTCTGACAGATCTCGCTGTTGGACCTTTACCTACGACTATATCCAAACAAAAATCTTCCATTGCTGGATATAACACTTCTTCGATTGCACGGTTTAAGCGGTGAATTTCATCGATAAACAAAACATCACCTGGTTCTAATGATGAAACAATGGCCGCTAAATCACCTGGTCGTTCAATGGCTGGTCCACTAGTCATTTTAACATTGACTTCCATTTCATTGGCGATAACAGCTGCCAATGTGGTCTTCCCGAGTCCAGGAGGCCCATACAACAAGACATGGTCTAAACTTTCTTGACGCATTTTTGCAGCTTCAATAAAAATTTGCAAATTGTGTTTTACTTTATGTTGTCCAATATATTGAGACAACATTTGAGGTCGCAGCGATTGCTCGAAACGATCATCAAATTCCGAAACTTCACTATCGATTATGCGATCTTCCATGCCGTCCGCCTCCTTTCATCAGTTTTGTTTAAGTAGTAACTGTAACGCTTTTTTCATAAAGCCTTCTGTATCTAAATCTAAATCACGTAGTTGTGGTTTTACTTTATTGATTTCACGTTCTGAATAACCAAGTGCGCCAAGGGCCAACATTGCTTCTTCAAGTTCACCTTGGTCGCTAGACAGCAAGTTGTGGGTGTCTTCGGCTCCTAATGATTCGCCAAAAAACTCGGTAAGCTTGCCCTTTAAATCCAAAATCATTTGACGAGCCGTTTTTTTGCCGACTCCCGGAAATTTCACTAAATACGACTCATCTTCCTGTTCAATCGCTTCAATCACGTGTTGCGGTTGTCCGCTCGCTAAAATGGCTAAAGCACCTTTTGGACCGATACCAGAAACCGAAATTAACTTACGAAATAATTCTCGCTGTTCAAACGTCGGAAAGCCAAAAAGCAATTGGGCATCTTCTCGCACGTGATGATGCAGAAATACTTGTAAATCTTCTGTACCAAATGAATACGGATTTGGCGCAAATATTTGCCAGCCAATTCCTTGCTGTTCTATTACTAAATATTCAGGCGTTACGCGTGTTACCGTGCCTTTTATGTAATCGTACATGGACAGTCTCTCCTTTAATTCAACTTAACAATTATAGCATATTCGCGCGCGTTAGACGAAATAATCCCACTGTTGTCTGGCACATGATAAGATAACTATAACGAGTCGATAAGTGAGGGATTTACATGAAAAAATTATTGGGCGAACAACGCCGTCAATTTTTGTTAGAAAAAATCAAAACATCAAACGAGCCAATCACAGGCAGTGATTTGGCTGCTCTTGCAAATGTATCTCGCCAAGTGATTGTTGGCGATATGACTTTGCTAAAAGCAAAAGGTGAACCTATACTTGCAACGAGCCAAGGCTATTTGTATTTGGCGGATCGCACAACTGAAAAAGCGAGCCGCCGTATTGCGTGTCGTCACCAAGCGGATGACACGGAACGCGAATTAATCTTATTAGTCGAAGCGGGTGTTACCGTTAAAGACGTGTCAATCGAACATCCTGTTTACGGAGAATTAACAGCGGGTGTTCATGTCTCGAGCGTGCAAGAAGTAGAAGTCTTTATGAAACGCATCCGCGACACCGGTGCTAGCTACTTACTGGAGTTAACAGATGGCACGCATCTACACACGATTACTGCACCAGACTCCGCAACACTTGATCAAGCGGTTCGTGCAATGCGTGAGCATGGATTTTTATTAGAAGAAAGTGAATAGATTTTTAATTCGCAAATCCCCCCTATAGTCGTATTTTCCGAAGCTTATCGCTCGCTTTCCGTTGGGCGGGAATCGAGCGAACGCTTCTCCAAATAAGTAGATAGGGTACTTACTTTTTTCATTGCAAAAGAATCTAATTCTCATGAAATATAATTTTGATTAATGTGTTCAACACATAAAAAGTCCCGCAGCATTTTCGCTGCGGGACTTTTGTTTAATTTTTGTACGTGTAATACGAGCCGAGCGTTTTCACTGTGCATCCTAAAGCTGTAAGTTCTTCGAACGCACCGCGCATCATCGCATCGTTTTCGTCCGCTAGTACATCCGCGATAAAGAAATAATCCCCAAGACCCGTTTTTAATGGACGCGACTCGATTTTACTCAAGTTTAACCGTCTCCATGCAAAAACCGACAAAATTTGGTGTAACACACCTGAACGATCATCGTCTGGCAAGGTCATCATCAAGGTTGTTTTGATTTGTTCCTCATGTTGCGGATTGTCTAGCTTATGATTGGATTTTGACACCACAAAAAAGCGTGTGTGATTAAAATGGAAATCATGAATATCGCGTTGCAAGATGTCCAAGCCGTATTTATGGGCTGAGAATTCATTGCCAATTGCTGCAATATTACGCTCGGGCAACTCCGATACCATTTTAGCCGCGGCTGCTGTCGAGCTATATTGCTCTAGTGGTGTGCTTTTATATGTATAGTAAAGATATTTATGACATTGTGCCAGTGCATGCGGATGCGAATATATCGCTTCAAATGATTCCGCGTGGCGGTTTTCAGGGTGCACCAATAAATGCTGTTCAATCGGCGATAATACTTCAGCCGTCACATACAATTCGGCTTCATGGAATAAATAATCCAGTGTTAATGGAACCGATCCTTCTAATGCATTTTCCAGTGGCACGACAGCGTAGTCTACGCTGCCTTCTGCCACTGCTTCTATGCATTCGGGAATGGTTGTAAATGGCACCAGTGTACTATCAGGAAAAACTTTTGTTGCCGCAAGGTGTGTAAATGACGCTTCCGGCCCTAAATACGAAATTCGTTTACTTATAGCTTGTCCAGTCATTTATACATTCCTCCATTAAGATGATCCACTTGATACCACATCAGCTGACTCGACAAAATCGAGTTTTTTCAGCTGTTGCAAAAATACGTCCAAATTCCCGTCCATCGCCGTAACGTCCAAAGACAAAGTGACATTCGCTCGCCCTTGGATCGGAATGGTTTGATGGATGGTTAAAATATTACAGCCGTTTTCAGCGACTGTTTGCAGAAGTGTCGCAAGCGTTCCTGAGCGGTCTTCTAATTGCAAGAAAACCGTCAAGATCCGTTCTTTGACAATCGAATGGAACGGAAATACAGCGTCACGATATTTATAAAACGCGGAGCGCGAAAGACCTGTTTTGTTCACAGCATCCAAAATGGAAATGCGGTCATTTTGCAGCATTCTTTTCACTTCAAGCGTTTTTTGCATCGCTTCTGTTAAAACGTCTTCACGCACTAAATAATATCGTTGTTCCGAAATATCCTTCATTCAAGCTACCTCCGCATCAATCCATAAATTCGAATTCGAATTCAAGCAAACGAACCGTGTCGCCATTTTCTGCGCCACGTTCACGAAGAGCATCATCAATTCCCATACCGCGCATTTGACGAGCAAAGCGACGAATTGAATCTTCACGAGAAAAGTCCGTCATTTTGAACATACGTTCAATCGCATAGCCAGATAGGATAAATGCGCCATCTGGACCGCGTGTAATGTCAAAGCCATCTGCATCCGTTTCGTGTTTGTACAATACTGTGCTTTCTGAATCGGCTTCTTCGTCACCCATTAACGGGAATTCTGGTGTTACTTCAATGACATCCGCAATGGCAAACAATAAGTTGTTTAATCCTTTACGCGACAATGCTGAAATCGGGAAAATGCGTGCATCTTCCGGCAATTTTTCGCGGAATTTCGCTAAATTCTCTTCAGAATCAGGCATATCCATTTTGTTTGCAACGATCAATTGCGGACGTTCTGTTAAACGCATATTGTATTGTTTTAATTCTTCATTGATTGTTAAGTAATCTTCGTAAGGTTCGCGTCCTTCAAGACCAGACATATCAATTACGTGAATGATGACACGTGTGCGTTCGATATGACGTAGGAATTGATGGCCAAGACCGATTCCTTCGTGAGCGCCTTGGATTAATCCAGGAAGATCGGCCATAACAAAGCTGCGCTGGTCTTCTGTTTCAACCATGCCCAAGTTTGGAACGATCGTTGTGAAATGGTATTCAGCAATTTTCGGCTTCGCAGCAGAAACGACTGACAATAATGTCGATTTCCCGACACTCGGGAATCCAACAAGTCCAGCATCTGCCAATACTTTCAATTCCAAAATAACATTACGCTCATAACCCGGTTCGCCTTTTTCAGAAAGCTCTGGAGCTGGGTTTGCAGGTGTTGCAAAACGTGAGTTCCCACGTCCGCCACGACCACCTTTAGCGATAACAGCAGTTTGACCGTGTTCAACTAAGTCAGCAATTGTTTCGCCTGTATCGACGTCTTTTACAACTGTGCCTGGTGGAACTTTGATCAATGTATCTTCTGCTTTTGCACCGTGTTGGTTTTTACTCATTCCGTGTGTTCCACGTTCAGCTTTAAAGATCCGTTTGTAACGGAAATCCATTAGCGTACGTAATCCTTCTTCAACGATAAAGACGATATTCCCGCCTTTACCACCATCTCCACCGGCAGGGCCGCCGTTTGGTACATATTTTTCGCGACGGAAAGCAACCATGCCATCTCCGCCGTCGCCACCTTTAACATAAACTTTTACGTGATCGACAAACATATTATCCCTCCATCCGTGCACGAACAACAATCATTGTGTTGTCTTCGCTACACTCTTTTCGTACAGTGAATCCATCTGTTTCCACTAGCTTCAAGTCCGGCCAATTCTCCGAACAACTGATCATTATTTCAAAAAACGCTTTATCAGACTTTAATAAAATCTTACAATCAAACACTTGATAAGGACTCAATTGCTGTTTTGCTAATTCTACAAAATCCTCTAAAAAACGCTGGAATTCGCCATCTAAATGTGTGGGCGCTGTAACAGCCTGACACTCTACTTGGAAATTAAATCCAGGAAAGCGCCAATTGACTGTTAGCAGCCACTCCTCTGTCAGCGGTAGCCCGATGTCGGCTAGCCGGCTGGCATGCATAGACGCTTCGGCATACGAACGAATAAGCACTTGTGCCTCTTGCAGACGGCCAAGATCTAAATTCATTTTGATTAATTGAAGGTCATTTAAAAAATCATGGCGCGCATGCCGAAGCGATTGTGCCACTGTCATTGGTTTATCCATAAGTCACGTCCCGATTCAGCTTCTTATTCCAGTATACCAATAATTCGTAGTAAATTCCCAAAATAATGCGCCTAACCTATCTCATGAATTGCGCCGATTATTTTCAAAAGAAAAAGGACTGCGAAAGCAGCCCTTTTCGTTTTGTATTAAGCTTCTTGTGCAACTGGATATACGCTAACTTTTTTCTTATCGCGTCCGAAACGTTCGAAACGAACAACTCCGTCGATTTTAGCAAAAAGTGTATCGTCTCCGCCGCGTCCAACGTTCTCACCTGGATAAATTCTAGTACCGCGTTGACGGTATAAAATTGAACCACCAGTAACTTCTTGGCCGTCTGCACGTTTTGCGCCAAGGCGTTTAGATTCTGAGTCACGTCCGTTTCTCGTTGAACCTACACCTTTTTTAGATGCAAAAAACTGAAGATCTAATCTTAACATTCTGTCCCACCTCCTAAGCTGTGAAGGTTATTTTAATATATTCTTCATAGTCTTGTTCAATCGTTTTTAATGAAACAATCATAGAGCGCACTAGCAGTTGAACCTGCTCATCCGTCTTATCATCCAAGTTACTCGGAAAACTGACTTTTAAAAAGCCGCTATTCGCTTGCTGAATATCTGGTTCGATTCCCATAAGTTCTATGATGGCATTCACAGCTCCAAAAGAGACAGCAGATGCTCCAGCACAAACGAGGTCTTGCCCGTGTTCAGCGTAATCCGCGTGACCTGACATTTCAAAGGACGAAATGCGGTTTGACGTTTCTTTTACAGTTACAAGTATCATTCTTACAGGTTAATTGCATCGACAGTCAATTTCGTGTATGGCTGACGGTGACCTTTTTTTCTATGGTAGTTCTTTTTCGCTTTATAAGTGAAAACAGTGATCTTTTTAGCGCGGCCGCTTTTTACAACTTTAGCCGTAACAGTAGCTCCTTCAACAAAAGGAACACCCACTTTAGTATCATCTCCACCTACAAATAGAACTTTGTCAAAAGTGATAACATCACCAGCTTCTCCAGTCAATTTCTCAACATAGATTTCTTGGCCTGCTTCTACTTTGATTTGTTTTCCACCAGTTTCAATAATCGCGTACATATCCTTGCACCTCCTCTAGATTAAGACTCGCCTATTCAGGTGATCTGCCGAAGCATCTTCTTAACGTAACCTGATTCGAGCGGTTGCAGCAATGATATGCTACAAACATAACATTAGAATAATACCATGTGGCGACTAGTCGAGTCAATAGGGAATGTACTTTTTCGGCAAATTGATTGTGAGGCGTGAGGTTATGATTTGTTTGAGGTGCGGTTGTGTGGTCGCGAGGTGCGGTCTTTGCTCTCTGAGGTGCGGTTATCTGCGCGCGAGGTGCGGTCACCTATAAACGCGAGCAAAATACGCTCTTAGCAAATCGCGGTTTTCTATAATTTGCCGCTTGCCCCGCACGTTACTCTTTGGAGCTGACTTTACGAGCAACCGGTACAATACGTATTTGTCTTCGACACCGAGCAACTTATACGCAATTTGCGTGTCGAGTTTATTGCCAAACAGCACGGCGTATTCTTGCAATGTGACTTCGTGTGCATCTCGCGAATTAAAATTACATCTAGCACAATGCCATTTACGATTTTGCCAGACAAGCGGACAGTTGCGGCAAGTTGGACAAGTCACACCGAGACGCAGCGAATCGAGCGTAATCTTTTGACGCTCGAGCCATTGTCGTTTGGTATTGCGCATTGGCAGTCCGTGTAACTTCGCTGTTAATGTTGCGACGTTAAAAAGTTCCGCTCCGTGCGCTAGCTGCTCTAAGTGAAATGGCAAGTAATCAAGCGATACAACCGGATAATGTTTCGGGGCATCGACTACTTTTCCTGAACGACTCGCAAGAACGATGACACCGTGCGCAGGGACCCCGAGAAATCCAGAAACTGCTTTTACGGCGCGGTGCAATTGCGCTTCTGGGTTTCGCATTCCTTCCCTGCGGCCATCAACAATACGGTGAAACTGAAAATTTACTGAGTCAAAATAAAACTCGCCGATCATGTTCTTTACTTCCAGCACGCAAATAAAGTCTCCATGGACCAGCAACAAGTCAATTTGCACCGAGCCGTCTTTATAAGGAATATGAATATCACTCAACAAAGCAAATTCTCTAGGTAAATCTAATTCTCTTTTCAACAAAGCAGCCGTGCGCTGTTCACCACTCACGCCTGCTAGAGAGTTTTTTAATTCGGAAACCACCATTTGTTTTGATTCATGACTAGCTAACAATTTTTCTGCTGAAATCATTTGAACAAGTAAAAATTCGTTCATCCCACACCTCCCGAAAGTTTTAAAAAAGCCCTCGCTATAATAGCGAAGGCTCGGTATATTTTATTTCGTAAAGACGGCTTTGATTTTTGTAAACAAACTTGGTGGTGCTTTTTCCATGCTCATCAACGGCACCGATTCACCTAGCAAGCGGCGAGCAATATTGCGGTAGCCAAGTGCTGCAGTGTTAGACGGATCCATAACAATCGGTTCACCTTTGTTTGAGCTTGAAATAACGCGCTCATCGTCAGCCACGATGCCTAGTAAATCAATCGATAAATGTGTCGTGATTTCATTCACATCAAGCGCTTCTCCCGCTTTCATCAAATGTGGGCGAATACGGTTAATGATTAAACGCGGTGCATCAATGTTTTCTTCAAGTTCCAACAAACCGATAATGCGGTCAGCGTCGCGAACTGCTGAAATTTCAGGAGTTGTCACGACAATTGCGTGATCCGCTCCAGCGACAGCATTTTTATAGCCTTGCTCGATGCCGGCTGGGCAATCGATAATGACAAAATCATAATCTTTTTTCAGTTCAGTCACGAGTTCTTTCATTTGTTCTGGATTCACATCGTTTTTGTCAGCAGTTTGCGCTGCTGGCAATAAATAAAGCATATCATCAAAACGTTTGTCTTTCACAAGCGCCTGGTGCACTTTGCAACGACCTTCTAATACGTCAATCAAATCATAAATGATACGATTTTCAAGTCCTAAAATAACATCAAGGTTACGTAAGCCAATATCGGTATCGATCAAACATACTTTCTTCCCTTGAAGGGCCAATGCAGTGCCGAGGTTGGCGGTTGTCGTCGTTTTACCGACGCCTCCCTTACCTGATGTAATTACGATAGCTTCTCCCACACTAGCTTCCTCCTTTAAACGTTGAAATTTGCGGACGGATAAACCGCAATTCCTGCAAGCGGTCTATAATGATGGTGCCATTTTTATGTAAATATGCACATTCCATTTCCGGTTGTTCCGATAAACTAGACAACTCGTCTGTCATTGTTTCCAATTCGTCGTGAATTTTTAATTGTGTTGCTTCTAGCCAAGATGCCGCAATAACTGCGTCGCGATTGCCTTTTGTTCCGGCATGCGCTGCACCTTTTAAACGACCCAATACATATACGCTACCGCCGGCTTCGACGCGACCGTTCGGGTTAACATCGCCAATAACGACCAAGTCGCCTTCAGCTTTGACTACTTGCCCAGATCTCACAATGCCGACGTATGTTTCTGATTGACTTTCAATGATCTTTTGCTGGCATTCTTCGACTTTTAAAATATCGCTCGTAGTTCCAACAACCTTTAAATGAGGGTTTGTTGCAACCACTTCGCTAAGCTCTTGAATCTGACTTTCTGTGCAATAACGTTTGTTTAAATGCACCGTCACTTCGGTATCACTGTCTAGCGCAGGATCCGATACTTTCGCTTTTAACTCGGTCAATAACTCAGAATATGCACATTGATCGTCGAGATACAGCACAAGTCCTTTATTTTTCCCTTTAATATTAACGAGATTCTTCAAAAAAATGTCACCTGCGCTTTCATTAATATAAACCTACCTTGTTGTCACGCTCTGATAATTGCGTGACCATTACCGACTTAAAAATCCAGCCGAGCATCACCAAGAAAATTGAATTGGCGATCATCGTTGGCCATAATCTTGTCGTGATAAACGTGCCAAGCGGCATCCCCGTCAATGAAATAAGCAGGAAGAATTGGTACAGCAAAAACTCGAACAATGCCAATAACACGAGCGTCAGCAGGGTCGCTGTCAATAAATTCCGAGGAATCTTTTTGAATGCAGCTGCTGCAACTAGACATATGGCCGGGTACAAAAAAGAATATAATCCAATAATATCAATGTAAAAGACATCATACAAGAGCCCGAAAAATAATCCATAAAACATGGCATGCTTTAAATCATAATAAAGCGTTAAAAAAATCAAGAACATAATGAGAAAACGCGGCACAATATAATTCCATTCGCCGCCAATATATATTGGTGAGAAAAGACCAAAAACCGGTTCCATGAAAAACAGGACGAGGCAGATCAACGGAATAAGAAAACGAATCATGATTCATCGTCTCCTGTCACGCCATTGTCTTCACCGTCCACTTCCGGCATTAGTCGATCTGCAATAATGACGTGGTTTAAAAGAGAAAAGTCAGCTGCTGGTTTCACATAAGCAAGCTTTGTTAAACCAAACTCATCAATTGTTACTTCAGTAATCGTTCCAATTAAAATACCTTTTGGAAAAATTCCACCGAGACCACTTGATATCACTTGGTCCCCTTTTTTTAACTCAATATTCGCATCAATACGCTTTAATAATAATTCGTGTCGCTCGGCATCGTAGCCTTCAATAAGTCCAAAAACATCTTTCGCTCCACCCACAACCATCGCTGATACGCGGTAGTTCGGGTTGAGCGTCGAAATCAATTCAACTGTCGAAGTAGTAGGCGTTGTTAATGTCACCTTACCGATCAAGCCACTTGCCGTCATAACAGCCATATTGGGTTTAACGCCTTGGTTGGATCCACTATTTAAGATCAATTTTTCTTCCCATTGATCCGGGTTCCGTGCAATGACCGTTGCTTGAATCGGGTTAAAGTCTCGTAAATCTTCTTCTTTACCAACAATTTTGTTCAGTTCTTCATTTTCAGAACGCAAGTCCTTTACTTCAGCCTGCACACCCGCAAATTCTTCTAAGCGCGTTTTCAGATGCTGGTTTTCTTCAAATGTATTCAATAACGAATCGACATTATCGAAAATTCCAGTAACAAAATGAGCAGGTCGTGAAAATACCGACTGCCCGGCTCCAACAGCATCTTTTATGATTTGTTCCGGAAGCGACACATTGCCGCGATCACGGAGCGAAAAAGAAATCAGTGCAACGAGCAGGATGACACCCAACAGCAGCAGAATTAGCCGCTTGTTTGTTAAAAGCTTTGGCATATCGCCATCCTCCTTATTTAATTGATAACTGGCGTCGGAATTTGTCCATATTCTCAAGCGCCATGCCTGTGCCCAGTGCGACACAGTCTAATGGATTTTCAGCAATAGATACTGGCATTGAAGTTTCTTGTGAAATCACACGGTCAAGATTTTTAAGTAAGGCGCCTCCACCGGTCAACACAATACCATTTCCGATAATGTCTGCACTCAATTCAGGCGGTGTTTTTTCTAGTGCTGCTTTAATACCCGTCAAAATCTCAGCAACCGGTTCTTGTAACGCTTCTGCAATTTCACCAGCCGTGATTTGCAGCGTTTTCGGAAATCCAGTGACTAAGTCACGACCGCGAATCTCCATTGTGACATCTTTTTCAGAAGCTTCCATAATAGCTGCAGATCCAATGCCGAATTTGAGTGCTTCAGCCGTTCTTTCCCCGATTAATACTTGATAGGCTTTACGAATATAATGGATAATTTCAGTATCCAACGCATCTCCTGCAACACGAATCGATTCACTCGAAACAATTCCGCCGAGTGAAATAATGGCGACTTCTGTCGTTCCGCCCCCAATATCGACGACCATACTGCCAACAGGTTCCCATACTGGCAAATTTGCACCAATCGCTGCTGCAAAAGGCTCTTCAATGGTAAAAGCTTCGCGCGCTCCAGCTGCCCGAGCAGCATTTAAAACTGCACGTTGCTCAACCGAAGTAATGCCAAAAGGTACACAAATCATAACTGTTCCTGTTTTCCATTTACTACCGACAGCTCGAAACGCCTCAGCAAGATTGTGTTTGATCATTGTTAAGGTCGTGTCGTAATCCGCGATAACACCGTCACGCATTGGCCGTACTGCGACGATCGAACTGGCTGTACGCCCCATCATATTTTTAGCTTTGCTGCCGACCGCTACAATTTCGCCAGTCGCTTTATTTTTAATCACAACAGAAGGTTCACGAAGAACAATTCCCTTGCCTTTAATATACACCAATGTATTTGCTGTGCCTAAGTCAATTCCAACATCTTTTGAACTAAATCCAAACAAAGTTTTTCTTCCCTTCTATCACTCAGCTGCATCTTCACAATTGTGTTGACACAATACCAATCATTATAGACGAAAAGAAAAAAAATAAACAGTGCTACATGAACCCCTTTTCTTTCAATGAAATGAATTGGTGGTCTCCGATAATGACGTGATCTAGTAGTTCAATGCCAATGATACTTCCTGCTTCTACTAGTCGTTTGGTGACTTCGATGTCTTCTGGAGATGGTGCAGGATTACCAGATGGGTGATTGTGCGCGCAAACGATTGAAGCCGAAGAACGACGCACCGCTTCACGGAAAATTTCTCGAGGATGAACGATAGAAGCATTCAAGCTGCCAACAAAAATGGTTTGTCTATGCATTACTTGATTTTTAATATTGAGGAACAAGACAACAAAATGTTCTTGCTTGAGCGAAGTCATTTCTGTCATTAAATAAGAAGCGGCGTCTTTCGGAGAACGAATGGTAAATTTCGTATCGGTTTGTTTTGAAGACAAGCGCCGGCCAAGTTCAACTGCCGCGAGCAGTTGCACTGCTTTTGCTTGTCCGATGCCATTGATCGCCACCATCTCTTCAATCGTGGCGTTTTTTAATTCCTGAATTTGCTCAAAATGAGTGAGTACGCGATTTGCCAAATGTAATACGGATTCTTGGCGACTGCCCGTGCGCAATAAAATCGCTATCAGCTCTTGGTTCGACAACGCTGCAGCACCTTGATTCTTCAAGCGTTCACGCGGACGGTCTGTAATATGTACATCTCGAATCATTAATGGTGTTTCATTTCGCATCAGACACCGCTCCCTTCTAACGAAATAAATCCTGCAGCATTTAGCTTTTGTGTTAACGCAGCAACCGGCAACCCGACGACAGCGTTGTAATCTCCTTTTATTTCTTTAACAAATAATCCAGAGACTGTTTGAATACCATAAGCACCTGCTTTATCGTACGGATCTTCTGTATGGATATATGCATTTATCCACGCTTCTGGCAATTCATAAAATGTCACTTGAACCGTTTCATGAAATGACAACTCGCTATCTCCCTGAACAACCGTTACTGCCGTAATGACGTGATGCGTCCGACCAGATAATTTCTGTAAATAGCTTTTAGCCTGTTCTTTACTTTTGGGCTTTAATAAAATCTCTTCATCTAATACAACAATTGTATCGGAACCGATGACAACGACGTCCGTGTTGTTCGCTGCTACTTCCTGTGCTTTTTGGGCAGCGCAAGCCAATACATAACCAAGTGCAGTTTGAAATTGCTGCGGATTGGGTTCATCTTTCTTGCTCGGAACGACATCAAAATCAACACCAAGCATGCCAAGCAGTTCTTGGCGGCGTGGCGATTGCGAAGCGAGAATGATGGGAAAATGGGATATGAACTTCATAAAAAATCTCTCCTTTTTTCAAGAATCATACCATTCCTAGAAACATGAAAACAAATGCCGATAAATGATTTTTGCTGCAATAAGCTTATTGAAAACTGAGATTTGGTTGTTCTATTAGTCTTGAATCGCTATGTATAGGTGTTGATAATTCTAATTTATTATATTCCGCAAAAGGGCTGCCTTTTCCCGGAAGTCGCTTTTAGACTACATAAAGCAAAGAAACAGGTGCGCTCCCTGACTTTTGGCGAAAGCCATCCTCAAAGCGTTCGAAGCGGTTTGCCAATAAAAAAATATAGACAACTCAAACAGATCGAGTTGTCTACATTTTAGATGAAGCCTCATCCTAGAAAATTCATATACCACGAAAGAATTCCGTCACCCCAGAAATAAACGATAATCGCTGCAGCTGCAATAGACGGACCGAACGGAATCGGTGATTTGCGTCCTTTTTTTGTAACACGCAATTGAATAATGCCAACAATCGCGCCAATAAACGATGCAAAAAACAAGGTCATCAATGTCCCGCTTAAACCAAGAACTAAGCCTATGACGAAAAATAATTTAATATCGCCACCACCCATACCGCCTTTAGAGACAATTGCAATTAAAAACAATATTGTAAATCCAACGACCGCACCCAGCAAACTATTCCACCATGGGTCAAGCGGAATTACAAAACGCAACCCAAGCAAGACAACCGCAAACGGCAATAATACTTTATCCGGTATTAGCATATAAGCAATATCTGAAACTGTGATGATCACAAGTAGCGAGACAAACAAAATCGCCACAATCAACTCTGGTGTAAATCCAAACACTAAATATGAAGCAACAAATAAAACCGCTGTGATTGCTTCCATCAAAGGGTACACCCAATGAATGCTCGAACTACATGTGCGACATTTACCTTTTAAAAATAAATAAGAAAAAACTGGAACCAAATCTAATGCCGTTAAACGACGATTGCAATTTGTGCAATGCGAAGGCGGATACGCAATTGATTCTTTTTTTGGTACGCGCAGTCCGACTACATTAAAAAAAGAGCCAAACACCAGGCCAAACAAGCCAATAAAAACAGAATAAGTTAATACCATAACAACCCTCTTTGCTTTAGTTTAATAAAAAGATGATTTTGAAATGAGTTAAAATAATTATAGCTTTCTTTGGAATGAAAAAACTCTATTCTATCAAAAAAAGAGAAATCGCAATGATTTCTCTTCGATCTCTTACTCATTTGAAGAAGATGCACTTTCATCAACATTCACTTCAATATTTACTTCAACATCATTAGTGTTTTCAGCTTCGTCGTCAGCTAAATCGATACCATTATAATCTGGCAATGGATTCTTTTTGCCTGCTGGCGCGGGTGTATCCACTTTCGGTACCGTATCTGCTAACGCGATTAAGTCTGGTCGGAAGTATGCCGAAAACGTTAAGTTGACATCGATTTTTTCTGCATCTTGCTCTTCCATCTTCACTTCTTCGTTAGAGCTAAAATCAACCGCTTCGACAATCATAATACGTTCCATCGCTTCTACTTCTTCTATAAAAGAAGTGATCTCACGATAATTGTCTGCTTTGACAGTAACCGTCGTTAATACTTCTTGTAGGTTTTCAAGCCCTTCAACAGGTACAGGCAGTTGAACAAGTCCTTCTGTAATACCAATATTATCGATCAATGTCCCAGAGATTAACTCCGCTTTTTCAATTTGCAAGACGATAAGTTCGGTCAATGCTTCAACAGACACTTTTCGTTGCAATTGACTAGGATTTACTTTTTCGCTTTCTGGCAATTCTTTAAACTCTGTTTGCAAAGCAATCAACACGTCACGTTCAGCTTTTAAAATTTGTTCTGCTTGTATTCTCGCTTCTTTCGTAGGTACATATAACAAAAAGTAGGAATACGCAGATAAAGCTACTAACAAAATACTTACTAAAACAATTAACCCTTTTTCCTTTTGACTTTTTGAATAATTACTCACTGCTCATCCCCTCCTGATTCTGCGGGAGCGGTTTCTGGCGTTTCTGTTTCAGTGTTGACATCAACATTTACTTCAACTTCTTCAACCGGTTCTTCGACAGTTTCTTCAACTGGAGCTTCTGGTGTCGTTTCACCGTCTACTGGAACAGCCGTGTCATCCGTCGGAAGTCGGTCATCTTCAAATAGAATAGTATAAGTTGCTATGTATCGAGGGAGTTCTTGATCAACTTCTTCCACAAATTCTCCGCCTTCTTCCAAACTAAGCTCTTGTTGAGCAACACTAACTAGTGTAGCCGACTTAATTAGTTCTGAAGCTTTCAGTTGCGCTAAATAATATGCGGCTTGTCTTGAAGAATCAAACTGAACTGATAAAGTGGCCTCGTCTAACCCTACATAAGAAAAAGTATCGAAAAATCCACGTGCTGGCAAAATCGAAACAAGTTCCTCTAATAGAGGGACTGTATCAAACTGATAACTCTCTGCCCAATCAACCGTTACTTTTAATTGTTGTTCCTCATTCATGCCTTGTGCGGCTTCTAACTTTGCTCGAATCGCTTCTTGTTCAGAGGTGACTTGCATAGTTTGTGCTGCTAAAAGTGCTTGTTCTTTTTCATTAGCATTAGCCACAATAGCAAACACTGCCCATATAATGACAGCCAATAGTAAAATCGCAATTGCCGCAATAAGAAAGGCGGGACGATCCCGCTCTTTTTGCGGCAATAAGTTAATATCAACTAACATAATTGTTTACACCTCTTTCAGCGCGAGACCGATTGCCCGGTTAAAGCGTCTTGGCACATCTTTTTCATCGCCACATGGAATCGGATCGATAACAACTGGCAAAATCGGTATTTGAAAACGACGTTCTAGGTTTTGTTGGAATGCTTGCCAATCATAAAAGTCACCATTACACACAATTTTTGTAACACCATATTGTCCGGCATTCATATTATACCGATAGAAATTTGCTAGTTTTTCAGCTTCGATTTCAACCGTTTCCATAACCGCTGTCCGATCTGATAAAAACGGATCATCAATTTCCAAATCAATTGGACGCATAAACATAGGATAATGTTCATGGAAAATCGATACTGTCATTTTCTTTGACTGCAAATCAATCAGCATTACGTGCTCGTCTTCTTGAAAATCATGTTGCAAATACGCTAAGCGATAAAGTGCAAGTGGCGTAATATCAGCCACAACTGCTTTTAGTTTTACATTCTCAAATGCTTCTTCATAAGCTTGAACAATCGATTCTCTTGACGCGATAATAATCGCTTCTGGTTGCTCTTCTTCTAAATGATACGGCACCACATCAAAGACGGGGTCTTCAAATGGCAAATACAAAGTCGATCCAATTTCTATAAAGAAATGACCTTTTAGTTCATCGACTGCAACATTTTCGGGGTATGGTACTTTGCGGATAATAACGAATTCGTCAGGGGCGAGGAATCGGACTGACTTCTTAGAGAGACCCCACTGATTGACAGCCTTATCGAGTACCAAGGCCAGCGCTTCCGCATCGACAATCTTACCATCCTCAATAATGCCTGTGGGAAGAAGGATTTCTTCCGCACAGTTTAGCTCAAGTGGCCAAGAGGATTGCAAGTCGACATGACGAATCGCGTCTTCTTCTATTGTAATGGTGATGACGCGTGCTTTATTTGATAAAAACGATAAGGCCATGTTTTCAGCTCCTATGATAAACTTTCTGCGGTTATTTAATATCTACACCTGTAAAGTTTTTATTTTCAATTTTGCCTAAACCAGAATTAGAAATAGCAGTTTTAATTTCATATTTGGTACCATTGTTAAGTTCCGCTTTACCAGTAATTTTTAATTCTTTTGAAGCAGCATCACGAGTTATTATCACTTCTTTTAAAGAACCTTTATCTTCAATATAAGGTGCAAGATCAGTAAGGTGATTTGTAGAACTTGCTGGTGGTACAGTTCCAGTTTCAGTTACGTATAAATTAGCAGATGCAAGTGCTTGTTGGAAATCAGCTTTAACAGCGCCATTTCTACTATTTTCAATAATACTGCCTATAGCTGGAATCGCAATAGCTGCAATAATCGCAATAATTACAATTACTGCTAAAAGCTCAATCAATGTCATACCTTTTTCGTTATTTAATTTCTGTTGTAAATATTTCTTCATTTTATTTCCCCCTATTTTTTTACTTTTTTATACTACTTTGAGTATATGATAATTATAACAATAGTACTAATTTTTGCAATAGTTATTTTCGATATAAATAATAAATTTATAGTATTTTTATTTTAAAACCTATAATTTATCTACATTCTGGAACATTTCAAACATTGGCATCATAATTGCAAGTACTATAGTCCCAACCAATGCAGCTAGTACAACAATCATTAACGGCTCGATTAATGCTTTTAATCGATCAGTTTCAGCCTCAACTTCTTTTTCGTAAAATTCCGCCACTTTACTTAACATGTGATCTAATGAACCGGTTTGTTCTCCGATTGAAATCATATGTGGAATAAGGGGGGGAAATGCCCAGTGCTTACGCATCGGCTCTGTTAAAGAACCGCCCCGTTCAAGAGAATCACGCGCTGCTAAAATAACTTTGGACATTACGGCATTGTCAACAACTTTTTCTGTCATCGTTAAACATTGTAAAATTGGGACTGAACTTGAGAACAATGAACTTAATGTTCGTGTTAATCGAGCAAGTGCAGATTTTTGCATGATTTTACCAAAAATCGGCATTTTCAACAATAACGTATCCAATATCATATTACCTCGAGGACTTTTTCTCATCAACCATATAACCGCTACAAATGAAATTCCTGCAAACAACAATAAATACCAATACCCTTGAACAAAATCTGAAGCACCCATTACGAATTGTGTGATTAACGGCAACTCTCCACCAAATCCTGAAAACATATCCGCAAACATTGGAACAATAGAGGATAACAAGAAAATTACTACACCAATTGCCAGAAATCCAACCACTACGGGATAAGACATCGCAGAAATAACTTTTTGCCTGGTTTGATAAGCTTTATCGTAATGAGTCGCTAAACTATCTAGAGACTCATCAATATTCCCCGCTAATTCTCCTGCTTTAACTAAGTTTATTGTTAAAGGTTCAAATATTTTTGGGTATTTTGCTAATGAATTGGATAAGGCATTCCCTTTTCGTAAGTCATCTGCTATTTCCGACAATGCTTTTTGAAGAGCCTTGGACTCTACTTGTTGAGATAAAATATGAATTGAATCAACAATTGTTACTCCTGCACGCATTAAAGTTGAAAATTGTCGTAAAAACATAATAAATTGATCTCGTTTAACCGGATTACCTATTGAAATATCTTTTTGTAACGCCGTAGCGGGCATTTCGCGTATGTCGATCACACGAATTCCATCATCGCGGAGTTTACTTACAGCTTCTTTGCGTCCACTTGCAACCACAACACCCGATCTAATCTTCGTGCGATCTCGTCCTTCGTATTTATAACGAGCCATCTCAATCCACTCCTATTAAATAAGGTTGTGCGACTTCACGTGTGATTTTCCCTTTTTTCAATAGCTCTTGTACCGATGTTTCCATCATGTGCATTCCTAACGCTCGGTTTGTCAAAATGACGTTTGGGATTTGGTGAACCTTTTCCGAACGGATTAAGTTGGCAATAGCCGAGTTGGAAATCATAATCTCTGTAGCTGCAACACGACCCTTGCCATCAGCTGTAGGCAATAACCTTTGTGAAACAACCGCTTTAATGATACCCCCTAGTTGTGTTCGGATTTGTGCATGTTGTTCGTGCGGGAAAACATCAATAATTCGTTCGATCGTTGATGAAGCACTCGACGTATGCAACGTTCCCATCACTAAATGTCCGGTTTCAGCTGCGGTAATTGCAGTGGTGATTGTTTCTAAATCGCGCATTTCTCCAACTAAAATGACATCCGGATCTTGACGAAGTGCTGCGCGTAAACCATTAGCGAACGACTTTGTGTCAAAGCCTACTTCTCGTTGGTCTATGACTGAAGTTCCATGACTATGCATATACTCAATTGGATCTTCAAGGGTAATAATATGTTTGTTCATATGCTCGTTCATATAGCGAATCATTGCAGCTAAAGTTGTAGATTTACCTGATCCTGTAGGCCCGGTAACGAGAATAAGTCCTTGATGTGTGTCGGCAAGCTTTTTTAATGTGTCAGGCATTTGAAGGTCATCTATCGTCGGGATATTCGAGGCAATCGTCCGAAAAGCATGGGAAATTGAACCTCGCTGGTGAAACGAATTGACACGGTAACGAGCAACACCTGGAATTGAGTACGTATAATCCATTTCGCCTTTATCCATAAATGCATCCCATAAAGATTCAGGCATTAACGCTTTTGCGATAGCCATCGTGTCTGCTGGCATCAGTTTTTCATCACCAAATTGAACCAACTTCCCATTGATTCGGAAAATTGGCGTAATACCGGTGGTCATATGAATATCAGAAACGCCTCGTTCTTTTGCTTCAGTTAATACACGATCGATAAATGTAGTTGAAGTCGTCATAGGCTAATCTGTCATGGCAACGCGAAGTACTTCTTCTGTCGTTGTCATGCCCTCCTTTACTTTTAATAACCCATCGTCGATGAGGAAGATGGTTTTATTTTTGATCGCGATTTCCCGAATTTCGGCGGCAGAACCACCGCGATTGATCACATCTTTAATATTTTCGTCCACAACTAATACTTCGTGAATGGCCATACGTCCTTTATAACCCGTCATATTGCATGCCGGACAACCTTTCCCGCGTGCTATGGTATCCAGTGTAATTCCACGCTTAGCTGCAATTTCTTTTTCTCTTACTGTTACCGGATGTAATTCTTTACAATCTCGACAAACGCGGCGGATTAATCGTTGTGCAACTACGGCATTTAATGAAGCCGTTACGAGAAATGGTTCAATGCCCATATCCATTAAACGTGTAATAGATGCGATTGAGTCATTTGTGTGAATCGTACTTAACACTAAATGTCCGGTTAGAGAAGCACGTATCGAAATATCTGCAGTTTCTTTGTCTCGAATTTCGCCTACCATGACAATGTCCGGGTCTTGCCGCAAAATCGAACGAAGCCCAGCTGCAAACGTCAGTCCAACATTTGTATTCACTTGTATTTGGTTGATTCCTTCCAATTGATACTCCACTGGGTCTTCTACAGTAATCACATTAACTTCTTCCGAATTTAATTTATTTAACGCGGCATAAAGTGTAGAAGATTTCCCTGATCCTGTAGGACCTGAAATCAAGACAATGCCGTTTGGCTTTGCGATTTCTCGCATAAATCGCTGCATATTCAACTCACTAAAGCCCAATTTTGAAATATCGGTCAAGTTTTGGCTCAAGTCCAAAATTCGCATAACGATTTTTTCACCATAAACAGTCGGCAACGAAGATACACGCAAATCGATGGCACGGAAGTCTACTGTTGTCTTGATCCGACCATCTTGCGGTATACGATTTTCGGTTATATCTAAATTTGATAAGATTTTTATACGCGCCGTAATCATTTGCTGCATACTTTTTGGTAAAGTCCGTTCGGTGCGCAGCGTTCCATCAATACGGTATCTGACAAGAACACGGTTTTCCTGAGGATCTAAGTGAATATCACTCGCCTTTTGCGATACAGCATTCGACAACAATTGGTTAACCAATCGTACAATTGGTGCATCCGAGTCATCTAAATCACTTTGCTGCTCTTCTGCAGTTTTCGGCAAGTCTTCCAACAATTCATCGTATGATTCTTCGTCGTAATATTTAGCAATGGTTTTGACAATATCTTCTTTCGAAGCAATCGCAGGTTCAATATAAAATCCTGTCGTTAACCGAAGATCATCGATAGTGATGAAATCTGTCGGGTCATTCATCGCGATAAACAATCGGTCACCCACTGTTTTTAGAGGAACCAACAGTTTCCGTTTAGCAAAATCTTTGGGCACTACGTTAAACAGTTTTGGATCAAATGGATAGCGATAGAGAGAAACGTATGGAATGCCTAGCTGAACTTCTAAGGTATCAATCAACTGTCGTTCGGTGATAATACCACGTTGCAGTAACGCATCGCCGAGCTTTTGATCATTCGGCTTGCTATTCAGCGTTTCCTGCAATTCCGCTTCTGTCAATAACCGCTGCTCAACTAAAATATCACCTAATCTTTTTCGGACAACCGCCAAACTGATTCCTCCTCTCTGATAATTATTCGGTAATCAAGTTTCCACCTTTATCATAAACAGGTTTCTTTTCTGGCTCTTCATCTGCTTCTGATTCATCATGTACGCCATTATTGTTTTTATCCACAAAATCAGATTCTCCTGGTTTTGGAGCAACTGGTTCTTTATAAGGAGCGTCATGAACACCGTCTCCATTCACATCAACAAATCCTGGTTGCCCTTCTGCTGGTTCAGTTGGTGTACCATCATGTATACCATCATCATTTGCATCGACAAAATCAGGATCTCCTGCTTCTGGTGTTTCTACAGTTTCTGGTGTCTTTGCTAATGGATGAACTTCAACACGGTGGATAGGTGGGTAAAAATCTTTCGATATCGTTTCAACATCGATCGAGTCACCGCCGTTAATAGTAGTTCGAATAACAGTCAGGCTTTTGCCTTTCAACCCTTTTTCTTCTACTTTTTTGCCACTTGTTGCAAATGCACTAAATTGCTTAACTAGTCTTGGATCAATATTCTTTTCTTCGGTTAAACCAATAACATATTCGTAAACGAATGGGAAACCATTAATAGCAGCGCTTAATGACCCTTTTTTCTCCG
The DNA here is from genome assembly GCF_000785555.1 of Planococcus sp. PAMC 21323. Classification (NCBI taxonomy): domain Bacteria; kingdom Bacillati; phylum Bacillota; class Bacilli; order Caryophanales; family Caryophanaceae; genus Planococcus; species Planococcus sp. PAMC 21323. The sequence goes on along the minus strand of NZ_CP009129.1, from coordinate 1,226,774 downwards.
CTACATTCAACGTAAATGAACTTTTGTTTGGATTTGTAAAAGCAAGGTCAACTCCTAAATTGCGGTTGATTGCGGCTTCTTGACCAGCTGGCACTAATGTAGGCAATTGAGTACCAATGCTGCGTTCGTCTATAGCAAAATTGGTTTGTAATATTGCACCATAAATCGTTGAAGCGATTTGTGTTAACTCATCATCACTTACATCCGTTAATGGCAATTCTGCGATAAAGTCTAAAAATGAAAATTGACTTTCAGGCGCAATTTGAATCCCATTTAACGCATCAATAACTGTCGCACTATCGAGCGTTGTTAGCTTTGCTGGAAATACAACTTCCGCTACATTTGTACGGTCAAGGCTCAAGCTATCGTCACTAATGGCAACTTTTGTTTTTGTTTGCCCATCTTGTAATGCTTGCTCTAATTTGTTATTGATCGTAGCAACGTCTGGTTCCGAAAAACTAGCAACCGGAAATTGAGATGCTAAAAATTCACGTGTTGCGTCTAACGAAAGACCAAACACATAGCTGTTTTCAGAACCAGTTTTTGCATTGCTTAGCGTTTGATCTAATAGGATTTCTGCAGTCTCTAGCGGGTAAGAGGCTGTGGCATCTTGATAAACAACATCAAGTTTTGCTTCTGTTTGCCATTTTTCCATTTGACCGGCAAGCATCATTTTTGCAGCAGGCACTTCCATATTTGAAACATCATTTGTGCCGATATAGGTGTTATCTCCAAATTCTTCTGTCGGGAATATCCAAGTGTCTACTGCGTAAGCGCCAGCATTGGCTGCTCCGAATACGATTAGCGCGAAGCCAAATACGGCTGCGAATGTTAAACCAAATAATTTATTATCCACGAGTAATCTCCTCTCGCTCAGCATCAATCGACTGCATACCGAACGACTTCGGTGTTTCAACTGCTTCTACTGCTGGCGTTTCTTCTTTAAGTTTTGTATTCTTTATTGTTTGTTTTAGCTTTTCCTCACGACGTGCTTCTGCTATGCGCAGTTTTTCTTCACGTTCTTTTGCAATGATTTTAGCAAAAACAAACGCGGCTAAAAATGAGACGCCTACTAATGCCAACGCTGTAATATACCAGCTATAGCTTTCTTGCATCAATAACGCTACAGCAGCGGCGGCAAGTCCGCCACCCGCAATAATCATTCGTTTCAAAAGTGGAACTTGCTTAAAACGTAAATAAGTTAGCGGTAAAATGATTGCCGCTAAGATGATAAAAATAAATAATCGTATCATTGTAATCCCCCTGTTGAATTAAAATTATAGTTTAGTATTCTATTTCTAAATCGATTTCTGTATCAATCGGACTGGGTACTGAAACATCTAAAGGAAATGTGTTTGTACTTTTCAGTGAGACCCCGCAAGACGACAAAAATGACGAGTAACTACTTGCTCGTTGAACATATAAGTCGGTCATTTTGAAAACGTTTTTTCCATTTTTCACGGTACGATCGGCATTTGATGAATCTTTTAATTCAAAAACTTTGTTTCTGTCTGTTGAGTAATAAACTAACTTCCCAGTTCCAGAAAAATTAATTTCTTGAGAAAGACGTCTTAAATCGGTGGTGTTTATGCGATCGATGTTTATGCACAGTTTTGCATTTTCTAAAACTTCAAAGTGATTCCCCCACGTGATACGCGCTATTTTAGGATTTCCAACGGGAGTGTTGTAGCCTAGTACGAGTAAATTGGTATTTTTCATATTTTTGATATTGCCATTCCCTATTAATTCTTTAGCAATAATGGTTTGTTTATTACCATCTTTCCCTAAATTATTCATATTGTTGCCTACTTCTATTTTCCCATTAATGATGATATTAGTGCTGACAAGATTATTGATATTATTAGAAGCATCTGCGTCATTTTCTCTGACAACTACGCTAACCCCTTCAGAAGTTATGTTGTTGCAATTTGTGCCACACACATAGTCTTTAAAGTTACTAGTGTACACTCGGAAATCTGTCAAATTCAGTTTCGCATTTTTGATCTGTGCGATAAAATTCGATAATTTCTCTCCTGTTGCTGCTGCACATTCGTATGGAGCCGTAGCTGTTTTATTTATTGCTTTTACTAATAACGCTGAACAAGATTGGGTTGGAGGGACTAACGTATAAATATTTTCATATGTTAGATCTTGATCTTTCGTGACAACAATCGTATCAACCTTAATTGGCTCGTCAGGATTTAAGAAAGTTTTGGGAATTTTGATAAGAAACGTAGCTACTAACTTTTTCATCGATCCTTCCGAAGCTCCTTGAACTTCCATTTTCACTTCAACAAACGCAACTTCTTTGTTTGTTGTAGAAGATAATGCCACATTTTTTTGTTCAGCATTAAACTTTAAAGCCGTTACATTCAAAATAGAGTAATTTATGTTCTCTGCAGAAAAGGGTACAGTTTTGGTACCAACAAGCGTATTTAGCTCTTGAACTTTTGTCATAATACGTCCAATTAAAACGGTTTTCATTTCTTGATCGATTGTTTTTTCCCATTGAAGACGTTTGGCCTCGGTATCACAAGCTGAGCCGAGCGGAGTTTTGATACAAGCAATTAAAGAATTTAACTTCACTTGAGTTTGTTGGTTCATATCTTGTTTTAATATTTGAAGTTCTCTCTCAAAGTCAGAAGTAAAATAGAGAGTGCCCATTTCCGCAGCTGCTACTGCATGGTTATTAACATCAATCGCTTGTTCTTGCTTTGAATGATTTAACGAGCCTGCTATAAATGTTGCTGATAAACTCATAAACAGTACGACAACAAGTAGTACTACTACTAATGCATAGCCATGTTGGTTTTTAAGATGCTTCATTTCCGACCTCCTTTTTGTACATGCCAGTAATGATGCGAGTCAACACGGTATCAATAGAAATTGAGGTTTTCCCTGAAGTCAGTTTTAACTTAACCGGGTTATGTTGTTTCTTGGGATATATGGTTACCTCAGAAAAAGTGGAACCGGTATAACTTTTTCCGTTAATCGATGTTCCATTATAATCATAATTCTGATCGATGACTCTTTGGTACGTACTACAAGTAGTTTCAGTAGTACATGTTTTTAACATAAGTTGACCGTTTTCAAATTTCAATTTATAACTTTCACTTTGACGGTGATTTGCTGATAACTTGGATACTATCAAGTTAGCGTCTTGTTGAATATGCGTTTTTGTAGTTTCAACAACACTGTGTTTAAATCCTATGGTCATTGCAGTCCATGCGCCAGCAACGACAATGGATACCAATACGAGCGCTGCAAGAAGTTCGATCATTGTGATTCCTTTTTCATTATTTCTCATCCTATCCACCTTCATTTCCTACTAGAAATCTAATATATGAAAAAGTCTGACTACTCAACCGACTTCCTTCGTATACTTTCAAGTGAACTTTATACAATTGCGTCAAATTTGGATGAGTACATGGAAAACTATTTTCATCTTCTTCTATAAATGTCTGACATGCCAAATAAACATCTGCCTCATAACGATACTCGGCATTTTTTTCATATCGGATATAGTTTGAATTTGTGGAGATTTTTGTATAACCAATTAACGGCATCTTAGTCATTAAAACTGTATTAAAATCCTCATAAACAGTTGGATCGACAACATCTCTTTGTCCCACCCATTCTGATTCACCTGTTATAACTGATACTTCCTGTCTGGCTAAATTCATCGTATCTAACTTTGTTTCTGTTTTATTGTTAAATAATGTCATTTGAGGAAAAATCGTCATGATTCCGACAAACAAAATCCCTAATATAACTAACGCCGCCAGAACTTCAACCAAGCTCAGTCCTTTTTCGTTCCCGTTCATAAGCAGCCACTCCTTATAGAAACATGAAAATATTCCTTTTTATTCCTTATAAAAGAAACTTTTTATCTAATCGTTCCCTTAGCTACATTATTACATTTATCTAGTCTAAATGAACAGTGTTTTTTGTAATTTTTAATGTTTTTACCATAAAAATTAATAAATTCCGTTTTTAAATAGGAAAAAAGACCATAGGAGAGATTTGCTCTCTTCTACAGTCTTATTTCGAGTAAGCCGCTACCTTATTACGCCCTGCTTGTTTAGCACCAATATATAACGCTCGATCTGCATTCCGGATTAACGACATTCCTTCATCACTATCGTCTGGGGCAGATGAAACGCCAATGCTCATTGTAATATGAACAATCAACTGTTGTCGTTCGTTAGCCAAATCTGTTTCAATAAGAAACTCATGTTCTTCAATACGTTTGCGCAGCTTTTCAGCAAGTAGCATTGCTAGTTCTTTACTGTAGTTACGAAGAAGTACAACAAATTCTTCGCCGCCATATCGTGCCACCATACCTTCTCCAGCAATTTCTTCTCTTAATATATCAGCTAATTGAACTAAAATATCATTTCCACTTTGATGTCCATAACGGTCATTGATGCTTTTAAAATGATCGATGTCCATCATGACAAGTGATAATTGATCTAACTTACCAGCTTTCATTTCTTGAATCTGTTTTTCAAGACTCTCGTCTAAATAGCGATAATTATACAACCCCGTTAATCCACATCGTTCACTTTTGGCAATAACCTTTTGCATATATCCGGCTTTTTCAAGTGACACTGCAAAATAGGTACTGAGAATGTCTAAAATTTTCAATTGGTGCTTGGCAAATGCATATTTCTTTTTAGAAGCAAGAACCAATACCCCTTCTGTTTTGTTGTTTCGAGCAATTGGAGTTGCCATGATGCTTTCGGTATCAGCTGGTAAATTACCTGTCACTAAATCTTCCCAATCTCTTTTTTCATTATAGATAAAAGATTCACCGGTCAAAATAACTCTACCTGCTGTTCCCTTTTCATACGAGATGGACGGAATGGTTCGTTGTTCTAATTGATTGTTTTCATAAACACGCATAAATTGCTGGAGTCCGTCACGATAATCAATGACATAAGCATATTCAACTTTGAACATTTTAGCTACCTCTACAATAAACAAATCGAATACCTCATTTGTTGCCAATCGGTCAGAGAGTTGGTGACCGATCACTCCTGCTCTTTTCAAATCCATATTTATTTGTTCAGAGTTATTATACATTTTCATGACTACTGTCATTGTTAAAAATGGCACTCCTAACAATAACAATGCGACCACTCCGATATATGATTCAAACATATACAAAGCGATAGCATATGGGAAAATCACTATCATTAACACAAAATCCCAAATGGCATCTACAGAGAAAAACTTACCTGGATTGCCATTTGTTGTGTAGTCGTATAAGTAGTAGATGATTTGATTCACGAGAACTGACACAACTTGGAAGATCAAACCAAACACGATAACATGTCCCAGATTAAGAGAATTGACTTCGCCACCTAATGCCGTATAAGTTAAACCAGCTATTAACGAAACACCCAAAAACATTAATGAATTAAATGGAATTCTCAACGATTGGTCTTCTTGTGTACGGTTGCGGTATAAGACGATAATCATCGCTAATTGCGAAACAATAATTTCAATGAAAAGCCCATACTTAAGAAAAAGAGCGACTGTAACCCATTGCACTAAAAATGTTGATGCACCGTTGATGTTCATCGGCATTAAACTCATCAACACAAAAAATAATATATAGCCAGCTAAATTCCAAGGATCATCTACTATAGGAGGAAAAAAGTTATAGACAAGAAGCAAACTCGCCGGAACTACCAATACCCACAAAATCCAAAGAATTATTTTACGTTTAGTGTTCCCCTCCATAACATCTTTCCTCTCCATAACAAATAATACATTTCTTAATTATATTTTTATTTTTTATAATCGCGGAAAAACTGATAATGATTGTTTTTCAGTAGAGAAAGTAAGCTTAAAGATCCAGTGACTAAAGTCACCACCTCATTATCATATACAGGTAATATATCATTAATATTTAGAATTGTCTTCCTTTTAATGTTACTTTCTAATAATAAACTTTTAGCTGGTAAAGCTCGTTCATTTTCAAAATCAATAAATGTAAAATGATCGCTTATTTTTTCTAATTCACGAAGCACATTCACATAGTCTTTATCTTTAAAAATTCCCATCACAACGTGAATAGAACGCGCTGGATAGGCTTCTTTCACAGTCTCGATCAAAGCTTCTGCACTTGCTTTATTATGTGCTCCATCAAAAATAACATCCGGAAAAACTTCTTCAAAACGATATGCAATTTTAGCTGTCGATAAACCTTGTAAAGCGTTTTTTTCTTTGTAATCTTTACCTAGAAGTTCTTTAGCAGCTTCAATAGCTAGACTTGCATTTTTTATTTGGTGCGGACCTTTTAGAAGGAACTGGAGCTTATCCAAGATTTCAAGGTCTTTTGGCCTAATCACTTCCGCGTGAAGTTCATTTGCCGTTTCTTGTATAATTTTTAGAGACTTCTCTGGTAGTTCTCCAATGACTACTGGCTGCCATTTTTTTATGACCCCAGCTTTATGCCATGTAATTTCTTCTATTGAATCACCTAGAAAATTTGTGTGGTCTATAGAAATGGATGGGATAATCGCAATTTCCGGGATAATTACATTCGTACTATCTAATGCTCCCCCCATTCCTGCTTCAATAATCGCAAAGTCTGGCGCATGGTTTTTAAAAAACAGAAAAGCTGCTGCTGTTAATAATTCAAAATCAGTTAAAGGTGTTTTCATTTGGCTTAATTGTTTCATAATCATTTCTAACTCATCTGGACTGATTGGTTTACCGTTTAATTGAATTTGATCGTGAAGATCTTCGATGCACGGTGAATAAAAATTGCCGACTGAGTAGCCGTGTGCCTGTAAAACGCTTGATAAAAAAGTGGCGGTTGAGCCTTTTCCATTTGTTCCCGCTAAATGAACAAACTTTCCAACCTTATGCGGATTTCCTAATTCCTCAAGAGCTGCAGTAATGGCTTCTAAACCTGGATGTATAGCAGTGTCTGTTTGGATATTCCATTTTTCTTTATATTGTTCCAATCCAATTATCATTAGTAGCCTCTTTTCTTCAATAAACATGATACACTTTTTGAGTATGATTATAGTACGAAGGTGGAATGAATATGACGAGTTGTTGGGTAATCTACAATGGAAGCCTACTTTCCGATAAGTTTGCAGACCAAGCGAGTTTAGTTGCTGAAGCTGCAGAACGTGCAGGCATTTCTGTTAAAATTATGAAAAATTATGAAACTATAATGGATTTATCAGTAAAAATAAGTATACCCGATTTCGCAATATTATTGGATAAGGATATATTACTAGGTTACTTTTTAAAAAGTCGTGGTGTACCTGTTTACAATGACCCAGCTGTTATTGATTTATGTGATAATAAAGCTACTCAATATGTTGAATTGGCGGCACGAGACCTGCCAATGCCTAGAACGATTGTCGCTCCAAAAGTCTATCCGAACTTCTCGATTATCGATTCAGGTTATTTTGAAAAAGTGATTGAACGGTTACAGTTGCCCATGATTATTAAAGAAGGACATGGCTCTTTTGGCATGAAGGTTTATTTGATCGAAACAGAAGAACAATTTTACGAAAAAGTCGATAGCCTCCGAGGCATTGATTTTGTCTTCCAAGAATTTGTCGATTCGAGTCGCGGTCGTGACATTCGCGTCAATATTGTCGGTGATCAAATTGTTGCTGCGATGCACCGCCATTCAACAACTGATTTTCGAGCCAATATTACCAATGGCGGCGTAGCATCTCCTATTGACTTAACTCCAACGCAAAAAGAGGTTGCGCTAGCTGCCGCTCAAGCAGTCGGTGCTACGTTTGCTGGCGTTGACTTGTTATACGGTGAAGATGAACAACCACTCGTTTGTGAAGTTAATGCAGCTGCACACATTCGGAATATATTAAATGTCACGGGAATTAATGTTGCAGATGCCATGATTGCTTATATATTGGAGGATTTATCATGAAACTTCTTTATGAATCACAAGATGCATTACGTAATCGCGGGTTTATAGAAGAATTACAGCGATTTGGAGATTTTGATTTGATTCAGTGGGACGACTGGAGCGACGAAGGATTACATCAGCTTGCAGATCTTCTAGCTGGCGAACTAGTCGTTTTTCGCGCACGACAACCAAAAGCCGCTCGTTTTTTAGAAGATCAAGGCATTCACTTGATCAATCGCGCAGAAGTAAATCGCATTGCCAATGACAAATGGAGAAGTTTCGAATTGTTTATGATGCTCGGTGTACCTACCATTCCAAGTTACCGGAACGCGCCCGAATATCCTTGTATCGCAAAAACTGCTAGCGGTCACGGTGGTTCAGAAGTATGGCTGCTCGAGTCGTCTGAAGATATACCAACCACGACCTCTCCCCTACTATTTCAACCTGTTGTTGCTCACCAAGCGGATATCCGAGTTTATGTGATCGACTTAGAAATTGTAGGGGCTGTGAAGCGAATTTCTAATGACTCGTTTAAAGCCAATTATTCTCTAGGCGCAACAGTTGAAAAATATATCTTAACAGCAGCTCAGGAAACAGATGTATTACGCATTGCACGTGCGCTAAAAAGCGATTATATCGGAATCGACTTTTTACTACTAGAAAACGGTCAGCATCTTTTCAATGAAATCGAAGATCCTGTTGGTGCCCGTTCGTTTTACAAAACACATGTTGAAAACATCGCAGAACTATTTTTCGAACACATCCAAGAAATAGAGAAAAATGCGCCTTTTCAGCGAGAAGACCGACTGAAGTAACCATATGTCTATGTGTTTTATGTGATTTTATCACTTTGTAGTTTACTTAAATATGAAGCAAACTAGCGGAGACTCCCGCGGGATAGCGAAGTACCGAAATCCACTCGGGCATCTAGCCCGAGTTAGTTCGGTGCAAGCCCGCAAGAAAGCGCAGCTAGTTTGCGGAATAACAAGACTAAAACCGCTCTCCCATAATGGGAAAGCGGTTTTATCGTTTTACAAATTCTTTAATTCTTCAATGCGTTTTTCAACTGTTGCATGTTTTTCCATGTAATCAGCTTGTTTCGCACGTTCTTCAGCTACTACGGCTTCAGGTGCTTTCGAAACAAACCGTTCGTTCGACAATTTGCCAGTAACGAGTTTTACTTCTTTTGCCCACTTTTCGAGTTCTTTGTTCAAACGTGCAAGTTCTGCATCAATGTCGATCAAGCCTTCAAGTGGCATGAACAATTCAGCACCTGATACAACTGCTGACATCGATTTTTCAGGAGCTACGATGTTTTCACCGATTGTTAATGTTTCTGGATTACAGAAACGCTCGATGTAAGCAGCGTTCGCTTCTAATACCGCATGTGTATTGGCATCTTTTGCAGAAATTGTTAACGGCACTTTTTTGCTCATTGGTGATTGCACTTCTGCGCGGATCGTACGTACAGAGCGAATCACGTCCATCAATAGCTTCATGCTAGAAGACTGGCTTTGGTTAGTTAACGAGTCGTCTACTGTCGGCCACGCCGCAATCGTTATTGATTCGCCTTCGTGTGGTAAGTTCTGCCAAATTTCTTCTGTGATAAATGGCATGAACGGGTGCAACAAACGCATTGTGTTATCGAGTACATAAGCTAGTACCGAACGCGTCATTTTCTTCGCTTCTTCATCTTCGCCGTATAATGGCAATTTCGACATTTCGATATACCAGTCACAGAAATCATCCCATATAAAGTTGTAAAGCGAACGTCCCACTTCACCAAATTCATAGCGTTCTGCAAGTTCAGTCACTTGTTCAATGGTTTCATTCAAACGAGTTAAGATCCATGAATCAGCAACTGATTTTTTGCCGGATAAGTCGATTTGGTCGTATGTCATGCCTTCCATGTTCATCAATGCAAAACGAGACGCATTCCAGATTTTATTGGCAAAGTTCCAAACAGATTCTACTTTATCGTTTGAATAACGAAGGTCTTGTCCTGGAGACGATGCTGTTGCTAGGAAATAGCGCAGTGAATCCGCACCGTACTCAGAAATAACGTCCATTGGATCAACACCATTACCGAGTGATTTCGACATTTTACGTCCTTCAGCATCGCGAACCAGTCCGTGAATTAATACATCTTTAAACGGTTTTTCACCGGTAAATTCTAAAGCTTGGAAAATCATACGTGAAACCCAGAAGTTGATGATGTCATAACCTGTAACTAATGCGTCAGTTGGGTAGTAACGGCTAAGGTCGTCGTTTTCTTCTGGCCAACCAAGTGTTGAGAACGGCCATAGGGCAGATGAGAACCACGTATCTAGTACGTCTTCATCTTGTGTCCAGTTTTCAGCATCAGTTGGTGCTTCGTGACCTACGTAAATTTCGCCTGTTTCGTTATGATACCATGCTGGAATTTGATGCCCCCACCATAATTGACGAGAAATACACCAGTCGCGAATGTTTTCCATCCAGTGTAAATACGTTTTTTCAAAACGATCTGGCACAAAATTAACACCTTCACCATTTTTTTGTGCTTCTACAGATGCAGCAGCTAAAGGTTGCATATCAACAAACCATTGTGTTGACAGGTAAGGCTCCACTACAGCACCGCTTCGCTCAGAGTGACCTACTGAGTGAATATGCTCTTCGATTTCAAACAACACGCCCATGTCTTGCAAGTCTTTCACGATTTGCTTACGGCATTCAAAACGGTCTAAACCTTCGTATTTGCCAGCGTTTTCGTTCATAGAACCATCTTCATGCATCACAAGAACACGTTCTAAATTGTGACGGTTTCCGATTTCAAAGTCATTCGGATCATGCGCTGGTGTGATTTTAACAGCTCCACTTCCAAATTCACGATCTACATAATCGTCTGCAACAATTTCAATTTCGCGTCCAACGATTGGCAAAATTACTTTTTTACCGATTAAGTGTTTGTAGCGCTCGTCTTTCGGATGAACCGCAACAGCCGTGTCTCCAAGCATCGTTTCAGGACGTGTTGTGGCAATTTCAATATGGCCACTACCATCAGCAAGTGGATAACGCATATGATAAAATGCACCTTTTACATCTTTATGAATCACTTCAATATCGGAAATTGCTGTTTGCGTATTCGGGTCCCAGTTGATGATGTATTTACCACGGTAAATCAGTTTTTTCTCGTATAATTTTACAAATACTTCACGCACTGCTTTTGATAACCCATCATCTAATGTAAAACGCTCACGAGAATAATCAAGTCCTAAACCTAATTTTGCCCATTGCTCACGAATATGTCCTGCGTATTGATCTTTCCACTTCCATGATTCTTCAAGAAACGCTTCGCGTCCTAAATCATAACGTGAACGGCCTTCTTCTTTTAGTTTGCCTTCTACTTTTGCTTGTGTCGCAATACCCGCATGGTCCATTCCTGGTAGCCATAATGCGTCAAAGCCTTGCATGCGTTTCATGCGTGTCATGATGTCTTGTAATGTTGTGTCCCACGCGTGGCCTAAGTGCAGCTTGCCTGTAACGTTTGGTGGAGGAATCACAATGGTATACGGCGTTTTACCGCTTTCTGGTTTAGCTTCAAAGAATTTTTGGTCGACCCACCAATCGTAACGGCCTTTTTCAATCGATTGCGGATCGTACTTTGTGGACATTTGTTCAGTCATGGGAATTCCTCCTTTAATTTCTGGTTGAACGCAAAAAACTCCTGTCGTCTGTAAAGGACGAAGGAGTTTTTCGCGGTACCACCTTTATACACAGGTCTAGTTACAGACCTGGCTCTCAAGTTTCATAACGGATGTTCAGTCCGGTTCCCGCTACTCTTTTCACGGCAACTGCTCCGAGGTGACATTCAACTGGACGCTCATAAAGACCTTTCACCAAATGGTCTTCTCTCTGAAATGTAACGTACAACCTACTATCCTCATCAACGCATAAATATCTAATTACTCTTATTGTACTCAATAGGAGGTTTTAGCGTCAAGCTATTTTAATGTCGTCCGGATAGGTTCGTTTACTTTCAATAATTGTTTCGTGAATAGACAGCATGTAAGTTGTTTCTAGTAGATAGCTTTTGTTGCTTTTTCTTGTCGCTTCGATCGCTTTGGGCCTGGCTCCCGCGATAAGCCCGGAAGTGCACCGGTCTTTTCGCTTCGCCTAGCCCGTTGACGCGCCGAAGCTTTGTGAATGGACATCTTAAGTTGAGTATATTAAATCGCTTTTATCGCTTTCTTTTTCGCTTCGATCGCTTTGGGCATGGCTCTCGCGATAAGCCTGGAAGTGCACCAGTCTTCTCGCTTCGCCTAGCCCTTGTCGCTCCTTGCTTGGTGAATGATCACCTTTTGTTGGGTGTGTTAGGTAGTTTTCATCGCTCTCTCTTGTCGCTTCGATCGCTTTGGGCATGGCTCCCGCGATAAGCCCGGAAGTGCACCGGTCTTTTCGCTTCGCCTAGCCCGTTGACGCGCCGAAGCTTTGTAAGTGCACATCATCTAAATTGAGTTTGCTTTTTTATCATTCTTTTTGAGTAGTATTTCATTAGAGAAAACACTCTTTTTATTTAACAGGTCAACTTTCTATTCAAGTCATATGCTTAGTTGTTTGGAGTGCAGATGCTCGACTCTTGCGGAAATAACACGAGCCGAAGACCTTGGAGCGAACGCAGTGAGTGAAGCGGCTAAGGTCGTGTCCGCGGAAAGCGAGCATCAGAACGCAAAACAACGATTTCCTGCAACCGGAAATTTTTGACAGTTAGTTGTCCATCTATATAAATAAAATCACTACACATAAAAAAGAGCTATCCTCAAAAAGTCATTTTCATGACTCTTGGGATAGCTCTGTTAATTTTATTAACGCGCCAATTTAGCAAATACGGTATGGAACGCTTCTACAGTTTTCGCGATATGCTCTTCCGTATGGGCAGTCGATAGGAACATGCCTTCGAATTGGGATGGTGGCAAGTAAATGCCTTCTTCCGCCATTAAGCGGTAGTAGTTTGCGAACAGTTCCAGGTCTGATGTTTTAGCTGTTTCGAAATCTACAACGTCTTCGTTTGTGAAGAAGAAGCCAATCATTGAACCTGCACGGTTTACCGTGTGCGGGATGTTGTATTTTGTTGCAGCTTCGCGGAATCCTTTTTCTAGTTGATCGCCGCGTTTGATGAACGTGTCATAGCTTTCTTCTGATAAGCGGGAAAGTGTTTCGAATCCTGCACGCATCGCAAGTGGATTACCTGATAATGTACCTGCTTGGTAAATTGATCCACTCGGTGCTACTTGCTCCATAATTTCACGTCTACCACCGAATGCGCCGACTGGTAAGCCGCCACCGATTACTTTTCCAAGACAAGTCATATCTGGCGTTACGCCGTAATAGCCTTGTGCACAATTATAGCCCACACGGAATCCAGTCATAACTTCATCAAAAATTAGCACGGTGCCATTTTCATGAGTTAAGTTGCGTAGTTCCATTAAGAAACCTTCGCTTGGAGGAACAACACCCATATTACCTGCTACTGGTTCTACAATAACTGCCGCTAGTTGATCACCAAACTCTTGGAAAGCTAAACGAACGCTTTCAAGGTCATTGAACGGTACTGTAATGGTGTTTTGAGCGACTGATGCTGGAACACCAGGTGAATCTGGCAATCCTAGAGTTGCAACGCCTGAACCCGCTTTAATCAACAAACTATCACCGTGTCCATGGTAGCAGCCTTCGAATTTCAAGATTTTGTCTCGTCCTGTATAACCGCGTGCTACGCGCAATGCACTCATCGTTGCTTCTGTTCCAGAAGAAACCATGCGAATCATTTCAATCGATGGCACACGGTCCATAACTAATTTCGCCATTTTATTTTCTAGTTCTGTTGGTGCACCAAAAGATGTTCCAAGTGCCGCTGTTTCTTGAATGGCTTTTACTACATCTTCTTGTGCGTGACCTAAAATAAGTGGACCGTATGACAAAACATAGTCGATATACGTGTTGCCATCTACGTCTTTAATTGTTGCGCCACTTCCAGATTGCATAAAAATCGGATCCATATCGACTGATTTAAATGCGCGAACAGGGCTGTTAACCCCGCCTGGCATTAATGTTTTGGCTTCAGTAAATGCGGCTAATGATTTTTCGTATGTCATTCTTTTCCCTCCAACCAGCGTGCTGCGTCTTTTGCGTGATACGTCATGACAATATCTGCTCCTGCACGCTTCATGCTTAATAAAGTTTCTAAAACGATTTTCTTTTCATCAATCCAGCCATTTGCTGCAGCTGCTTTGACCATTGCGTATTCACCTGAAACGTTGTATGCAACAATTGGAATATCATAATTGTCGCGAACTTCACGAATAATATCCAAATAGGACAATGCCGGTTTCACAATCATGAAATCTGCACCTTCTTGAATATCAGATGCTGTTTCACGCAAAGCTTCCATGCGGTTTGCAGGATCCATTTGGTAGGTTTTGCGATCTCCAAATTGAGGTGTACTGTGAGCTGCTTCACGGAACGGTCCGTAATATGCAGATGAATATTTAACGCCGTAAGACATAATTGGCGTATTTTCAAATCCAGCTTGGTCTAATCCGTAACGAATCGCCGCGACAAAGCCGTCCATCATGTTTGAGGGTGCAATAATATCTGCTCCTGCTTTGGCTTGCGATACGGCAGTACGCGCCAATAAATCAAGTGACTCATCATTTAAGATGATGCCATCTTCAATTACGCCACAATGGCCGTGATCTGTATACTGACAAAGGCATGTATCGGCAATAACGACTAATTCAGGATGACGGTTTTTCGCAAAGCGAATTGCTTCTTGCGTAATGCCGTGATCATGATAAGCTTGCGAACCGACTGCGTCTTTTTCGTTTGGTACGCCGAAAAGAATAACAGAAGGAATACCAAGGTCGACCACTTCATCGAGTTCAACACCTAAATTGTCCATTGAAAATTGGAACACACCCGGCATAGAGGAAATTTCGTTTTTCACATTTTCTCCTTCAACAACAAAAATCGGATAAATAAAATCCTCTTTATGTAAACTTGTTTCGCGAACCATTGAACGAAGATTAGCAGAACCGCGTAAACGGCGATGACGATTAAAATTCAATTCTTTCATGTCGACAAACTTCCTTTCGCTATTTCATTGATGACTTCGATATACGTATATTTCTTCGGTGTAAAATCTACTGTACCGCCGTTAGCTATAATGGCTTTTTTCGTCACGTGACCTATTGCTGCGATTTGAATAGTAGACCAATCGCCACCTGCTTGTCGATATGCAGATACTGCAGATGGACTCGCAAATAGGACAACAACGTCTTTTAATTGTGTAACGGTTTTTGCATTGTCGCTATTTAACACTGTATCATAAACTGTCCATTCATCGACTTGCATCGACATGGAGGAAATGGTGTTTTTCGCCATTTGCCCTTTTATAAACAAGCATTTCGCCACTCCCGAGATAGGCGGGAATTCTTGAATAAAATGATCGGCACTAAACACTTTCGGAATAAAATCTACTTGATGACCGTGTTTTTCTAAAACCGCTGCTGTTTGGTCACCGACTGCGGCAATTTTAGCAGTTACAGTTTCATTCAGTGTACAAAATACTTCTGCACTTGTACGACTAGTGAAAATTAGCCAGTCATATTCCGTGAAATCCGGTTTTTCTGACTGGCGAACAATGGTTTCAACAAGTGGGAGATAATTTGTTTTTGCCCCAAATGATTGTGCATGAGAAATCGCTTCTACCGGTTTTCTAGAGCCGGTAAAAACGATGGTTTTTCCTTCGAGCAGTTTTTTGCTTTTAGACATTGCTTTCAGCTTTGACGCGTTGAATTAAATCATAACCGCCTTGCGCACTGATTTTCTCAGCAACAATTCGTCCTGCTTCGATTGGGTCGTGGCTAATGGCCATTTCTTTAAACACTTGATCTGCTTCAGGCGAAGAAATGAGTCCTGTAAATGTAATTTCTCCATCTTTCACTGTTGCATATCCAGCAATCGGCACTTGACAGCTGCCATCCATATCTTTAAGGAATTTACGCTCTGCGTTTACAGCTAAAGCTGTGTCTTGGTGATTTAGTTTTGCTAATTCAGCAAGAAGTTCAGTATCTTCTTCGCGGCATTCGATTCCGAGTGAACCTTGTCCTATTGCTGGTAGACACTCATCTACTTCAAGGAATTCAGTTACTAAATCATCTTTCCAACCCATTCGCTTTAACCCTGCTGCAGCTAAAATAATTGCGTCGAAATCGCCTGATTGAAGTTTTGCAAGACGTGTATCGATATTCCCACGAATCCATTGAATGTCTAAGTCTGGACGCAATAATAATAATTGTGAACTGCGGCGTAAGCTACTTGTTCCAACAACTGCTCCAACTGGTAAGTCTAATAATTTCACATGGTCATTCGCAATATAAGCATCCCGCGGGTCTTCACGTTCTGGAATACAACCAATTGCCAAACCTTCAGGTAATACAGAAGGCATATCTTTCATGCTGTGAACAGCAAAATCGATTTCACGGTCAAAAAGTGCTTGCTCGATTTCTTTTACAAATAAACCTTTACCGCCGACTTTAGAAAGCATAACATCGACAATTCGGTCGCCTTTAGTCACGATTTCTTTAATTTCAAATTCAAAAGGTGCACCTGCTGCTTTTAATTTATCAATAAACTGGTTTGTTTGAGTTAATGCTAACTTACTTCTTCTCGAACCTACAATAATTTTTCTCAAAAAAATCCTACCTCTCTTTAATACCAAAAATGAAAATCAGATAACCGGCTGCCTAAAAAGAAATTGACGAGCAGTACCAAAAACAAATACGTATGAGCTAGTGCATAGTTCATGCCGTTTAACGACCCTTTACGATGTCGCCATAAAACCAAGCCGTACAGCACAAGTAAAACAAAGGAACCGACAATCTTCATGTCCAATAATGAAAACTCAGGCAGTGAAATAATTGCCCATTGCAATCCAAGTACGAGCGACACGAACAATAAGGAAATCCCGACCAAGATCGATATCGTCATAAATTGTTGTGTTTGGCTTAATGATGGCAAGTTTGCCCATTGTTTTGTCCACTTTTTTTTCTTAAGCATTCGATACAAAACCATGTGGAGGGTCGCAAACACAAATGATAACGAAAACGCCACATACGATAAAATTGCGAAACTTACATGTATAAATAATAATTCCGATACTAACGCATCCCCAACAGGTGATCGCTCAATTTGTACAGGTGAAAATGTATGGATGGTCATAAAGATAAAACCGATAACGTTAATGAAAAACACCACGAAATCAAATCGGTAGAAAACCCTCAAAACAATCGACAATGTCACCAATAACCAAGCATAAAAATAAATACCTTCAAACAAAGTCAATACTGGAAAGCGCTGTGTCTCAAAAATATACAAGCCTAAAAAGATGGTTTGCAAAATCCACACAATACTAAGTAAACTCATGGCAATACGACTTGCTTTTTTCTCTTTATATAAATAATCGATAAAATAAAAAACAAGGCTGACAGCATATAGAATAACCATAGCTTCGTGCAGCCTTGCCATTGTTAAATCTGCCATCCCATTCCCCTTCATCTCCATAATTAAAGGCGTTCCGTCTCTACATTTTAACATATAGAATCGAAAACGCCTCTTTTGAAAAGCTTAAAATGAATACCCGGGAGTTTCAGTTGATGAATTTTGAGTTTGAAGAACGGCTTTATCCGTTTTCTTTTGTGGAGCTTTCGACTGTTTTTCTATTTCTTGTTCAACTTCCTCTTCGATTCCAAAGATTTGCATGAACAATTCTAATTGTTCACGAGACTTAGGTGAACCACCCATTTCCTTTGCTTGCAAAATTGGGTCTTTCAATAATTGGTTAATAATCGATTTGGTGTGTTTGTTAAGGACTTTCTTTTCACGGTCAGTCAAGTCCGGCATTTTGTTTTCGATACTCGCCATTGTCTCAGCCTGAATACCGAGTGCTTTTTGGCGAAGTGCAGAAATTACAGGAACAACTCCAAGTGTTGATAGCCAGTCATTGAAATCGAGTGCTTCTTGGTCAATCATTGTCATGATTTCACCTGCTGCACGTTCACGTTCTGCTAAGTTCGCTTCTACAATCCCTTGCATATCATCAATATCGTATAAGAAGACATTTGGCAAATCACCAATACGCGGATCCATGTCACGCGGTACAGCAATATCAACCATAAATAACGGTTTGCCTTTACGCAGTTTTTCTACAAATTGCATCAATTCAAGATCAATGACAAAATCTGTTGAGCCTGTAGAAGATATTAAAATATCTGCTTCGAGCAATGCACATTGCAGTTGACTTAACGGTTTTGCATTTCCGCCAAATTTATCAGCTAGAAGTTCAGCTTTTTCAAAAGTACGGTTAATAACCGTCACACGATCTGCTCCACTGCCTTGCAAGTTTTTGATCGCCAGTTCGCCCATTTTACCAGCACCTAAAATAACTACGTGTTTGTTTTTAAGCGTGCCAAAAATCTTCTTACCAAGTTCAACAGCAGCATAAGATACTGACACGGCATTTTCGCCAATTGCCGTTTCTGAATGTGCTTTTTTCGCTAAAGTCACAGCTTGCTTAAACAATTGGTTAAAAACAGTTCCTGTCGTTCCTTGCTCTTGTCCTGCAAGAAAACTATTTCTTACTTGGCCTAAAATTTGCGTTTCGCCCAATACCATCGAATCGATACCAGCGGTTACTCGAAATAAATGCTCAATCGCAGCGTCTTGCTCATGAACAAATAAATACTGCGAAATAGCTTCTCTAGGTAGGTCAAAATAATCCGCAAGAAATTGCTTTACGTAATATTTTCCTGTGTGAAGTTGATCCACGACTGCATAAATTTCCGTCCGGTTGCAGGTGGAAACTATGACGTTTTCCAATATGCTTTTTTGTTGTTTTAACGCTTCCATTGCCTGTGGTAAATCCGTTTCAATAAATGACAGCTTTTCACGAATTTCCACAGGTGCTGAGCGATAATTCACACCGACTACTAATGTGTGCATGGGTACAAAACACCTTTCACGTTCAATATTTCATCTTTATTAAGTATAACACTTTTATGCAATATAATGACTCTCAAATTGTGAACAAGGCATGAACCTAGCCCTTGATTATAATTATTATAAACTAATACTAGCAAACAGTTTTGGCCGTCACAAGTATAACGCTCTTAGTCGGAATTAACTGTTAATGCTAGAGTTAATTATGAAGATTTCAGCATATTTAGTAGAGCTATCAATTAGATCTACATAAAAAAGCGCAACCCAAGGGCTGCGCTTTTATTTACATTCTGCTTTCAATTTCTTGCCATGCTTCGTCTTTACCCAATCCCGTTTCAGATGAGAAAAGGATGAGTGGATCGGTTTTGTCCATATCCAAAGTCGTGCGGACAATTTTCTTGTGCTTGTCCCATTTACCTTTTGGAATTTTATCTGCTTTTGTTGCGATAATAATACACGGAATATCAAAATGCTTCATAAATTCATACATCGCGATATCATCTCTACTCGGTGGATGGCGCAAGTCAACGATTTGAATAACAGCACGTAATGGATCACGATCAGTAATATACCGTTCGATCATTTTCCCCCATGCTTCGCGTTCACTTTTTGATACTTTTGCATAACCGTAACCCGGTACATCAACATAAAACAACTTTTCTTCAATTTTATAAAAGTTAAGCGTTTGTGTCTTACCTGGTTTTGAAGAAATGCGCGCCATGCTTTTACGCCCAATCATTTTGTTAATAAAAGATGATTTACCGACATTTGATCTTCCCGCTAAAGCAAATTCTGGCAAGCCGTCTTCTGGGTATTGATCTGGGCGAACGGCACTGATAACTAGTTCTACATTATTAACTTTCATTCGTTTTCTCCTTCTAAGGCAATTTCTAATGCCTCATCTGCTTGAGAGACCAACTTGAATGTCATCTCTTTGCGGATTGTCTCTGGTATATCTTCCAGGTCACGCTCGTTATCGATTGGCAAAATGATGGTCCTTAAACCAGCACGATGCGCGCTTAAGGTTTTTTCCTTAATTCCACCGATTGGTAAAACTCGACCACGAAGTGTGATTTCACCTGTCATGCCAACTTCTCGGCGAATAGGACGTTTCGTCAATGCAGACACTAAAGCTGTCGCAATCGTAATCCCAGCCGATGGGCCATCTTTTGGAACAGCACCTTCAGGAACGTGAATGTGAATATCATGCGATTCATGGAATTTCGGATCGATGCCAAGTGATTCTGCACGAGCACGAACAAATGATAACGCCGTTTGTGCTGACTCTTTCATGACATCTCCTAGTTTACCAGTCAATTGCAGCTTGCCCTTACCTGGAGACAAGGAAACTTCGATTTGAAGTGTATCTCCGCCAACTGTAGTATAAGCAAGTCCCGTAGCAACACCCACTTGATTTTCTGATTCTGCCATTCCGTAGCGGAATTTACGTTTACCTAGATACGCCTCAACTTCTTTTTCTCCAACAATCACATGTTCTTCTTCTTTTGAAACAATTTGTTTTGTTACTTTTCGACAAATCGAAGCAAGTTGACGTTCGAGTCCACGGACACCCGCTTCACGCGTATAGTAACGGACAACATTTAATAATGCGTCGTCTTCAAATTGTAATTGTTCTGAAGATAAGCCATGTTCTTTTAATTGCTTTGGTGCCAAATGATTTTTCGCAATCATTTGTTTTTCGACTTCTGTATAACCCGCAATTGTAATAACTTCCATCCGATCACGTAAAGGTCCTGGAATTGATCCTAGGTCATTCGCTGTCGCAATGAATAGGACATTCGAAAGATTGTACGTTTCTTCAATGTAATGATCACTAAACGAGTTATTTTGTTCTGGGTCCAATACTTCTAGCATCGCTGAAGACGGATCACCACGGAAGTCATTCGACATTTTATCAATTTCATCTAACAAGAATACAGGATTTACAGTTCCCGCCTTTTTCATCCCTTGAATAATTCGGCCCGGCATCGCCCCTACATAGGTACGGCGATGACCGCGTATTTCGGATTCATCACGAACGCCACCAAGTGACACACGAACAAAATTACGATCAAGAGACTCTGCAATCGATTTCGCAAGTGAAGTTTTTCCGACCCCGGGAGGTCCTACTAAACAAAGAATCGGTCCGCGTAAAGAATTGGTCATTTGTTGAACAGCTAAATACTCAAGTACCCGTTCTTTAACACTTTCTAATCCGTCGTGGTCACGATCCAAAACTTCTTCGGCATACTTAATATCCAAACGATCCTCTGTTGTTTCAGACCAAGGAATCGTTACAAGCCATTCGATATAATTACGAATAATGCCACTTTCTGCAGCGGCTGCAGGAATTTTTTCATAACGGTCAAGTTCCTTAAGTGCAACTTTTTCCGTCGACTCTGGCATTTTTGCCTCTTCAATCCGTTTTTTCAAATCAACGATTTCAGCGGATTTTCCGTCTTTATCACCAAGTTCAGATTGAATGGCTTTCATCTGCTCACGCAAATAAAATTCTTTTTGTGTTTGCTCCATTGCTTTTTTAACGCGAAGGTTGATCTTTTTTTCAAGATCCACAACTTCTTGTTCGCTGTGCAAGCGTGTAATTAGCAATTCTAACCGTTTGCTAATATCAAAGGTTTCCAAAACGTCTTGTTTTGCAGCTACTTTCATTGATAAATGAGAAGCGACCATATCCGCTAAACGGCCTGGTTCTTCAATATCCGCCACAGTATTATACGTTTCATTGCTAACTTTCTTCGAACTTTTTGCGTAATTCTCGAAATGCTCTAATAGCAAACGCATTAATGCATCTTGTTCAGCATCTCTTTCTGTTTCATCCGCAAACGGAGTTACTTCGACCAATGTAAAATCTTCTTCTTCTTCGTAATTTTTTAACTGGCCGCGTTCTATTCCTTCAACCAATACACGAATCGTACCATTTGGTAATTTCAACATTTGTTTTACATAAGCCAACGTCCCGATTTTGTGTAGATCTGCTCGTTTGGGTTCTTCAACACTCATATCTTTTTGTGTCGCTAAAAAGACAATATTGTCTTCAAGCATTGCTTTTTCTAATGCCGCCACAGAACGGTCGCGACCGACATCTATATGCAGGACCATTGTTGGAAATACAAGAAGTCCACGCAATGGTAATAATGGCACCTGTTTAGTTCCTTTTTTCTTCGCCATCTGTAGAGCCACCTCCGTGAATATTTTCAACATGAATTAATAGCATCTAATTTATTTAGTGCTTTTGTTTGTAGACAAAGTCTTACCAAAAATGAATTATGTTATTTACTCTCCAACTGAGCTGCCCACTTCGCTTTCCGTGGGCTCAGCTTCAGCTTTCGTCGCTACGCTGCTCCCACAGGAGTCTTCGTAGCCAACTCAATTGGAATCTTTCTACTTCGATCAACGTGAGCTAAAGTAATGTGATTTACACCAATAATTACTCTACTTAGCATTTCATCCAACCATTCAAGGAATCATAGCTACATGTCACGAAGGGCAAAGATGTGCTTTTCCATCACTGCGTTATCTTCGTCGTTGACAATTCGCCGACATCCATTAGGCACAAAGCGTCTAGTAGGTGGGGATCAAAAAATATTTACTATTCTTTTGTCTACAACCTGTCATAATAAGACGCGTGTTTTCACTTTTCTAACAAAAACGGGCTAACTCAGAAGGTGCGGATGCGCACGATCAGAGTCAGCCCGTATCATCCTTTTGATTGGTTTACCTATCACACAGCAAGCTTTGCCTACTGGGTGAAATTCCACTCATTACGCGGATGTTTTCTCATCGTTGTCGCTAACGTACTCTGAACCATCTTCTAAGATTAGTTTAGGTGGTACGCTATCGTCAACTGTTTCTTTTGTAATGACACATTCGACAATATCTTCACGAGAAGGTAGATCGAACATTACTTCAAGCATCGTGTTCTCTATGATTGAACGGAGTCCACGTGCACCTGTTTTACGTTCAATTGCTAATTTTGCAATGGCTACAAGTGCTTCTGGTTCAAACGTTAATTTGACACCATCAAGCTCCATCATCTTTTGGTATTGCTTGATCAATGCATTTTTAGGCTCAGTCAAAATTTCAACTAATGCTTTTTCATCCAATTGTTCAAGGCTCGCCAATACAGGCAAACGACCGATAAATTCTGGAATCAAACCAAATTTCAATAAATCTTCAGGAATCAATTGGCTAAGCAATGATTTTTCGTCGATTTCTTCTTTGTTTGGATCTGCTCCAAAGCCGATGATTTTGTTGCCTAGACGGCGTTTAATAATTTGATCGACTCCGTCAAAAGCTCCACCTACGATGAATAATACATTCGTCGTATCGATTTGGATAAATTCTTGATGAGGATGCTTACGTCCGCCTTGAGGAGGTACACTTGCAGTTGTGCCTTCTAAGATTTTCAGAAGTGCTTGCTGCACACCTTCACCAGATACATCACGTGTAATCGATGTGTTCTCTGATTTACGGGCTACTTTATCAATTTCATCGATATAAATAATCCCTTTTTCAGCACGTTCCACGTCATAATCTGCAGCTTGAATCAGTTTAAGTAGAATATTTTCTACATCTTCACCGACATAACCTGCTTCAGTTAACGAAGTAGCATCTGCAATAGCAAACGGTACATTCAGGATGCGAGCCAATGTTTGCGCAAGTAAAGTTTTACCGCTACCTGTTGGTCCGATTAAGACAATATTCGATTTAGACAATTCTACATCGTCAATCTTACTATTCGAATTTACACGTTTATAGTGGTTATAAACTGCTACAGCCAATGATTTTTTCGCTTTTTCCTGACCAATTACATAGCCATTCAAAATGTCTAAAATTTCTTTTGGCTTAGGTACTTCTTTAAACTCTACTTCTTCGTCTGTACCAAGCTCTTCTTCTACGATTTCCGTACAAAGCTCAATACACTCGTCACAAATATAAACACCTGGTCCTGCCACCAGTTTACGAACCTGCTCTTGTGGTTTACCGCAAAACGAACATTTTAAATGCTCTTTTTCGTCATTGAATTTGAACAATGTATTCACCCCTATTCAAGCAATTATCTTACAAGATTATCGTAATTGTAGCAACTAATTAGATTCAGCGTCAATTTCGCTGCTACACACATATTAATCATTCTTCTATGTAGTGGAAAACAAGGTGCGTTTCCGCACCTTGTTTTCCGTATTACTTATAAATTGCTTATGTGTTACTCAGAAATTTTAGCGTTGTCCACTAGGAACTCAACTGTGTTCTGCATGCGGATATCGTTTTCAAGCATTTCAGTTCCACCTAAAGCTGTTTTGATCTGTTCAATGTCCATATTGAATTGAGCAGCCATTTTTTCAAGCTCTTTATCGATGTCTTCTGAAGTAACTTGCATGTTTTCAGCTTTAGCAATTTCTTCAAGTGTCATTGAAACGCGTACGCGTGTTTCAGCATCACCGTGCATTTGCTCACGAAGTGCAGCTTCGTCTTGACCAGAGAATTGGAAGTATAACTCAAGGTTCATACCTTGTTGAGTTAAACGTTGTTCAAAATCGCTCATCATGCGGTCCATTTCAGTGTGGATCATTGCATGTGGAATATCAATAGTTGCGTTTTCAGCAGCTTTTTGAACTAATTCATCACGAAGTTTCGCATCAGCAGCTGATTTTTTCTCAGCAACTAAGCTATCTTTCATTTTAGTGCGTAGCGCTTCTAAGCTTTCAACTTCTGGGTCAATTTCTTTTGCCAATTCGTCGTTAAGCTCAGGAAGTTCTTTGCCTTTAACTTCGTTTACTTTTACTTTGAACGTTGCAGCTTTTCCTGCAAGTTCAGCAGCATGGTATTCTTCTGGGAAAGAAACTTCAACTTCTTTTTCTTCTCCAGCTTTAACGCCTACCAATTGCTCTTCAAATCCTGGGATAAATGAGTTTGAACCGATCTCAAGCGAATAATCATTGCCTTGTCCGCCTTCAAACGCTTCTCCGTCTACAAATCCTTCGAAATCGATAACAGCTGTATCGCCTTCAACGATTGCTTCGTCTTCTTTAACAGTCAACTCAGCCAAACGTTCTTGGTTTTCTTTCAATTGTTTTTCGATATCTTCGTCAGTTACTTCTGTATCAGGTTTTGATGCTTCAAGACCTTTGTATTCGCCAAGCTCAACTTCAGGTTTTACGATTACTTTAGCCGTAAATACAAGTGGTTGGTTTTTTTCGATTGTTTCGATGTCGATTTCAGGACGATCAACTGGGTTGATTCCTGCTTCTTCAACAGCGTTTGCGTAAGCATCAGGTAGGATGAAATCTAATGCATCCTGGTAAAGTGACTCAGCGCCAAAACGCTTTTCGAACATTTGACGTGGCATTTTCCCTTTACGGAAACCTGGTACGTTTATTTCTTTAACAACTTTCTTAAACGCTTTATCAAGACCTGCGTTTACTTCTTCTGCAGGAACTTCTACTGTTAAAACCCCTGTGTTACCTTCTTGTTTTTCCCATTTTGCTGACATAATTATAAGCCCTCCAAACATTTTCTTAAAAGTCATTTAACGTTTTCTACGATTTTTGACAACTTCAATATTATAGCACAGATGCACACAGGTTCAACTATTTCTACCCATTACGCATCTCAAACCAAAGTTCAGCCTGTTGAATCCACTCTAATAGCTTTTCATCCTCTTCAAATGAACTCATTCCAGTAAATAACCCTGCTGTATATTCCATATACGCTTGCGCTATTTTCTCTTCATTAAAGTCATCCCACATAAACGGATAAAGCAAGTAAATATGACGTTCAAACAGCTCTTTTACTAACTCTAGGCGAGTTGGATCTTTTTCTAAAGCTCTTTCCATTAAAGAGGAGATTTTTTGTATGCGTTCATCATTAACTGGATCAGGTAGCTCACTAATCGTAAATACATCTTTGTAATGAAATTTCTGTACTCTTACTTCCGCTTCAATCTTTTCTTGAGACAGCATAAATAATATGTATGTTTTCGTCAACAAATCCGCTTCTACATGTTCAATAATTGCCAGCAGCTTTTTTTTGAGCGCTTGATAAGACGTAGTAGGCAACGATAGAATCAGTTGTTCTTGTTCTGAAGGGTGTAGTGACAGAAAGTTTTCTATCGCATAAAGCGATGCATCAACTTTCTCTGAAGTTGCATTTGCTGAAATGCGTTCGTTCAACTCTCGTAATTGCTGAAACTGTTCTAATCGTTCTTCAGGTAAAACTTTTTCTTCTATTAAAACCTCAATCATCTTTTCCGCTTCTTCAAATTCACGGACTTGCATTAAAATACTTATGTATAGCTCCATCGTCTCCAAGTAGTGGATCGGACCGATTTGCAATAATTCTCTGCACACTTCTAAAGCTTCCCCAAACTCTCCAAGTTCATACAGACAATATGTATAACCACCTAGTGCAGCTACATTAACAGGTTCATAACTTAGTACCTGATACAGACTGTCCCGGGCATCTTCGTACTTCTCTTCTTTTAAATAAGTCATTCCTTCTGTCAGTAAGCGATCTACTGTGGTTGGAAAGACAATGACGTTCCCCTTACGTTTTAACTCCCGGTATTTCTTTCGCACTTTACCACCTCTTTTGTGTTTCATAATCATATCATATTCCCTTTATGTAGAAAATAGT
This sequence comes from Planococcus sp. PAMC 21323, assembly GCF_000785555.1. Taxonomy (NCBI): domain Bacteria; kingdom Bacillati; phylum Bacillota; class Bacilli; order Caryophanales; family Caryophanaceae; genus Planococcus; species Planococcus sp. PAMC 21323. The sequence goes on along the minus strand of NZ_CP009129.1, from coordinate 1,200,178 downwards.
AACCTTTAGTCAATAAATCACTATAAAATTTTTATAGGTTTCATCGGAAAGCTCTAAAGTTTGTTGAGTAACTACCAACCTTAATTATAAACACAACTGATAATACCACCCCATATTGCTGTATAGCTCGGGAAAATTGTGATACTTGCAATACAATGCCACAACTAATCAGCCCAATTAATCCTAGCCAACCACACAACCATGCAATTTTAATTGATATTACTAACTATAGAATCATTAATGCCAACAACCCACCATTCCCAAACTCCCATACACAAGTAAGCGTATGATAATAAGCGAATGGATGATATTCAGCAGTCAAATATACTGAGTAATTAAAAGATACAACTGAAGCGACAGAAATAAAGATATTTAAAACGCTTTTAATGTGCTTTCCCCCAAAAAACGCGAAGAAATCTATTTGCTACTAAGAATACTAACAACCAAACTAAATAAAATTGAAACCGGATGCTTCCTGTTGGTAAATGTCGTTTCAATAATTTAACAACATAAGAAAAATATAAAACTTTACCGTTTTCTCGAGACATTGAAAAAAGCAATGTGGTAATTAAAAAGCCTATTACAACCAAGAAAATATTTACTTCGCTAGAAACACGATTAAACAATATGTGATAAATCGGCATCAATACGGCTGCAACTATTCGTAATCCTTTTAATTCGGGAAGAAAACGTCTTTTAGATTCCCAAATTTTTAGGATTAAAAATGAAAAAAGCGTAACCCTGGATGGATACGTTTTTTTCATTATGCTACAAAATGGATTATGCTTTAAATTGTTTGCACAATTCTTTATTTTATATAAAGAACTTTTCGATTTGTTCCTTTAGTTCAGGTAAATTATCCACAAACGGCGAATGTCCTGTATCAGTAAGTTGCGCATATGTTGCATTATCCCCGATATCATCTTTAATTTCATCGATCATTTGAGCTGGGATTATATTGTCTCGATCACCTCGTAAAATTAATACCGGGATCGTAATACCTTTCGCCTGATTTGTTCCATCTCTTACCCCATTATTGATTGATCCAATATTAAATGTATTGAGTGAATGTGCGACATCTACTATGTTTCTTTGTTTAAGCATATCCTCAACATACATTTCTTGTTTTTCAGGAGAGCGTTTTTTGTGCGTATAAATTCGAGCTTCCGAAAATGCGATAAACTCCTCGCGCCCTGGCTGTTTGGATGAATCATTTTCAATTTCTTCTAACGTAGTTTGTCGTTTTGTAAAGTCAGGTGTACCATCTGCATTCATTTCAAACATTGGTAAACCTCGAGTTGAAGCAGGATTTATCAATGCGAGTTTTTTGCAATGTCCGGGATAATCTACCTCAAACTGCATACATACTTGAGCTCCAGCCGACCAACCCGCCATATAAAAATCACCAATTCCAAGTTTATCAACAAAATCTTTAAGGTCATCCGAGAAGTCTTTAATCTGAGTCACTCGATGATTATATGATGATTCTCCAAACCCACGAAGATCAACTGCATATACTGTATATTTCGGATCAAGTACGCCAATTAGCTCTTCCCAAGCTAATGAAGAGTAAAAATTCCCATGGACGAGAAGTATTGTCTGTTCACCCCCATCTTTTTTTCGATAAGCGATGACTTCATTATTGTCTAGCGTAATTTGGGGTAAAGTCATTCGAATTCACCTCCTTAAGATACTTGTTTTATCTTATACAAATACAGTACCCGATGCACTCTCATACAAACTCTTTCCATACTTTGTGAAATCGGACTATTTGCGCACTCCACTTTTCCCTGTATATGTATTCAATTAACGGATTTTAGCCATAAAAAAAATCCCCTAATCAATTTGATTAGAAGATCAATTCGGTCTGCGTTAGGTGAGCGGGTCGAAAACAGGGGTATCACTCAACGGTTCTACTCCCCATCTTTTCCCTACGCGCTCTAAAATCCCAACACAACAATGTTTTATGTACATTCCTATAATGTCCCAGGAGGGATTCGAACCCCCGACCGACGCCTTAGAAGGGCGTTGCTCTATCCAGCTGAGCTACTGAGACGAAAGCTTTCTTAAAGATTAAACAATGACGCTTGCTGTTGCTTGCGACTTCGCTTTTCTTTTGAAAGACATTTTTAATTATAGAAATGATTTAAAGAAAAGTCAATGCTATTTTAAAAAAACATTAAAATTAGTTTTCGGTCAGATTAGTTTTGGTCACTCAGCCAATTTGGCATGCTTTGTTTAAGTTCACGCAACGCATTGCCACGATGGGAAATAGCTGCTTTTTCGTGTGGCATTAACTCAGCCATCGCTTTTTCTTGACTCGGTACATAAAAAATCGGATCATAGCCAAACCCGTTTTCACCTTGACGTGCATTTAAAATTCTGCCTTCACATGATCCCGAAAAAGTTTGTGTTTGTTGCCCTGGCGCCGCGATTGCTAATACGCAACGAAAGCGTGCTGTACGCTTGTCTTCTGCCACGTCAGTAAGTTTCTGTAGTACTTTATCAATATTCGCACTGTCGCTTTTTTCGCCACCTGCATAACGCGCAGAGTAAACGCCTGGTTCTCCATTTAATGCATCAATTTCTAAACCGCTGTCGTCCGAAATTACTGGGATGTTTAACTCTTTTGATACCGCTTCTGCTTTTAAGATGGCGTTTTCTTCAAACGTTACACCGGTTTCTTCTACATCAAGATCCTGTGCTACATCTAAAAGTGTTAATACTTCATACCCAAGTGGTGCAAGTAACGCTTCAAAATCTTTTGCTTTGCCTTTGTTTTGAGTTGCAATTACTATTCGTTTCATAGTTCTGCTGGCACCCTTTCACCGATTCGTTCTGACAATTCACCTAATGCATTTTGTTGCATTGCGATCAATTGACGAATTCCATCTTCTCCAAGATCCAGTAACTCGTTTAGTTGCGCACGGGTAAAGGTTGATTCCTCACCAGTGCCTTGTAATTCAACAAAATGACCTGCTCCAGTCATTACTAAATTCATATCCACTTCCGCACTTGAATCTTCTACATAATTCAAATCTAAAATCGGTCCATTTTCTGCAGTTACGCCTACACTTGTCGCTGCAAGAAAATCTGTTACTGGAAATTCTGTTAACTCAAGCTTGCCAATGGCCATAGTCATCGCAATAAAGGCTCCTGTGATTGAAGCTGTACGTGTTCCACCATCTGCTTGGATGACGTCGCAATCAATCCATAGTGTACGTTCACCTAGTTTTTCTAAGTCAACAACAGCGCGCAATGCACGACCGATTAACCGTTGAATTTCCATTGTACGCCCACCGATTTTTCCAGCCGAAGCTTCTCTTCGATTTCGGCTATTTGTTGCTCGTGGTAACATGGAATATTCAGCTGTGATCCAGCCTTTACCTTGGCCACGTAAAAATCCAGGCACTTTTTCTTCAATTGTTGCCGTACAAATTACTTTTGTTTGGCCCACTGTTATTAATACTGAACCTTCCGGGTGAATCAAGTAGTCAACGTCCACGGATACGGGACGCAATTCGTTTGTTTGTCTATTATCTATGCGTGTCATTAAAATCCTCCTTAATATATGCTCAATAGCTTACCATATTTCGTAGACAACGACAAAAACCTGACAGCGAGAGCTATCAGGTTTTTGGGAATCGGATTGAATAAATGATTGGCTCATCAATCTCTAACCATTTGCGCACAATCGAACCAAAGATCTGCGTAGATCCCGATGTATAAAAACGGTGCACCGGTGGTTTATCTCGGTCGGCAAATTGATTTTTATAGCTTAAGTAACGTTCAACGTCTTTCGCTGTTTCTTCTGCTGAAGAAAGAACGTGGACCGTATCTCCGAGCACTTCTTCGATAAACCCTTGCAATAACGGATAATGCGTACATCCTAAAATAGCTGTATCAAATTCCTCGTAGGCGATTGACGCCAATGTTTCTTGAACAATCCGATGTGCAAACTCCCCTTCGTATTCATCACTTTCTACTAGAGGGACAAACCGCGGACATGCAAGTTGAACAACGTGAGCAGAAGATACTAACGACAAAATGGCTTTTTCGTAAGCACCACTTTCTACTGTTCCAGCTGTACCTAACACAGCTATTTTATTGGTTGCGGAAGATTTAATCGCAGCACGTGCTCCCGGAAAAATCACACCGATTACAGGAATCGGTAAGTTTTTTTGGAGAGAGATTAATGCAGCCGCTGTGGCCGTATTACAAGCAATAACTAGCATTTTAATATTTTTCTTCATCAATGCATTTGCCATTTGCCATGTATAGGTACGTACTTCCGATAACGGACGAGGACCATACGGACATCTTGCATTATCGCCGATATAACAAATTTGCTCGTTCGGCAATAACCTCATAATTTCTTTTGCAACAGTGAGTCCACCGACTCCCGAATCAATTACTCCAATTGGCGCATTCAACGTCATCGCCTCTATCCTATTTCATGTTTGTGTGCAGTTTTTCAAGCAATGCTGCAAATTTCTCTGATTCATCTTCAGAGAAATTTTCTAATACCGTATTCAAGTATTCACGACGCTTTTGAATCACTTCTTCAATCACGCGTTCGCCTTCTTTTAATAATTTGATCCGGACAACGCGACGATCTTGTTCTTCACGTATACGGACGACCATTTCATTTTTTTCCATACGATCTACTAAATCTGTCGTTGTGCTAAATGCTAAATACATTTTGTTGGATAAATCGCCAATCGTCATATCTCCATGTTCAAATAGCCATTGTAAGGCAACGAACTGAGGCGGTGTTATCGTGTAGGAGCTTAATATTTCGCGTCCTTTTTGCTTAATAATCCCCGAAATATAACGTAATTCTTTTTCCATAAATGCGATGCGTTCTACATCAATTTCCATCTCTTTGTGATCCTCATTCATAACTAGTTACCACTCCTCAAAAACCCTATCATAGTTCTATAGTGCAGGTTTTTTATCGATATAGCAAGAGCTCCTTATTTTTTTGCAACTGCTAAATGTTTCATCTGCAGCATTTCAATTTCTTCTTTTGTCCACGGATAGCCTCTATTTGTTTGCTTAGATACTTGGACAATTGCGCCGCGACCAGTAAAACAAGTTTCTCCTTTTTCATTGACTGTCCAATAATGGACATCAACAGAAGAACTACCAATTCGAGCGATTTTGACATGAACATCTAGCTTTTCATCAAAATAGACTTGCTGAACAAAATCTACTTGCATATCTGCCACAACCGGAAACAGCTCATTACCCGCTTGGAGCCAGCGCTGCATCAAACCCATCTCTTTCATAAATTCGATACGCGCAAATTCGAAATATGCAATTGGTACTGTATTATTTACATGACCAAACATATCTGTTTCAGAAAAACGCACTTGAACAGGTGCAGAAAAGAAAAAGTCTTGCTTCCATTCTTCGAAATTCTCAATGTAATTTGCTTTCATAGCGACCTCCAGAAAAAAGACTTATTGTTTTAATTATGACTTTCACATAAAACATACCTATTTCAAAACTTTCGTTTCGAACAATTTGCACTTTAACTATATTTCATTTTATTAGTATATCAAAAACTTCAGAAAAGAGCAGACGTTTTTCTATAGATATAAATAAAAACCCCGCCGCGGCGGGGTTTTTACTAAATACTAATCAACCATTCTGTCGCTTCCAAAGAAGTTACGGAACATTTGAACTGTTGTATCACGGTTTAATGCTGCGATAGAAGTTGTCAAAGGAATTCCTTTTGGACAAGATTCAACACAGTTTTGCGAGTTACCGCAGCCTGCTAGTCCACCTTCACCCATAATCGCATTCAAACGAGCATCGCGGTTCATTGAACCTGTTGGATGCGCGTTCATCAAACGAACTTGTGAAAGTGGTGCAGCTCCGATAAAGTCAGATTTGTCGTTAACGTTCGGGCATGCTTCAAGACATACACCGCAAGTCATACATTTAGATAGCTCATATGCCCATTGGCGTTTACGCTCAGGCATACGTGGTCCATCTCCAAGGTCATGCGTACCATCGATTGGTACCCACGCTTTGACTTTTTTCAGAGAATCGAACATACGGCTACGGTCAATGACAAGGTCACGAACAACCGGGAATGTTTTCATCGGCTGAAGACGGATAGGCTGTTCTAATTGATCAACTAATGCTGTACACGATTGGCGTGCTTTGCCGTTGATAACCATCGAACATGCTCCACAAACTTCCTCTAGACAGTTCATGTCCCAAGTTACAGGCGTGGTTTTTTTCCCTTCCATGTTGACAGGGTTACGACGAATTTCCATCAATGCCGAAATGACATTCATGTTCATCTTATATGGCAATTCGAACTTTTCCCAATACGAATTTTCATCCGTAGAGTTTCTGCGTTCGATTTCAAATATTACCGTTTTTGCTGCTTCACCCATGGTAAATTAGCTCCCTTCATAATTATGCTTTTGCTGAGTAATCACGTTTACGCGGTGGAATCAATGATGTGTCGACTTCTTCATAATGGAAGATAGGTGCATCAAAGCCATTAAATTTAGCCATTGTCGTTTTCATAAATTCTTCATCGTTACGTTCCGGGAAATCCGGTTTGTAATGAGCCCCGCGGCTTTCGTTACGATTAAGCGCTCCGATTGTGATTACACGAGCTAAATGAAGCATATTGCGCAATTGACGTGTAAACATCGCGCCTTGGTTACTCCAAAGTTGCGTATCAGTAATACTGATATGGTTGAAACGCTCAAGAAGTTCTTGGAGCTTTTCATCCGTTTTTTGCAAACGATCATTATAACGTACTACTGTAACATTATCCGTCATCCACTCGCCCAATTCTTTGTGAAGAATATAAGCGTTTTCTGTACCGTCTAATGCTAAAATCTCTTCCCATTTGCGTTTTTCTTCTGCTTCATGTTGATCATAGATCGTTGAAGGAAGATCTTCCGCTAACACATCAAGACCATTGACATATTCAAGAGCGTTTGGCCCTGCGACCATACCGCCGTAAATAGCTGAAAGTAATGAGTTGGCACCTAAACGGTTACCGCCGTGCTGAGAATAATCACATTCGCCTGCTGCTAAAACACCAGGGATGCTAGTCATTTGATGATCATCAACCCATAATCCGCCCATCGAATAATGAACAGCTGGGAAAATCTTCATTGGTACTTTACGTGGGTCATCGCCTGTGAATTTCTCATAGATTTCAATGATTCCACCAAGTTTAATATCAAGTTCTTTCGGATCTTTATGTGAAAGATCCAAATAAACCATGTTCTCACCGTTAATACCAAGCTTTTGGTTAACGCAAACATCAAAAATTTCACGTGTTGCAATATCACGTGGAACTAAGTTTCCGTAAGCAGGATATTTTTCTTCAAGGAAATACCAAGGTTTGCCGTCTTTATATGTCCAAATACGTCCACCTTCTCCACGAGCCGATTCTGACATTAAGCGCAGTTTATCGTCTCCAGGAATCGCTGTTGGGTGAATTTGAATAAATTCGCCGTTTGCGTAGTATGCGCCTTGTTGATAAACGATAGAAGCCGCAGATCCTGTGTTAATAACAGAGTTTGTCGATTTCCCGAAAATAATCCCTGGTCCACCAGTTGCCATGATAACAGCATCTGCGCGGAACGATTTAATTTCCATAGTTGTTAAGTTTTGAGCTGTAATCCCTTTACCAGCACCTTGCTCGTCAAGAACAAGGCCAAGGAATTCCCAACCTTCATATTTAGTGATAAGTCCGGCTACTTCGTAGCGACGAACTTGCTCATCAAGTGCATACAATAATTGTTGACCAGTTGTTGCACCGGCAAACGCTGTTCTATGGTACATCGTGCCACCAAAACGACGGAAATCTAAAAGACCTTCCGGTGTACGGTTAAACATAACGCCCATACGGTCGAACATACGGATAATGCCAGGTGCTGCATCTGCCATTGCTTTTACAGGACGTTGATTCGCTAAGAAGTCGCCTCCGTAAACTGTATCATCAAAGTGAATATCCGGGGAATCCCCTTCACCTTTTGTATTTACCGCTCCGTTAATCCCACCTTGTGCGCATACTGAATGGGACCGTTTAACGGGAACGATTGAGAATAAATCGGCGGGTGCGCCTGCTTCTGCAACTTTGATTGCTGCCATTAAACCAGCAAGGCCGCCTCCGACGATAGAAATTTTGCCCTTCGCCATGTTTATATTCACTCCTCTTTTAGTTCACCAATGATTGAACGTTCTTAAACGAACGCAAACAATGCTCTCATACCAATAATCGATAATACGACAAATACTAGAAGCGTGAAATAAGTTGCGTTTTTTTGTGCTGCTGGAGTTTGTGTGATTCCCCACGTTACAAGGAAAGACCATAATCCGTTTGACAAATGGAACGTCGCAGATAAAACACCGATAATATAGAATACCAACATCCAAGGATTGCTTAAGATATTCGCCATCATGTTAAAATCAGCTTCAGCCGCTGCTCCAATCGCAACTTGGAATCTCGTCTCGAAGATGTGCCAAGCGATAAAGACTACTAGGAAGACACCTGTATAACGTTGTGCAACAAATAACATATTGCGCATATAGCTATAATGTCCAGGATTGTTCTTCGCAGTAAACGCTATGTATAAACCGTAGAAAGCATGATACATGAGCGGTAAGTATATGACAAAAATCTCCAAGAAAATAACGAATGGTAGATTTGCCATGAAGTGAGATGCAGTGTTGAATGCCTCTTCACCTTGTGTTGCAAAATGATTGACGATTAAGTGCTGTGTTAAGAATAAACCAATAGGAATAATCCCCAACAATGAGTGCAGCCTACGCATTAAAAATTCACGATTGTTATCCAAAATTTTACCCCCCTCAAAACTATAATTCGTAGCGTTCAAAGTAAACAATCTGAAAGAAAGAACCTGAAGCCACTCACCATCATGATACAATAATATGACATATTTATTGTACTCCCCCCCTTTAGGAGCGTCAAGGCAACGAAACGCTTTTAATCATATAGTTATCATCCCCTTTAGCGGCAATAAACAAGCTACTCCTACAAAAGCATTGTGAAATGTAAACGTTTTAATAGATTTACGGTAAAAAGCGATTCTCTAATTGAGAATCGCTTTTTCTAACTAATCTGCTAGGTTCACTCATGTCGCGATTGTTAACAACTTACAATTGAGAATTTGAACATTTTGTGAATATTTTCACGAACCTGCAGTTATAGTGGACTTCATCTTATCTTCAATCAATTCTTCTTTAGACAAACCATAAGCCTCATGCAATGCATTTGCTGATTTTGTCATGTCTGCTTCTGGTACAACTACTGAAATTTTAATTTCAGATGTGCTAACCATTTTAACCGGAATTTCTTCACTTCGTAGAATATCAAACATACGAGCGGCAACTCCTGGATTTGAAACCATACCAGATCCAACTATTGATACTTTTGATAATCCAACTTCTACATTCATAGAGAGGAAACCAATTTCTTCTTGTGACGCTATTAGCACGCAGCGTGTTTCTTCAAGACTTTCTTGACTGATTGAAAAAGATACTGACGGCGGGAATTCGTCGCTAATGCTTTGAACAATAATGTCAACATCAATTTGGTTTTCCGCAAGCTTATTAAAAATATTAGCGAGTGAGCCATTAAAAGGCTTTTTATACGTTATAGTGACGCGCGCGACTCCCGGTTCAAATGCCACACCTCTTACGATTAAGTTTGTTTCCACAGTGATCACCTCTTGTATGATTGTGCCAGGCTCGTCTGAATAGCTTGCTCTGACTGATAATGGTACTTGATTGTTTTTAGCAAATTCGACTGCACGTGGGTGCAGCACACCTGCTCCAAGATTCGCTAATTCTAACATTTCGTCATAAGAAATTTGCTGCAATTTACGCGCTCCTGTAACAAATCTTGGGTCAGATGTATAAACACCATTAACGTCAGTATAAATTTCGCATTTCTCTGCTTTTAACGCTGCTGCAAGTGCTACAGCTGTTGTATCTGATCCACCTCTACCTAGTGTGGTAATATTGCCAATTTTGTCTACTCCCTGGAATCCTGCTACTACACAAAAATAGCCATTTTCCAATACACGTTCAAGGCGTTCCGTATGGATCTGTTCAATACGCGCATTCCGCGGAACCGATTCAGTTTCAATGCCGGCTTGCCAGCCCGTGAATGACAAAGCTTCATGACCTAATTTTTTAAATGCCATAGCCAATAATGAAATGGTTACTTGCTCTCCTGTCGCTAACAACATATCCATTTCACGTTTTGGTGGCTCTGAAGAAATTTCTCCAGCTAAACCAAGTAATGTGTCTGTCGTTTTGCCCATTGCGGAAACGACGATGACCACGCGCTTGCCTTTTTCTTTTTCACGAATCGCTCTTTTTGCCACACCAATAATTTTCTCAGGTGTTGCAACAGATGTTCCGCCAAATTTCATTACGATTGTTTTCATTCGATCCACTCCCACATTTAGTATGTGGCCCTCAAAATGACTAGTGATTTCACAACTAGACACAAAAAGAGGCAGCCCACCGCAAACGCGGCAAACTACCTCTTTTATCATGTACGAAAAACGTCCATGTGAGATAGCCCTCCAGAGATTCACTCTGACAGCCCTGCACTTATTAAATGCAAAACCAGCATGCGTAAAAGCAGTTTAACGCACACTTCGGCGATCGCCCCTTTCACCATCCATCTCAGATTCTGCAAATCTCCGAATGCTTACTATTGACGTTCGCGCCTCTATCATCACTTTTCCAAGTGATTTAATTATTCACTACATTACCACGTTATGATTCACTTGGCAACGTATCTTCTGCAAAATGCTTTTCAATAGACTGTGCCAAAGCTTCAGGCATTCCTGCTTCTTTGATTTCTGCTACAGATGCCTCTTTGATTTTTTTGACAGACCCAAAATGTTTTAACAATTGCTGCTTACGCTTTGGACCTACTCCTTCCAACCCATCAAGTGCGGATTGAATTGAGTTTTTGCCCCGCAATTGACGGTGGAACGTAATAACAAATCGGTGAACTTCATCTTGTATTCGTTGCATCAAGTAAAAAGCTTCACTGGTTCGTTTCAGTGGCACAATTTCGACCGGTGAACCATATAGCAATTGGGAAGTTTGATGCTTAGCATCTTTCGCGAGTCCGGCAATAGGAATCGACAAACCAAGTTCGTCTTCTATAATTTCACGAGCTGACTCCATTTGTCCTTTTCCCCCATCAATAACAATCAAATCAGGTAAAGGCAAACCGTCTTTTAAAACGCGTGTATAGCGCCGGCGAATAACTTCACGCATTGCCGCATAATCATCTGGTTTTGAAGCATTGCGTGTTTTATATTTCCGATAATCTTTTTTAGAAGGTTTTCCGTCGATAAATGTAATCATCGCAGAAACAGCATCGGCACCTTGAATATGAGAGTTATCGAATGCTTCAATACGCAAAGGCGTTTCAATATTCATTGCTTCACCCAAGTCTACACATGCACCAATGGTTCGCTCTTCTTGACGTTCTAACAACTGGAACTTTTCTTTAATCGCTACTTCGGCATTTTTTTTCGCTAGCGCTACTAAATCTTTTTTCTTGCCACGCTGCGGAACTAGTACACGAACACCGAGCCATTCTTTTAACATATCTGGGTCATCCGCTTCCGGAATTAAAATTTCGCTCGGCTTAACATGATTGGCTTTTTCATAAAATTGACCAAGAAATGTTAAAAACTCTTCTTCAGGGTCACGGTATAGCGGAAATAAAGAAACGTCTCGTTCAATTAACTTGCCTTGACGAACAAAAAAGACTTGTACGCACATCCAACCTTTATCCACTGCATACGCAAATACATCGCGATTTGTAAAATCGTTCATCGCCATTTTTTGTTTTTCCATAACGGTTTCAATCATGTTAATTTGATCACGATATTCTTTCGCACGTTCATATTCCAAGTTCTCTGCCGCTTCAGACATTTTCCCAACCAATTGCTCTTTAACTTCACGGAATCCGCCATTCAAAAACTTTGTGATCCCATCAATTAATTCTTGGTATGTTTCTTTTTCAATCGGCTTTACACATGGCGCTAAACATTGCCCTAAATGATAATACAAACATACCCGGTCTGGCATGGTATGACATTTGCGTAAAGGATACAAACGGTCCAACAGTTTTTTCGTTTCTGCCGCGGCATAAGCATTCGGATAAGGTCCAAAATATTTACCTTTATCTTTTTTTACGTGTCTTGTCGTAATTAGTTTTGGATGACGTTCTCCTGTAATTTTCAAGTACGGATAACTTTTGTCATCTTTAAGCATAATATTGTATTTCGGATCGTATTTTTTGATCAAATTCAATTCTAAAATTAACGCTTCTTTGTCCGAAGACGTAATAATGTATTCGAAATCTACAATTTCATTAACCAAACGCTGTGTTTTTGTGTCGTGACTGCCCGTAAAATAAGAACGCACACGATTTTTCAAAACTTTTGCCTTGCCGACGTAAATAACCGTATTTTGACGATCTTTCATCAAATAACAGCCGGATTGGTCAGGCAATATTGCCAATTTATGTCGAATCAATTCATTTGCCATTTTTATCACCCTATTAAAAAACCGGGACCATCGCTGGACCCGGTTAAGAATTATGCGTGTTTTTCTACCAATTCAGCCAAAGCTTCTTTTGGTCGGAAACCAACTACTTTATCAATTGTTTCTCCGTCTTTCATCAATAGTAACGTTGGAATAGACATAATGCCGTAGTTTCCAGCTGTTTCTTGGTTTTGATCAACGTCAACTTTTACGATTTTAACTTTATCGCTCATTTCAGCGTCTAATTCTTCTAGCACAGGAGCGATCATTTTACATGGTCCACACCAAGTTGCCCAAAAATCTACTAAAACGAGTCCTTCTGATACTTCTTGTGAAAAGTTCTGATCTGTACCGTGTACAATTGCCATGAATAATTCCTCCTTATGATTAACCAAACTATATACAGAGTATAGCATGTGCCAAAAACACTAGCTATTTTTTTGCCTACTCTTTTGATACCCTTCATTTATTGGATTAAACGGATGTGCTTTGCTTTTCTTTCATTCTAAAAAAGACAAACAAAAACAGGTGAAGAAAAGAAATGCACTTTTCTCCACCTGCTAAAATTCATATTACATCACTTTTTTAAATTCTTCTGTCAGCATTGGAATGACATCGAACAAGTCACCAACGATTCCGTAGTCTGCTACTTTAAAAATGTTGGCTTCAGGGTCTTTGTTGATCGCTACGATTACTTTTGAGTTAGACATACCCGCCATATGCTGGATTGCTCCAGAAATACCAGCTGCGATATACAAATCAGGTGTTACAACTTTACCAGTTTGGCCAATCTGAAGTGAGTAATCGCAGTAATCCGCGTCACAAGCTCCACGAGATGCGCCAACCGCACCACCAAGTAGATTTGCTAATTCTTGTAAAGGTTCGAAACCTGCTGTACTCTTAACGCCGCGACCTCCAGCTACGATAACTTTCGCTTCTGAAAGATCGACACCTTCAGTTGATTTGCGAACAACATTTTTAATAATCGTACGCAAATTAGTAATATCAACAGACAGCGAACTCACATCTCCAGAACGTTCTTGTTTTTCAAGAGGCGCAATATTGTTCGCACGCACTGTAATAAAATCAATACCGTCTTTAAGTTTAACTTTTTCAAATGCTTTACCAGAGAAGATTGGGCGGATAAATACAGCGTCATCGCCTTCCCCTTCGATATCCGTTACATCTGAAATTAATCCAGCTTGTAATTTAGATGCAATTTTTGGTGCCAAGTCTTTACCGACCGATGTATGACCAAAAACAAGTCCTTCTGGATTTTCTTGTTCAACGACTGCCATGAATGCTTGACCATAGCCATCAGATGTATATGATTTCAAATGTGGATGTTCAACCGTAACAACACGATCCGCACCGTACGCAATTAACTCAGCGCCGAAGTCTGTAACCGCATCTCCGATTAAAACACCTACTACTTCTCCGCCGCCAGAAATTTTCTTAGCAGCCGCAATTGCTTCAAATGAAACATTACGTAAAGCGCCTTCGCGCGTTTCGCCTAAAACTAATACTTTCTTCGCCATAGTCCGTTTACCCCCTAAGTAGATGTGAAAACTGTTCCCGATTTTACGAGATAGAAAATTTATAATGTACTTTACAGAAATTTGAAGTTTATTATATTACTTTTGCTTCGTTACGTAGTAATCCAACTAATTCAGTTACTTGGTTAGAAAGATCACCTTCAAGAATACGACCAGCCGCTTTTTTCGGTGGCAGGTAGATTTCAATTGTTTCTGTTTTCGCTTCTACATCATCTTCCTCGATGTCTAAATCATCCAGTTCCAATTCTTCAAGCGGTTTTTTCTTCGCTTTCATAATCCCTGGAAGTGATGGATAACGCGGCTCGTTTAACCCTTGTTGAGCAGTTACAAGAAGCGGCAATGACGTTTCTAATTCTTCTGAATCGCCTTCAATATCACGAACGATTGATACTTTTTCACCATCAATGCTTAAGCTAGTAATTGTTGTCACGTAGTTGATGCCAAGTAAATCAGCAACACGCGGTCCAACTTGTCCAGACCCACCATCAATTGCAACGTTACCTGCTAAAATCAAATCTGCTTCTTTATCTTTCAAGTATTCAGCCAGTATGTATGCAGAAGTAAATTGATCCATTTCTTCAACATCATCTTCAGTATTGATTAATACGGCTTTATCAGCGCCCATTGCTAAAGCTGTACGAAGCTGTTTTTCTGCCTCATCATTGCCGATTGTAATTACTGTTACTTCTCCGCCATGTGCATCGCGAACAGTGATTGCTTCTTCAATTGCGTACTCATCGTATGGATTAATGATGAATTCCGCACCGTCTTCCTGGATTTTCCCACCTGAAACAACGATTTTCTCTTCTGTGTCAAACGTACGTTTTACTAATACATAAATGTTCATGAACGTAAACCTCCCGAGTATTATTTCCCTTTAAATTGTGCTTCGCGTTTTTCCAGAAATGCCTGGATTCCTTCTTTTGCATCTTCTGAAACAAATACTGTTCCAAAAGACTGCGCTTCTGCATCTACACCTTCATAATAAGATGCATGTTTAGTGTACTGCAACATTTGAATTGCCGCTTTAACAGAAACAGGACTTTTCTTCGCAATTTTGCGTGCAATTGTAAGCGTTTCCGAAAGTAAGTCTTCTTCTGCATATGCACGGTTAGCCAATCCATATTGCGCGGCTTCTGTTCCAGTGATTGGATCACTCGTTAATAACATTTCAGCTGCTTTAGCTGCACCCACATATCTTGGCAGGCGTTGTGTTCCAGCAAAACCGGGAATCAATCCTAATTGAAGTTCCGGTAATCCTAGTTTAGCATTTTCAGTGACAAATCGCATGTGACAACTCATTGCCAACTCCAATCCACCACCTAAAGCCGCTCCGTGGATCGCCGCTATGACTGGTTTATGGAAAGTTTCAACTCGTTCAAAAACTTTCTGGCCACTCGCCGATAACTTTGTAAATTCTTCTCCTGAAGATACTTGCGTAAATTCTTTAATGTCTGCGCCCGCGGAAAAGAACCTTCCTTCTCCGTGTAAGACAACGACACGAACTTCATCATCATTCTCTACTTGATTCAACAATTCATCGACTTCCATAATAAGTGAACGCGATAGCGCATTTGCTGGCGGACGGTTAATCGTCGCAACAGCTACACCATCTTCTTTTTTCCAACTAATAAATTCCATCTAATGAGCCCCTTCCATTAAGCTTGCATGCCTTTAAGCAGCAACCGTTGAACTTGTGGTGCGAGTTCGACTAAATTGTATTTATGTTCATTCATGACCCACGTTGTAATGGTCTCATCCATTGTACCAAAAACCATCTGTCTAGCTAAACGAATATCCATGTTTTTATCAAATTCGTCGTTATCCATTCCTTGAATCAAAATTTTATCCATTAGTTTCAAATACTCCCGGAGAACATTATTGATTTTCGTGCGAAGCTCATGGTTTGACTGACGCAATTCTAATTGTGTTACGATCGCTAAATGAATATCACTTGCTAACAGATTAAAATGGCTTTCAATCATAAGTCCTAACTTTGTTGCAGCACTCAAATCCCGCTCTATAATTTGTTCTAACTTATCGACGAAAAGGCCCATTTTATCCTGAAAAACAGATATTAAAATATCTTCCTTATTTTCAAAATATAAATATATTGTTCCGTCAGCTACACCTGCTTGTTTAGCGATTTTTGAAACTTGCGCTTGATGATAGCCATTTTCCGCAATAACAATAACTGCCGCGTCAATAATTTGCTTATATTTCGGCTTGTTTTTCTTCTCCAATATGTCACCACCCAAAAAAATATGAAAATATGAATGGCGATTCATTCATATTTTCATATTATCGTTTATTTTTTATAGTGTCAAGTTTTTATCAGCATAACACATTTTAACTTTATGAAGTTATTGCTTCGTTTTGTTTTGCTACTTCTTCGTCTACTAATGAACGACGTAGAATCTTACCAATCGCTGTTTTCGGTAATTCTTTGCGGAATTCATATATACGCGGCACTTTAAATGATGCTAACTGCTCACGGCAATGCACATCGAGTTCTTCTTCCGTTACAGTATATCCCTCTTTCAACACAATATATGCTTTTACCGTTTCACCCCGATATGGATCCGGGATTCCTGCTACGACACATTCTTGAATGGCCTCGTGCTCATATAGCACTTCTTCAATTTCACGTGGATAAATGTTAAATCCTCCAGCGATGATCATGTCTTTTTTACGGTCGACAATAAAGAAATGTCCGCTTTCATCCATATAGCCAAGATCTCCAGTTAACAACCATCCGTCAACAATAGTTGCAGCCGTTTCTTCAGGCTTATTCCAATATCCTTTCATAACTTGCGGACCTTTAATCGCAATTTCACCGATTTCACCATTTGGAATTGGGGTAGTAGTGCCTGTCTGGAAAATCTTACTATCTGTATCCGGATATGGAATACCGACAGATCCTTTTATCCGTTCGCCCCAAACTAAATTAGAATGTGTAACAGGAGAAGTTTCCGTTAAGCCATATCCTTCTACTAATTTCCCACCTGTTAATTCTTCAAATTTTTCTTGTATTTCTATAGGTAGCGGTGCTGAACCACTCATACAAGCTTCGATAGAAGACAAGTCGTATTTCGCAATATCCGGATGACTCATTAAGCCGATATACAAAGTTGGTGCACCTGGGAACAACGTAGGCTTTTGCTTATTAATTGTTTTCAATGCCGTTTCTGGATCAAATTTTGGCAATAACACCATTTTATTTCCTAGCATCACCGAAAGGATTAATACCGTCGTTAAGCCATATACGTGGAATAATGGGATAATACCCATTATGGTTTCTTCGCCTTTCTTGCATTTATATAGCCAGCTATCACACATTGTCGCATTGCTGATTAAATTTTTGTGCGTCAACATAACGCCTTTTGGAGAACCGGTTGTCCCTCCTGTATATTGCAATAAAGCTAGATCTTCTTCAAAATCAAAGGATGTCTCTCTAACAGTTGGTTGAGCCGTTTTCATGATTTCAGTAAACAAATGATTCATGCCTCTATGCTCGACCTTAACCGTCATGCCGTATTGTTTTTTCTGGATAAATGGATAAACTAGGTTTTTCGGGAAGGCTAAGTAATCTTTAATACCCGTTATAATCACATTTTCCAACTCGGTTTCTTTTAGCGCTTTCGAAATCCTTGGGAATAAAATATCTAAGCTAATAATTGCTTTTGCTCCCGAATCCTTCATTTGATAGACGATTTCGCGTTCAGTATAAAGTGGGTTTGTCATAACTACAATTCCCCCAGCATACAAGATGCCGTAAAAACTAATTACTGCCTGTGGACAGTTCGGCAACATAATCGAAACGCGATCTCCTTTTTGGATTCCTAGTTTTTGGAGATAGTTGGCGAACTTCATAGACGACTGATAAAGTTCCTCATAAGAAAGTTCTTTCCCCATAAAATGTATAGCTGTTTTTTGTGGGTATTTCTTGTATGACTGTGTTAAATATTCTTGCACAGCCATGCTTGGATAGGTAAGCGTATGGGGCACTTCTGGTGGATAATGCGCGAGCCAAGGCTTTTCAGTCATTCTTTTGACCTCCTAATTTTTGATAGAATCGTGCGAATATTCCTATTTCTTATTATAAAGAAGAATGATACCGCTTACAAACTTTATTTCTAGGAACTACGATGACAAAATTAAAATGCAAACAAAAAAAGCCAGCTACCAAGCTGGCTTTTATTTTTAAAAAAGAAACAAGAAAATAATCCCTACAACGATAAAGATTGCACAAAAAATAAATAAAATTTTAATGAGATTTTCCACAATGTCCAACTCCTACTGAATACTAGCCCCTATAACAAACGACAAACCGACAGAAATGGTCAGCGAAATAAAGCCAACTGAGCGATTATCCCGTTCAATTTCTTCATCCACTTTAAATTTCGGTGTTAAGAATTCAAATAAAATATAAGCAAATACTAACAAGGCAAAGCCGTATAGGCCCCATGCGACCATTTCGAACAATGAATTATGTTGTTCGATTGAAAAACGAAAGATATTGGTAACACCAAATATTTTTCCTCCAGTAGCCATTGCTACGGATAAATTACCTTTTTTGATTTGTTCCCAGTTATTGTACTTTGTCACCATTTCAAAAATTACCATGGCAACGATTAAACACAAAACAACTACACTAAAATAGCCAGCTGTCTCGACTAAAGGGTGAGTCCAAAATCCTGTTTCTGTCATTTCTTATACTCCTCTTCGGAAACTTACTTTAATTCAGCGACAGTTACACCAGAGCCGCCTTCTCCTGCTTCACCAAAACGATAACTTTTTACGCGCGGGTGTTTTTTCAAATATTGCTGAACACCTTGACGAAGTGCCCCCGTTCCTTTTCCGTGAATAATCGATACTTGGTGGTAGTTTGATAATAACGCATCGTCTAAGTATTTTTCAACACGTGCTAATGCATCTTCGTATCGTTCACCACGCAAATCAAGCTCCATTTTCACATGGCTATCGCGATCTTTTAATGTTGCCATAGTCCGCGTTTCTTTTTGCTTTTCTGGTTTTGTGAATGACAAATCGGATTCAGGTAGTTTCATCTTCAAAATACCAATTTGGACAATCCATTCATTTTTAGATACTTTTTCAACCAAGGTTCCTTTTTGACCGAAAGAAATAACTTTAACTTCATCATTAGGCTGCAATGGCTTTGCCGCATTGTCTTTTGCTGCTTTTTTCAAAATGCGATTTTCAGGCATAGCGTCTTCTAATCGTTTTTTCGCATTGATCAATTCATGCTCTTTGACAGATGAGCCTTGATTGAGTTGCATTTTACGTAATTCCGAAATAACACTTTCTGCTTCTGCTCTAGCTTGGTCCACAATTTTTCGCGCTTTTTCTTTTGCTTTTTCTTCTCGTTGTTCTTTTTGTTGCTCGTATTCTTCAAGTTGCTGAGCCAACTCTTTTTTCAATTGCTCTGATTCTGATAAGACTTCTTGCGTACGCTCCGCATCTTGTTCTGCTTCACGACGACTTTTTTCAAGAGATGCAATCATTGAATCCACTGCTTTACTATCGGTTCCTGTAAAACTCTTCGCGTGGCTAATAATATGCTCTGGCAATCCAAGACGCTTCGAAATTTCAAATGCATTGCTTCGTCCTGGTACACCGATCAATAACCGATATGTTGGGCTCAATGTTTCCACATCAAATTCTACACTGGCATTTGCAACACCCGGGCGATTATATCCATATGCTTTAAGTTCTGGATAATGCGTTGTTGCGATAACTCGCGCACCTCTGCCATGAACTTCATCTAATAAGGAAATCGCAAGTGCTGCTCCTTCTTGAGGATCTGTACCCGCTCCAAGCTCATCAAATATAACAAGTGAGTTTTCGTCAAACTTCGTCAAAATATCAACAATGTTAACCATATGAGATGAGAATGTACTTAAACTTTGTTCAATCGACTGCTCATCACCGATATCTGCAAATATTTGATCGAATACAGCAAGTTCAGAACCATCAAGTGCTGGTACGGGCAAACCAGATTGCGCCATTAATGTTGCAAGTCCAACCGTTTTCAAGGTTACCGTCTTACCGCCGGTGTTTGGTCCAGTAATCACAATAGCCGTAATGTCTCGTCCAAATTCAATATCATTGGGCACCACTTCATCTTTTGGAATCATTGGGTGACGCGCTTTTTTCAAGTTAATATAGCCTTCTGTATTCATGGTTGGTTTTGTACCTTTATGTGCAGAACCGTATTTTGCTTTTGCTAAAATCAAATCGACTTCACCAAGCACATCGACTAGTACGAATAATTCGTGTGCTACTTCTTGTACTTGTGCGGACAGTATCAATAAAATACGATCAATTTCTTCTTTTTCTTTCATTTTTAAGCGACGTACTTCGTTATTGGCTTGTACGACAGAATCGGGTTCAATAAATAAGGTTTGACCAGATGACGATTGGTCATGAACAATTCCGCCGTAATGGCTGCGATATTCTTGTTTGACGGGAATAACAAAACGGTCATTGCGAATTGTCACAATCGAATCCGATAACATTTTCGATGCATTTTTACCTCGAACTAAACTTTCCAGTCGTTCACGAACACGGCTTTCTTGCGTGCGTAATTGCTGACGAATTGAGCGTAACTCTGAACTAGCACTATCCAAAACACCGCCGTTGTCATCAATACAAATATTGATGGCATGTTCAAGTGCAGTTAAAATGGGCATCGATTCTTTTTTCTCTATAAAATGCGGGATCTGTACAACGCCTTCTTCTTGAATAGTTTCGAAAAACTGGCGTAAAATACGGCTCGCGCGAACAGTAGAGGAAACTTCCATCAATTCCATTGGACTCAGGCTACCGCCAATTTGCGCTCTTCTCGCTTGAAGGCGAATATCAAAAATGCCGCCCATTGGGACATTATTTTTCACACGCAATACTTGTGCGCCTTCGTCCATTTGTTCTAACAATCGATTAACTTTGTTTATATCAGTAGACGGCAATAAATTGTCTACATGTGCTTTTCCGAGTGACGAAGTGCAATACTTCGCTACTTCATCTCGGATTTTATAAAATTCAAGTGTTCTTAATGCGCGTTCAGCGATCATTTAAGAACCTCCTAACTTTCAATATATGTTAAGTATTATGTCGATATTCCCCAGAATTCTCTGCTGTTCTGCTCGATATCTCAATGCGTTGAAGATTTGTTATTTCGACTTATTGATAAAAGCTTTGAACTTTTCAAGTGACCATGTATTGACGACCGTGTCTTTTTTCAGCCATGCTTTTTGAGCATGCTTAACTCCTGTTTCCATAACTTCTAATCCTTCAATTGCATGTGCGTCTGTATTTATAGCGACTGGTACACCTTTTTCTTGTGCCATCACTAAATAGGGTACTGCCAAATCTAGACGGTACGGACTTGCGTTTAGTTCAACAATTTTGCCGTATTCTTTTGCCCAATCTAAAATTTGTTCAACATCCGGATTATAGCCGTCACGCTGCCCGACAATTCTTCCCGTCGGATGCGCAATCATGTGAACATGTGGATTTTTCATCGCCGTTAAAATTCGCTCCATAATTTGCTCTTGCGGCTGTTGGAAACTCGAATGGATGCTAGCAATGACAAAGTCTAATTGTTTGAGCATGTCATCATCAAAATCTAAGGTAGCGTCCGGCAAAATATCCATCTCTGTACCTGAAAATACGCTAATCTCTGTGTATTTTTTATTCAACTCACGAATTTGAGCGTTTTGGTCTGTTAATCGTTCAGGCGTTAATCCATTGGCAA
Source organism: Planococcus sp. PAMC 21323 (assembly GCF_000785555.1). Classification (NCBI taxonomy): domain Bacteria; kingdom Bacillati; phylum Bacillota; class Bacilli; order Caryophanales; family Caryophanaceae; genus Planococcus; species Planococcus sp. PAMC 21323. The sequence continues at coordinate 1,178,254 of NZ_CP009129.1, read as the reverse complement.
CTTTTAAATACTGTGAATGATCCGTGATGACCATGTATTCATATGATTTTGCCACACATGCGTCAATCATTTCAGTTAATGAATTGGCGCCATCAGACCAAGTGGTGTGCATATGCAAATCGCTCACAATATCTTCAATCTTCACTAATTCCGGTAATTCTTCAATACGATCGAGTTCGCGACCATCTTCACGCACAGATGGCGGAATAAAAGGCAAACCAAAATGAGCGAAAAATTCGGTTTCAGTAGAAAACGTTTCGATGCTACCGTCTTCTTGTTCAACACCGTATTCACTAATTTTCTTGTTTTGCGATTTAGCTAATTGACGCATTCTTATATTATGATCTTTTGATCCGGTAAAATGATGAAGCGCTGTCACAAATTCTTCTGGTGCTACCAATCGGAAATCGACATCAATCGGCTCTAAAACTTCTACAGTTACAGAAACTTTGGTGTCTCCAGATGCAATGGTTTCCTGGATAGGTAATGCCGCAAGCAATTGCTCTTTTACTTTTGCCGGCTCAGCCGTTGCGATAATAAAGTCGATGTCTTTACTCGTTTCTTTTGTCCGACGGAAACTGCCAGCTACTGAAAACTCAGTAACTTCCGCAATGGACGTTAAGACGTCTGTAATAAATGCCACTGTTTCTTCCGTTTTCCATATAGGCTGACGGTCAGGTTTTGTTTCAAAGTCATTGAGTTCTTTTAAAATCTTTTCTTCTGATTTCGGACCGAATCCCGGAAGTTTTTGAATTTCTTCGTTTAAACAAGCTGCTTTCAACGCTTCCATTGAATCAATACCTAATTCTTTATACAGTTTGGCGATTTTTTTACCGCCTAAGCCTTGAAGTTTCATCATGGGAAGAAGCCCTTTTGGCACTTCTTCTTGAAGTTCTTCGAGAACAGTGGATTTATTGTCGTTAATCAGCTCGAGTATCACGTCACCCGTTCCTTTGCCAATACCTTTAAGCTTTGTGACGTCTTCAATTTCTCCCAGGCTACGCTGGTCTAATTCTAATGCTTGCGCAGCTTTTCGGAAAGCCGATACTTTAAACGGGTTTTCCCCTTTTAGTTCCATATATAATGCAATTTTTTCAAGTGTTCTGATGATGATTTTTTTATTCACCAAAAGCCCTCCCCGTTTCGATTAAAAAAACTTCCCTCGTAAGAGAGAAGTTCCTACTACATATAAATATACCACCATTCTTTTACTTTCTCAGAGAAATAAGGTGTATGCTCAAGCATTGACTGTGCAATTCCAGAATTCTCTAATTGGTTTTGTATTGCATCTATTGGAAGCAATGCAAATACATAAATGAAAATAAACAATAGTATGTATGCTTCGACAAATCCTAACACTGCACCGAGTATTTTGCTGAAAAAACCAAGTACCGGTAAATACTTTAAGAAATCAAACATCGATGCAATTAATTGCAATGCGAATTTAACAACAAAGAAAATAATCGCAAATGCTAATAGTTGATAGAAGGTTTGATCCAAGTCTAATTGGTCTACTACAAGCGTAAATTGGGAATTTTCGTTAATAGCTGGGTAAGGAATCCACAGAACGAAGTATTCAGACAAGGGTTTATAGTAGGTATACGCCGCGACTAAAGCAATTACAAACCCAACCATATGAATCAACTGGACAACAAAACCTCTTTTTGCGCCCACGATGATGCCACCGATCAGTAAGACGAGTAAAAGTATATTAAGCATTCACGTCAACCTTTCAGTACTTTTAATTCATTTTCTAATTGTTCTACTTGCTCTTTCAGTTTAAGATAGTCATGTACCGCATTTGATGCAGTCAAGACGGCAAGCTTTGCTTGATCTAGTGATGGATTTGCGGCATTGATTTCTCTCATCTTGCTATCGACCATTGATGCTACAAGACGCATATGACCAGAAGTTTCAGTTCCAACCATTTTATAGGTGTTGCCATAGATGTCAACGACCGTGTGAATTTTATGTTGCTCTGACAATGCAATATCCCCCTTTGGAATTCTATAATTCATCATACCATGAAAGCAATCCTATTGTGAATCAAAGAAAGGTGACTCGTCCATGTCTAATACTGTTTTGAAACTACCGGAACAAAGTCTTCTCCAAGTGATCGCCCATTATCAAAAAAATAAAACAGTTTCAAAAAATCCATATGCACGATTTAGCGCAAAATTATCTGACACAGTCGTGACGGTTTACACATCTGGAAAAGTGATGTTTCAAGGAAACGGGGCAGACCGAGAAGCAGCTAAATGGGGAACAGCTCCTGCTTCCAACAAAGTCGTCTCTGCTAAAGGCGATAAACTGCCGGAAGGCTTTGCCAAACAATCGGTACTCGGATCTGACGAAACAGGTACCGGTGACTTTTTCGGCCCAATTACAGTCGCTGCTTGCTACGTGCCAGCAGACAAAGTTGAACTTGCTTATGAACTCGGCGTAAAAGATTCTAAACAATTAACGGATGACTGGATGCGTAAAGTTGCACCCGACATAAAAGAAGCTTTTGCTCATAGTGTGCTTACGTTAAATAACGACAAATACAATAAAGTGCAAGGGCAAGGCTGGTCACAAGGAAAAATCAAAGCATTGCTTCACAATCAAGCACTCAAGCATGTACTAGCTAAAATTGCTCCTGAGAAACCCGATGCTATTTTAATCGATCAATTTGCCGAACGCGCGATTTACTATAAACACATTAAAGACGAAACGGAAATTATCCGAGAAAATGTCTTGTTTTCTACAAAAGCAGAAGGTCTTCACGTATCTGTTGCTTGCGCATCAATCATCGCTCGTGTTGCGTTTCTTGATGAAATGGACCGGATGAGTGCAGAAGCTGGAGTTGTGTTGCCAAAAGGTGCCGGTAAGATTGTTGATGAGGCTGCTGCGAAAATTCTTTTAAAGCATGGTGAAGAGACTTTGAAAGGACTGACGAAGTTTCATTTTGCAAATACGAAAAAGGCAATTGCTTTAGCAAAGCGTTTTTCACACTAGAAGTTGTAACATTGCACATACTAAATGTTTATTAGCAAAACAAAAACGGAACAGTTTTGTTCCGTTTTTTACTCTATTTATACGTGGCATTAATCTTTTCTATTAATCTCCATTTGGTAAGATCTTTATATCCATAGCCAGGTAAATTACAACCGTCTTTTGTTGCTGTATTTACAGGGAATGAAGATGCCCATGTAGGCTTGGGGTCTATTTTTTTCCCTTTAATATAAACATCTCCATTGATGTAAATGCCACTATTACGAGTTTGGAATGCTGTTACATCAAATAAATTAACATCTCCATAAACAAAGATATATGTTTTGTTTCCAAAGTATGTTTCGTTTTCTAAGTATGTTTCGTTTAATAAGGATAGGCTTCCTTGTACTATTAGGCACGTATGATTTTGAGAATGAATACTTTTTCTTATATAAAGGTCTTTTCTAACTATAAGAGTTGAATCGTTACCACCACCTATTTTAAGATTATTGAGTATTAAGTGGTTTCCAAATATATATTCCCCTTTTTGCAAAGTCAATATAGGAATATCACTAAATTCTTCTACAGTCGTAAGACAATTATTCCCATTTTCTTTTTCAATGCACCCTGGATCACTTCTTCTAACTGGTTCGTTTCCAGTTGGTATTGGAAGAGTTGGTACCCCGGTAGAGTTAGTTAAATATAGATCTGCTTCTATTACTTCGTTGCCTCTTTCTCCAACTTCCCCTGTACTCTCTAGTTTAAGAACAATTTCTCCATTTTTAATTTCACATTCATTTTTCAGTAAAATCGTCGTATATTTCTTCGTACTTGTTCCCGATTCAACCTTAGGCACAGGCACGGTATTACAAAATGCAACTGCATCAGTGATAGTCATTCTATTATTGAAAACGTATTTATTTAGCTCGCTTTGATAATGTAATACTCCCATTTCCGCTTGGTGCCTTGCTTGAACTTGTTCTTCTTTTAGATCAAACTGCTTCGCCGCGTTCATATTCATTGCTAATAGTCCCATACCCATTATTGTAAATAGTACTACTAGCAGCATAACAAGTAAAAGTGCATAGCCTTTTTCATTGCGTATTTTCTCCATTCTTTTCCCTCCCTATTTCAATTTACTGAACGTAGTCTTAACATTAAACTCTTGGTTATTTTCAGATATTTTTAAATGGAAAGGTGTTGCTTTAGTTCTATTAAATAGAATTTCTTTATTAACATCACCGTTTATTAAAGTGTATTCATAACCACTTGAAATAATTTTTTCATTTGCATTATTAGTATCCAAGTACACTAACTTACTACCTTTAACTTTAATTTTAAATTCTGTTGGCACAGAATTTTTCTTTTCATTCTTTAGATATATCGAACGGATTTGTTCTATTATAAGATTTGATTCTTGCTGTAATTGTTGACGACTTGTCGTTCTTTCAGACGAGTTTGCACCGTTTGAAAATACAGACATAATTACGACTACAATAATCCCCAATATTGCTAGAGCCCCTAAAATTTCTACTAATGTGATTCCTTTATTATTTTTCATGGCGTTGCCTCAAAATACATTTCAGTAGTAAACTCTGGCTCATTAATTCCAGCTCCTGCTGGAGATTTCACTGTAATTTTTGCTAATTTTAATTTCTCAGGTCCCGGACTTATATTAATAATAATATCGTAGCCATCTTTTTTAAAAGTTATATTATTTTGATATTTCCCAACTCTTGCTTCGGCAACTACCTCTTCTGCCACTTGAATGTTAGTTAACTTTTCACTATTATGTGCTGTAAATTTAGCTGATTGCGTGAAGAAAGTCATGACGCTAACCAAGACGATCCCTAATATCACAACTGCCGCTAGAATTTCTACTAAAGATATGCCTCTTTCATTTTGTATTAGCCTCTTCATAAGAGTACCCCCGTAATTCGTATTAGATAAATACTACCACATTTTCATCGTTTTGAAGCAAAAAGTCCTATAAAAAGTAAATTTATTATATCATCATGCTTAAAATAACCAAAAAAAGGATGAACCCAAATGGATTCATCCTTTTTTAACTATAGAGCTCACGTTAACTTCTTAATTCTGCCCCAACTTCTGCTAAGGCAGCTAGCACTTTCTCATGCGCTTTTGTTACTTCTTCGTCCGTCAACGTTTTCTCAGGATCAAAGTATGTCAATGAGAAGGCGACAGATTTTTTGCCTTCTTCCATTTTGTCACCTTCGTAAAGGTCAAACACGCGAACGTCTTTTAAAAGTTTTCCGCCAGCGCTACGAATCACATTTTCGATCGTCGCTGCTTCCACAAATTTAGAAAGAACTAATGCTACGTCTCGTGACATTGACGGGTAACGTGGTACTTGTGTGTAAACTAACGCTTCTGTTTCCAGATTCAATAAAGCTGCTAAGTTTAATTCGAGTACCACTGTTGTTTTCAAATCGCGTGCTTTTTGCTCAGACGGGTGTAATTGACCAATAACACCAATGCGTTGACCATTTAATTTGATAAAGGCCGTTCTGCCCGGGTGCAAGTCATCCATTTGACCGCGTTCGAATGTTAATTCAGTTCCAAGTTTCGCGCCAAGACCTTCTACAATGCCTTTCAGCACAAAAAAGTCGACTGGTTTTTTCTCGCCTTGCCAGCTATTATCTAGCCACAATCCAGTGATTGCCACAGCTATATGCTCTTGTTCGTTTAATAGCTCGTCTTTTCCTTTTAAGAAAACCGCTCCAGTTTCATACATTGCTACAGAGTCCATTCTTCTGGCAGTGTTGTACGTAACAGATTCCAATAAATGTGGCAATAAGCTTTGACGTAAAATGCTACGTTCTTCACTCATTGGCATTAATAAACGTGTCGTTTCTGTTGGATCCAAAGCAAACTGTTTTGCCGACTTTTCAGAAGTTAACGAATACGTCGTTGCTTGCAATAACCCTGCACCTTCTAAAAAGTTACGAACAATGCGACGTTTAGCTTGATAAGGTGTTAAACCACCTGGAGTTGTTTCCGCTTCTGGTAATGTTGCAGGAATTTCATCATATCCGTGTAAGCGCGCAATTTCTTCAATAACATCTTCAGGAATTTGAATATCTTGACGACGTGTCGGTACAGAAATAACCAATTGACCATTTACTGCTTCAGTAGTGAATTTCAATCGGTTTAAAATATCTAGCATTTCTTCAAAAGCAATTTTCATCCCAAGACGGCTGTTAATAAAGTCCGGTGACACTTTAACGATTTTTTCTTCTTTCGATACTTTGTCGAAAATAACAGATCCAGACAATACTTCCCCACCAGCGAGCTCAGACAATAATTGTGCTGCACGTTCAGCTGCTGGAATAACACGATTTGGATCTACACCTTTTTCAAAACGTGAACTTGCATCGCTGCGAAGACCATGGTCTCTTGAAGTTTGACGAACAGATCCTGACTCGAAATAAGCAGATTCGATTACAACCGTTGTCGTTGCATCGCTCACTTCTGAGTTTGCACCGCCCATTACCCCAGCAATTGCCACTGGTTTTTCACCATTCGTAATGACTAATTGATGAGCAGATAATTTACGTTCCGCATCATCTAAAGTCGTAATCATTTCGCCTTCTTTAGCGTGACGAACGGTAATATTCCCTGTTTCCAACAAATCGTAGTCAAACGCATGAAGAGGCTGACCGTATTCCATCAGTACATAGTTGGTAACGTCGACAACATTGTTATGTGGACGCACACCAGCAGCCATTAAACGTTGTTGTAGCCACATGGGCGATTCTTGTACTTTAATGTTGCGGACAACTTTTGCTACATACAAGGGATTAGCTTCTGGTGCGTCAACCGTTAATGTCAGCATTGAAGCCGCTGTATCTGTTGCTTCTTTATAACTGATTTCCGGTAATTTAACTTCTTCAGATAAAATTGCACCAACTTCATAAGCTACACCTAACATACTCATTGCATCTGCACGGTTTGGTGTTAAATCTAATTCTAAAATCGTATCGTTTAAATCGAAGTTCGCAATAACGTCTGATCCTGTTTCTGCGTCTTCTGGTAATACATAGATACCTTCAGCGTAAGCTTTCGGCACAAGCTTGCCTTCAATACCTAGTTCTTGAAGCGAACAAATCATACCATTCGATTCTTCTCCACGAAGTTTCGCTTTTTTGATTTTCATACCACCTGGAAGTTTAGCTCCTGGGCGTGCCACAATTACTTTTTGGCCAGCTGCAATGTTCGGTGCCCCGCAAATAATCTGTGTTGTTTCTTCGCCAACATTTACTTGGCAAATTGATAATTTATCTGCTTCAGGGTGTTTGACACACGATTCAACATAGCCCACAACGACATTTGTCATGCCGTGAGAACGGTCGATTACTGCATCTACTTCGATACCTGAACGCGTTATTTTTTCACCTAATTCAGCAGGTGGTAATTGTTGTGTATTTACATAGTCTTTCAACCAATTAATGGATACGAGCATGTTTTATTTCCTCCTTAAAGTTCCGTACGTTGGAATTGAGATAAAAAGCGAACATCATTAGTGTAGAAATGACGGATGTCTTCGACGCCATATTTTAACATCGCAATACGTTCTGGACCCATACCAAAAGCAAATCCAGTTAAACGTTTCGAATCATAACCGGCCATTTCAAGTACATTCGGATGCACCATTCCAGCGCCCAGAATTTCAATCCAGCCTGTTTTTTTGCAAACGTTGCAGCCACTGCCACCACATTTAAAGCATGAAATATCCATTTCAACAGAAGGCTCTGTGAACGGGAAGAAACTTGGACGAAGACGGATTTCACGATCATCGCCGAACATTTTCTTAGCAAATACAGAAAGTGTTCCTTTCAAGTCGCTCATGCGGATGTCTTCACCGATAACCAATCCTTCGATTTGAGTGAATTGGTGTGAATGCGTCGCATCGTCACTATCACGGCGGTATACTTTCCCCGGACAAATAATTTTAATCGGCTCTCCGCCTTTTGCTTCCATTGTCCGTGCTTGAACTGGAGACGTGTGCGTGCGGAGTAAAATATCTTCTGTTATATAAAAGGAATCTTGCATATCGCGAGCTGGGTGACCTTTCGGCAAGTTCAAAGCTTCAAAGTTATAATAGTCTTTTTCAACTTCCGGGCCTTCTGCTACTTCATAACCCATCGAGATAAATAAATCCTCAATTTCCTCAACAACACGCGTTAATGGATGTGAGTTACCTGTTTTTACAGGACGTCCTGGTAAAGTGATATCGATCGTTTCACTTTGCAATTTCGCATTGATCGCTTCTTCTTCTAAAAGTACCATGCGACTTTCCAATTGCGTTGTTACTTCTTCACGAACCACATTTACTAAAGCACCCATCTTCGGACGTTCTTCAGCTGGTAGTTTACCCATGCCTTTCAACAAATCCGTTATCGGTCCTTTTTTCCCTAAATACGCGACACGAACATCATTTAATTCTTTAACAGTCGATGCTTCAGCAATTTTTTCTAATGCCTTTGTTTTCAATTCCTGCAATTGTGCTTCCATTTTTTCTCCTCCTTAGACAGTAAAAAGCCCCGTCCCAGAAAAGGGACGAGGCATTATTCGCGGTACCACCCTAGTTATTGCAAATTAGCAATCACTTGTTTACATAACGGCTCTTCACCGGCCTATCTTTACAGTATTTCTACTGGTCCCGTTAGGCAGCTCGCGGGGTGAACTTCTGAGGCGTTTACATATCCACACTTCCAGTCAAGGTGCAGAATCTCTGTAATGTAAGGGCGCAACATACTTTTCCCAATCTTCGCTTTTACTTATTTACCTCTTCATTATACGAAAGTTCTCTGGTTTTATCAAACTTAGTTTTTCGGAACTAAACTATACAATAAAATTCCTGTAGCCACTGCCACATTTAACGATTCTGCACTGCCGTAAAGCGGCACCATTAAGTTTTGATCTGTTTGTTGTAAAAGAACCGGATCGACACCACTGCCTTCATTGCCAACAATTAACGCAAACTGCTCAAGCGTTTTTGCTTCGTGAACGGGCGTTGAGTTTTGAAGCGCTGTTCCGAAAATAGTAATGCCACTTGCTTTTGTTTGTTCGGTCCATTCCATCAATTCCCCTTTAACGATAGGAATTTGGAAATGAGATCCTTGTGCTGAACGAACCGTTTTCGGATTATACGGATCTGCACAACCTTTACCAAGAATAACGGCATCAATCCCGCTAGCTGAAGCCGTACGAATCATGGTTCCGATATTGCCTGGATCTTGAACAGCATCGATCATTAACAGCTTTGTCCATGATTTTTGCTCGTCTTCAGTAAACTCAGGTTGTGCGCAATGAGCGAAAATTCCTTGCGTGTGCTCAGTTTCCGAAATCTCTTTTGCTACAGCAGCTGTTACCGAATAATGTGCAACGCCTTCAATATCCCAACCTTCTGGAATGTCGACGCCTTCGCGCACAATTAATGATTTCACAAGATCTTTTTTGTGAAGTGCTTCTTCAGTTAAATGAAACCCTTCTACTAAGAATTCCGCGAATTTATCGCGCTCTTTCCGGGTGGTGCTGAGCTTTTTCCAATGCTTAACGAGTGAGTTTTGGTTAGATTCAATTCTTTTCATTATACGTTCACGCCTTTATTTCAGAATAGCTCAAGTATAGCACAGCTTAGATTTTATCCGTGAAGAAATCAAAGCCAAGTGCTGTCAAAAGTCCAAAGACAAGCGTCCACGCAGCAATGCTAATGGTCAGCCAAACAGTCGTATTCTTTTTTGTCGCACCTAGCGTCATTCCGATAAACGCGGCAATATGCGTACCGATTAAAATGGGTCCGAGCATGGCAAGGCCTGGTAAGCCGTACCGATTCCAAATCTGTTTGGCGCGTTCGCTTTTTTTGTTGGTAGTTTTGCCTTTAGCTTCTTGACGTTTGTTATACCATACCTTGAAACGGTCAAATCCAACGATCAATGCCAACACCGTTACCATATTGCCGATAAACGCTAACATCATTACCCAAAAAGGAGATAAGCCCCAAACAATGCCAAGCGGAATGACTAAGGCGATTTCAAACCAAGGAATTGCCGCTCCTAAAAAGACAAGAATGTATTCATAAATCATTCGGGTTCCTCCTTCAAATGCGCGCGGATTGCTTTGTAGTAAATGACGTATTGCAAGAAAGCGACAATCAATATAGTGAGCACTGTATAAATTCTTGGTAACGGTGAAAACATAGCAAATACCGCTAACGCCGGTAAACTCCATGTCATAAAGGTGTACACTTTTTGTGAAGCCATGCGCGTAATATGCGTCATACCTTCATCCTGTTCTAAATATTCGGGTGGGCGAATAGCAAAAGAAGGAATTTTTTGTGTCGGATTCATTTTGTTATGGCGTCTCATCTTCATATAAAAAACAAACAGCATCAAGAGATACACTAAGATTGACCCTAAAATAATAAATCCTTGCACGACACCATATTCAACCAGTATGCTTTGTTCATTTTCAGTAAGGATGATATCGCTTGTCATTGGTGAATTGACTCCGAATAAGAAAATTCCTAACACACCGATAAACCCCATCATCCACAGTGGGTACTGCATCCGAAAATCATTTTTCATGTTCATCGTCCTCCTCTAACCAAAATAAGTCGTTGACGTTGGTTTGCAACGCTTTTGCTAGTTTAAGCGAAAGGGTAATCGAAGGTGAAAACTCTCCTTTTTCAATAAAAGCAATCGTTTGTCGCGTGACATCCACTTGCTTGCCGAGATCGCTTTGTGTGAAGCCGTACCGAGCCCTAAGTTCTTTCACTCGATTTTTAAGCATCTGCTTCATCCTTCCTTTTTCATGTTCGGTTTATATAACATAATGTACACTTTACTTAACATTAAGTCAATTATTATGTACATTAATTTGTTTTACGAGACTTTATTTGCGGAGTGAACGAGTTTATTTGCGGGATAGAGATCGTTGTTTGCGCTATCTCGCGTTTTGTTTGCAGCGAGCGAAAGTTTGTTTGCGCAATACGCTCCTTTGTTTGCAAAACTCAAAAAAAGCTTCTCACTTGAGTGAAAAGCTAGTTTCGAAAGAATAATAATGCTCTGGGAGTTTTAAACGAGTACGCACCTAGTGGTCTATGACTCTTTATTTGCGGCATATGCGGCTTTATTTGCGGCATAGAGAGTGTTGTTTGTACAATCCCTTGCTTTGTTTGCGGCGAGTGAAAGTTTGTTTGCGCAATTCCTTGCTTTGTTTGCAAAACACAAAAAAAGCTTCTCACCGGAGTGAAAAGCTAATCTTTATTCTTCAATTGATAGGTCCGGTTGCGTAATGCACCGGCAATCTCAAAATCAAAAGTTGACAACAAGCGAGACGCCACAAATGGAGAATCAATATTACAAAACTGCCTTAACTGCTTATTGCTTAGTTGAGTATGGACGAGTGAAAAATATTCCTGAACCGTCGTTTCAAATGCATGTAGATCTACTGTTTGGCACAACTCGCACATCCAGCCGCACCGATATTTCCGGAACATTCGATGATTTTTACAACTCGCACAAAAAATACCGGGCTTTAGTTCAGCAAAAGCTATAGTGTATAGCTGACATAAAGGAAGCCGCTTATAAGGGGTTTGATGTTTTTGAAGAAGTTTATCGATTTTCGATAAATTGGGTTGGGTATTCATGTCGGGGAAAGAGTTGAGTATGTGAAATAAATGGTCAATCAATTGATACGTTTTACAGACAACGCTATTTTGAGGTTTCGTAATAAATTCACATTGTTTAGATGTAAATACAACAATACCTTTGATCGGTAACTGGATTTTATTCATTTTAAAAAATTTCGTTAGAAAGCGAATGTTTTTATTTAATTGAATTGTAGGATCTTCCATTACCGTGCGTTGGCCTTCTATGTCTGTCCGAGCAAATTCGCCTGTTTGATGATCAAAATAAAGCTGTCCACTAATGTTTTTCGATTCCACAATAATCGCGCCACGTTCTGTCAGCAATAAGCCGTCTATTTGAATTTTCCATTCGCCAAGTGACAAGCAAACATTCTGCAAAAAGCGGTAGTTTTCTTCTGGACTAAATTCCACCAACTTCCGCGCTAGCCTTGTTTCCCCTCGTTCTCCAGCAGCACTTCGATATAACTCGACTTGTAGAAATTGGCGTTGTGGATGATGTTCAGGCAAGCGGTATAACAGTCTTTCGAGCGACTATGTTTGAGACAGTAAAACGAGTTCTTTTCTGTGCATAGAGCACCTCCTATCAGAATAAATAGAGTATAGCATTCTTTTTAAAACCTGAAAATCTCTAGATGGATGCTTTTCGCAAGCGAAAAGCGAAAAACCTTTAATTGTTTGCGCGATGAACGAGATTGTTTGCGGGATACACACCGTTGTTTGCGCTATCTCGCGCTTTGTTTGCGGCGAGCGGAAGTTTATTTGCGCTAAACGGCACTTTGTTTGCAAAACACAAAAAACCCTTCGCCTAAGCGAAGGGTTCTCTATTTTTATTCGAATGTAATACGAGCGACTGTGTCTTTGTCGAGTTTTTTGATGACTTCGATGATTAACTTTACTGCGTTTTCATAATCGTCGCGGTGCAGAATTCCTGCGTGCGAGTGAATATAGCGAGTAGCTACACCGATCGCTAGTGCTGGAACACCGTTTGCTGTTAAGTGAATCGATCCAGCGTCAGTTCCGCCGCCTGCGATTGTTTCAAATTGATACGGAATGCCTGCTTCTTCAGCCGTGTCGACCACAAGTTCACGTAGACCGCGGTGAGAAACCATAGAAGCATCGAAAAGTAATAATTGCGGGCCATCGCCCATTTTGCTATTCGATTCTTTGCTCGTGATTCCCGGCGTGTCCCCAGCAATGCCAACGTCTACTGCAAAACCGATATCTGGCTGAATTTTAGCAGTCGCTGTTTTAGCGCCACGCAAGCCGATTTCTTCTTGAACAGTGCCTACTCCGTAAACTACGTTCGGATGGTCAACACCTTTAAGTCCTTTTAAGACGTCAATTGCAATCGCACAACCGATACGGTTATCCCAAGCTTTTGCCATCAATAATTTGTCGTTGTTCATAACCGTAAATTCAAAATATGGAGTTACCATATCGCCTGGCGTAATGCCCCATTCTTTTACTTCTTCACGAGACGATGCGCCGATATCGATAAACATATCTTTAATTTCGACAGGTTTTTTGCGTGCTTCAGGTGTTAAAATATGCGGTGGCTTTGATCCAATGACACCTGTAATTTCTTTATCGTTACGAGTTGTAATCGTCACGCGTTGCGCTAACATAACTTGTGACCACCAGCCGCCTACTGGTTGGAATTTCAAAAAGCCTTTTTCATCAATTTGCGTGATCATAAAGCCAACTTCATCTAAATGACCCGCTACCATAATTTTGGGTCCGTCAGCCAAACCCTCTTTTTTGGCAATCAAGCTTCCAAGACCGTCTGTTTCGATTGAATCCGCATATGGTTCTATGTATTTCTTCATGACCTCGCGTGACTGGCGTTCATTTCCGGGAATGCCATTCGCATCAGTCAATTCTTTTAACATTAATTGTGTTTCATCTAATTTCGTCATTATTTCGACCTCCTAAATAATTCATTGCTTGTTTATTATAAAGGAATTTCTACCAATTATCAAAACATTCGTTTATTAGTACCCATCATGTTGACGATTGTAATTGGTTTTGTTTTTTTGAATATACGCATCAAGCACTTCTTCATAATTAAATTCAAGCGCACGTGCTAATCCGCCGTAACAACTCCATACTTCCATGTAATTAGACATTGAGTAATTTTCAAGAAATTCTTGAATGGCTTTTTGCGTGCGGAGAAATAATTCCGTAAGCTCTTTTTCTGCTATTGGGTCTGGCCAATTTTCCAACGTGTCCAAGTTTTTTTCAATGCCGAGCGACAATAAGAAATGGATAGAATCCACATACTCTTCTAGTATGACAGATCGTTCTGACGCGCCTTTAGTGCTCCAAAATTTAAAGCAGCGTGTTTCATTTGCCAGTTCTGCTAGCTCTACTAATAAAGCTAAACCTTTCTTGCGAAATACATCTTCATTGATATTCTGATTTGATTGAATAAAACGATCGAGTTCTTCCTGCATTTTGAACAATTCTTGTAATTTCATACAAATCTCCCCTTTATTCTATTAAATCGTGAAACTTAACGACTTTCAACTCGTATACTAACTATAGAAATATGTAGACAGGAGGTAATTCAAATGGCTTTTCTTATACGCCTCATTGTATTGGCATTAATCATTTATTTATTTTATCGATTGATCCGTTATATCGTGGATCCGAAAAGGAAATTGGATGCCGCTCTTGAAGCAGGAAATTATTATTTTTTAGACGATGTGAAAAATGTTCAGAAAAACTTTTTCATCTCACTTCGCGGCGTGTTGTTTGAAGGTGAGAAATACCTTGGTACGACTGAACAATCTTTTGAAGTCGTTTCGATTTTTGTATGGGTTGCAGATCCTGATCAATTGCAAGGCTTTACAAAAGAAGATTTCCGCTTTCTTGAAAAAGAAATTTTGATGAATTATCCAGAAGCTCATATCAGCTGGAAAAATCCCATTGAACGCCTGATGAAACAAGAAGAATAATTCCTTAATTTATAAGAAGTTTTGATAACTCCAAATTAAAAATGCACCATCGAGTAGAGCTAATACTAAAAATCCGATGCGAAAATTGGTGTGTTTTGTTTTATGACGAAATGCCATCATGCCAAGATACGCACCAATTCCGCCACCGAATATGGCGACTGTCCATAAGTTTTTCTCAGGGATTCGTTGACCACGGTTTTGCGCTTGGTGTTTATCGATTTTCATCATAACAAAAGCCATGACTGTCAAGATTGCCATATATACAAAGATAATCAAAAACATTGGATTTTCCCCCATAAGAAAAGACTGACGAAAAATCGTCAGTCTTTTTTATTGTAGCGTTAAATGCCTATGCATTGCAGCTTTCTAGTTGTGTGATGTCTATGGACTGCGATGAACAGGCACTTTCGCTTTTATTATCTAGCTGCAATGCCTAGACCCTCGGGACTTAAGTCAACCCACCTGTGCGGCAAAAAGCGCCGCTTCGGTGGTCCGTCTTAAGCCTGTCGGGTCTGAACAGGCACTTTCGCTTTTATTACTTAGTTACTGCTTTTTTCGCTTGGTCAACCAATGCTGTGAATGCAGCTGCATCAGATACAGCGATTTCAGCTAGCATTTTACGGTTGATGTCGATACCAGCAACTTTTAATCCGTGCATAAGGCGGCTGTATGAAATTTCGTTCATACGAGCTGCTGCGTTGATACGTGTGATCCAAAGTCTACGGAAATCACGTTTTTTGTTACGACGGTCACGGTAAGCATAGTTACCTGACTTCATTACCTGTTGGTTTGCTACTTTGAAAAGGATGTGCTTTGCACCATAATAACCTTTTGCTAATTTAATGACCTTTTTACGACGCTGACGCGTCACTGTTCCACCTTTTACGCGTGGCATATCACATTACCTCCTGCTGAATATAAAAAATTCGATTTTTTGTTACGGTTTATTTCATGTTATAGATTAATGATTTGATGCGTTTCAAGTCGCCTGAAGAAACAAGTTTCCCTTTACGAAGTTTACGCTTTTGCTTTGTAGATTTGTTTGCGAATAAGTGGCTAGTGTGTGAGCTGTGGCGTCTTACTTTACCAGTACCCGTTTTTTTGAAACGTTTTGATGCACCGCTATGGCTTTTCATTTTCGGCATTTCGAATTCCTCCTAAACAATGATCTCTTATTCTTTTTCGTTAACTGGTGCAAGCATCAAGAACATGCTGCGACCATCCATTTTCGGGCGCTGCTCAACTGTTGCAACTTCTTTGCACGCTTCTGCGAAACGTTCAAGTACACGTTGTCCAATTTCTTTGTGCGTAATCGCACGGCCTTTAAAACGAATAGAAGCTTTCACTTTGTCGCCTTTTTCAAGGAACTTGATCGCATTGCGAAGTTTCGTGTTGAAATCGTGATCGTCAATTGAAGGGCTTAAGCGTACTTCTTTAACGATAATCACTTTCTGATTTTTACGGATTTCACGATCTTTCTTCTGCTGCTCAAACTTGAATTTACCATGGTCCATGATTCGAGCAACCGGCGGCTTAGCTTGAGGAGCCACAAGAACAAGATCCAAGTTGACACGAGCTGCAATTTCAAGTGCTTCGATACGTGTTTTGATGCCAAGTTGTTCACCGTTTTGATCAATAACTCGCAACTCACGTGCACGAATACCGTCATTTACATTAATGTCTTTGCTAATAGTAATCCACCTCCGGATAGTGTCGCGAATAGCTTAAATGTGTGAACCGGCCGAACCGGTTTACAGGGTTCCGATCAAAACAAAAGCGGGTGAACCAGAGAGGTTCACCCGCAAATATGACAACACGCGTCTTTCTGCGTGTAAAAGTCAATCGTGTATACCTGCCAACAATCGGTCGATCAGGTGAGAAGCGGGTGCTCCTGCTTGCACATATAAGTATTCTATAACCTTATTCATAATATCATGTGTAACAAACACTGTCAAGCTGATTAACGAAGTTCGCTTTGAACCAGTTTTACAAAGTCTTCAAACGGCATACTTTCTGATTTCTGTTCGCCGTATTTACGAACATTTACAGAACCGTCTTCTACCTCTTTGTCACCGATAACTAGCATGTACGGTACTTTTTGCATTTGCGCTTCGCGAATCTTATAGCCCAGTTTTTCATCACGCTCATCAATGTCTACGCGAATTTTGTGAGACTGTAGTTTTTCTTGAAGTTCTTTTGTATACGCACTATGCACATCTAGCGATACGGGGATCAGCTCAACTTGAACAGGTGCAAGCCATGTCGGGAATGCCCCTTTATATTCTTCGATCAAGAACGCGACAAAACGCTCCATTGTGGAAACGACACCGCGGTGAATAACGACTGGACGGTGTTGCTTGCCATCTTCGCCAATATACGATAACTCAAAACGTTCTGGTAGAAGAAAGTCTAATTGAACAGTCGACAATGTTTCTTCTTTTCCAAGAGCCGTTTTCACTTGAACATCAACTTTCGGTCCGTAAAATGCTGCTTCGCCTTCTACTTCAATATAGTCAACATCCAATTCATCCATTGCTTCTTTTAACATTGCTTGTGCACGGTTCCACATCGCGTCGTCATCAAAATACTTTTCTTTGTCTTCTGGGTCGCGGTAAGACAAGCGGAACGAATAATCATTAATATTAAAATCTTTGTAAACTTCAACAATTAAATTCACAACACGTTTAAACTCTTCTTTAATTTGGTCTGGACGAACAAATAAATGCGCATCGTTTAACGTCATTCCACGAACACGCTGAAGTCCTGATAATGCACCGGACATTTCATAACGATGCATCAAACCAAGTTCCGCGATACGAACTGGCATTTGACGGTACGAATGAATACCTTGTTTAAAGATCATCATATGATGTGGGCAGTTCATTGGACGTAATACCAATTCTTCATTGTCCATTTTCATCACAGGGAACATATCATCTTGGTAATGATCCCAATGTCCGCTTGTTTTATATAATTCCACGCTACCCATTACCGGCGTATAAACGTGATCGTAGCCTAGACGTTCTTCTTTATCAACAATATAACGCTCGATAATACGGCGAATTGTTGCACCTTTAGGAAGCCACATCGGCAAGCCTTGGCCTACTTTTTGAGAGTTCATGAATAAATTCAATTCTTTTCCGATTTTACGGTGGTCGCGCTCTTTTGCTTCTTCAAGCATTTCAAGATGCGCTTTTAAGTCTTCTTTTTTGAAAAAGGCAGTACCGTAAATACGTTGAAGCATTTTGTTGTCGCTGTTCCCTCTCCAATAAGCACCAGCTACACTTAGTAATTTAAATTCTTTTAATTTACCAGTAGATGGTACGTGAACACCACGGCAAAGATCGAAAAAGTCGCCTTGCTCGTAAATCGAAACTTGGTCGCCTTCAGGAATCGCTTCAAGAAGCTCTAATTTGTAAGGATCTTCGATTGCCGCAAAACGTTCTTGTGCTTCTGCACGTGTCACGTCATGGCGAATTATTTCAACGTTTTCATTAACAATTTTCTTCATTTCTTTTTCAATCAATGGCAAGTCTTCTGAAGTGATCGCTGTATCTGTGTCGATATCGTAATAAAAACCATGTTCAATTACTGGACCAATACCAAGTTTGGCATCTGGGTACATGCGTTTGATCGCTTGAGCTAATACATGCGCACTGCTGTGACGCAAAATTTCCAATGCTTCATCTGATTCAGGTGTCACGATGGCGATTTCCCCATCTTCAGTCAAAGGTGTACGTAAATCGACTAAACTGTCGCCTACTTTACCAGCCAATGCTTTTTTACGCAGTCCTGGGCTGATAGATTGTGCAATCTCTTCAGTTGTTACGCCTTGCTCAAATTCTTTTACCGCTCCATCAGGGAATGTTAGTTGAATCATGTCTGCCATGCCAATCTCTCCTTTTGATTATCTCTAGTGAAATGTCTAAACCACAGGGTCTGGTAGACGTTTCTTTATTAACTTGAATAAAAGTGAACTACAGAAGAATTCTGCTGCCCATATTTCGCAAGAGACTCCGCTGGCTCGCTCCATATATAAGTTCACTTTTGTTCAGTTAAAACGTTCTTTTCTTTTTTTCCACAGAAAAAAGCCCCATCCCAAAAGGGACGAAGCTTTAGCTCGTGGTTCCACCCTTCTTCATTTCAATATGGAAAGATCCATATTGAAAGAAGCTCTGCATCGGCTAACGGGCCGGTACCGTCAACTGCTAGTTAGAAACTGTTCACAGTTGCTGCTCAAAGGGGGTAAGCGAAAAAACGTTACTTAAGAAGCTCACAGCCAAGGCTTCTCTCTCTGAAAGTCGTATAAGTTCGCTCATGTCCTTGTCAAGGCATGTAAAATCTTGGTTCGATTGTTACTACTATAAACCGAATTGTTCCAAAAGGCAATAGTTCTGCCGTTAATTTCGTCGGTTACGTCCATCGAGTTTTACTGGTGTCGTTAGCGCACGAATACGTTCCATAATGCGCGCTGCTTTTAAATCCTCTTTTTCGCCACGCTGTGAATACGTTAAATGGTATTCAAGTTCAGAATAACTAAAATTAGACGACATAAACGTCGGAAGCTTTTCCGACATACGGTAATGAAGAATTGTTCCGAGCACTTCATCACGCGTCCAACTCGACATCGCTTCTGCCCCAATATCATCGAGCATTAACACATCTGCTTTCTTCACGTAATCCACTTTTTCTTGCAAAGTTTGATCGCCAATCGCTTGTTTCATTTCACGCATAAATTCCGGAACAAAAACAAGTACCGATTTGACATTAATTTCAGCAAGCTCATTAGCGACTGCGCTCAATAAATACGATTTCCCAATACCAAATTGGCCAAAAAGATATAATCCTTTTTCAGGTAAATTGTCAGGGCCTGTTGCCTTGTCTAGAAAATCACCAACTGCACGAAATGCTTCCATACGACTGTCATCTAAATCAAAGCCATCAAGTGTTGCTTGCATTACTTCTTTTGGCATATACATGCTATGGATCAAAGATGAAGCATGACGTTTATTGTCATTTGATTCTTTCAATCGACATTTTGTATAAGAAATCCCAATCGTTCCACGTTCTAGCACTAAATTTGGTTCAAAGCCTTTTAAATGATTAATGCAGCCATCTAAGCTAGGGCATTTATTGCAGTCATGGGATTGGTCGATATATTCATACAATTTTCCGAGCCCTCGATCAATTGTCGGGGCATCAATTTCTTCAGCATGATCTCCAAGAAATTTTTGGACGCCAGGATGAGCCAATACTTCTTTACGCATTTCACTATAGCGCTCAGAAAAAGCAGGTGCATTGACCACACGTTTTAATGTTTCGCGAATCGGTTCCATTTAACCACCTTTTCCTTTCTTCAGCGCAAGTTTCGCAAGAAGTTTTTGTTTTTCTATTTCCAGACTTTCGTTTCTTGGCTCTGTTTTAGCAACAGGTACATCGTCTTTTTTATGGAACCATTCCGGTAGTTTTTCTTCGCGCACCGGTTTCCGATTTCCATTTCCAGTAAACGGTTTCGCTACAGTTGTAGGAGAACCTTCTGATTTCCACTTCATGTACTGGGTGTGCTCGACTCGGGCTATTTCCATCGCTTCCTTGGCCGTTGTCACGCCCTTACGTAACCAATGCGAAGCAATTTTCTCTACATATGCTTTTGTTAGTTTCATATCAGTGCGCAACAATACATATTGCAAGAGCACATTGACAACTGCTGGCTTCATGCCATGTGTTATGACCAATTGATTGGCCAGTTCAACATCCGCCGGTAAAGGTTCACTGCCGTTCGCAATATCACGTAATACTTGAATCGGTGGAGCAGTTTCCAAATAAACGAGTAATTCGTCTTGTTTAGTTTTTGGTGTTTCAACTGCACCTTCTTGCTTTTCTGCTGGTTTATGCATTTGAACAAGTTGCGGTGCTGTCGTAGATACTGTTAATTTATAATACTCAGAAGCAGATTTTTTCAAACCTTCTACCGTCAATTTATAATCGTCTTCAATTGCTAATAAAATGACCTTCTGCATTTCTAGTGGTCCCCAACTATATAAATAAGACAGTTTTGTTATAAATTCTTTTATCGTTGCGGTTAATACTTTCTTAGGCACTAATTGCTCAGATAAACCTTGTCTAAGTAAATCGAAATCAAATTCCGAATCCGCTTCATACTTACCTTTTTTGCGTTCTTGTAAATCTTTTTTGACGGATGGATAGCCTGCTTTTGCATGTACTGGCTGAAAAATGTCTGTAAAAGTACGGGATACTTCTTCATAATCTGCCGAAATTTCTGTATACACCAAAAAGCGATTGCGTACTCTTCTATAGGAGGACTCGCCAATTTTACTAAACAAAAACATCGACAATAAAGGATCCATAAAAAAGGTTTTTGGGTCGAGCGGCGGGCACAACTCATAAATAAAAGAGCGATCGCCTTCATTACTCCTATATGTTTTCAACAATCCGATAGCCTCTAGCTGAATTCTGGCATCGAAAATTTTTGCAATTGGATTTCCTAATGTGTTCATTAATGTATAATGAGTCGTTTCTTCTCGGGATGCTTCGCCTTCGGCCCATAAAGTTAAATACAACGCTATTGCCTCTGCACCAATCATCGGTTGATACAATAGCGTTAAAAGTTGCCGATCGTAATTTGAAAATGGATAAGGCAACCGAATACGATATGGATCAGCAGGCTGCAACTCTTTATAATACGCAGTCATAAGTTACCACCTCAATCGATTTTCTTGCCTTCTGGACCTTTGTTTAGCAAATCCTTTAGTTCATCGATAAAAACAGTAATATCTTTAAACTGGCGATATACCGATGCAAAGCGAACATATGCTACTTCATCAATAGTGGCTAATCGGTTCATCACCAATTCCCCAACTTCTTCAGATTTTACTTCTGGATTGCCTTCTCGTCGAAGGTCTTTTTCAATTGTAAAGACAACTTCTTCCAGCTCTTCTAAAGATACCGGCCGCTTTTCACACGCACGAATTAATCCGCGTAAAACTTTTTCGCGGCTAAACTCTTCACGCGAGCCATCTTTTTTGACGACAATCAGTGGCATCTCCTCCACCTTTTCAAAAGTGGTAAAGCGGTATCCGCAAGCTTCGCATTCTCTTCTTCTTCTGATTGACTTCATTTCATCTATTGGCCTTGAATCGACAACGCGTGTGCCGTTATGTTGGCAAGCAGGACATTTCATTTCTACATCTCCCTAACTTCTCTATCTAGTGTATATAGTATAACAAAAATTCCTTAGAAAAATAGAAAAAGCAGAGGATTTTATCCTCTGCTTACGTGTTTTTGGTTAAATGGATTATACAGTTACTGAAACTTTGGATTTTTCAACACTTACTGGTCCCATACCGCGTGGTATTTCTACAAGCTCGCGTGATGTTGAACCTAGTGCTTCTGCGATATATTCCGCTGCAATAGTCGGATCTAGATCGCCGCAAGTGTATACATCTACACTCGCATAGCCATGTTCTGGGAAGCTATGGATGGTTAAGTGAGATTCTGAGATAATCACAACTCCGCTAACACCTTGTGGTGCAAATTTGTGAAAAGCTACCTCTCTTACTTCAGCTCCAGATTTAAGTGCTGCATCAACAAAAGTTTGTTCGATAAAATCCATATCGTTTAATTTGTCAAAATCACACTGCCAAAGTTCTGCAATTACGTGACGTCCCATTGTTTCCATGGTTCGTTTTCCCCCTTTGATATCATTTTGGTTTTTGCGCAAAATATTCAAAGTTGACTACCACGGGGGAAAGTTAGTCCAAAGAGATCCTAACCCTTTAAGCAGTCATGTGAATAAAAAATCTTACGCTCCTAATTCCTAGTTGCTTTGATGGAAAGTCAGAAGTGGTAGTCGTTTTTCAACTACGAATCATAGTATAAAACGTATTTATTGTAAATGCAATAATAATATCTTATTAATTCTCAATCTCTCTCAAAAAAACCATAAGAAAAAACCCTATATCTCCCTTTAAACGGGGAGATATAGGGCAATTATATTATTTTGATACTAAGATCATCGCATTTGCTACTTTTTTAGTTAAATCAATCACACGAGCAGAATAGCCCCATTCATTATCATACCAAGCCAATACTTTCACTTTGCGCTCGCCAATCACCATTGTCGATAATCCATCCACAATTGCTGAACTGGCGTTGCTGTTAAAGTCTACAGATACTAAAGGCTCCATCGTCAATTCTAAGATTCCTGCTAAACCATTTTCAGAAGCTTCTTCAAAAGCTTGATTTACTTCTTCAATTGTAACCGCTGTCTCTAAGTCTACAACTAAATCAACTAATGAGACATTTGGCGTTGGCACTCTTAATGCCATACCGTGAAGCTTCCCTTGCAATTCCGGCAATACTAATGATAGCGCTTTCGCGGCACCCGTAGAAGTAGGGATGATCGATTGAGCACAAGCACGAGCGCGACGAAGATCTTTATGCGGGTTATCCAAATTTTGTTGATCGTTTGTATACGAATGAATCGTTGTCATTAAACCGTTTTCAATACCAAATTTGTCATTTAACACTTTAACAACAGGCGCTAAACAGTTTGTAGTGCAGCTAGCATTTGAAATAACATCATGATGTTCAATATCCAATTTGTCATCGTTAACACCCATAACAATTGTGATATCTTCTTGTTTACCAGGTGCTGTTAAGATCACCTTTTTAGCTCCAGCTTCTAAATGAAGCGCTGCTTTTTCGCGAGAATTGAATTTACCAGTCGCTTCAATGACAATATCAATGCCCATTTCTTTCCATGGCAGATTCAAAGGGTCGCGTTCACTAACCAATTGAACTCGTTTCCCGTTAACAATTAAAGCATCTTCTTCAGAAGATACGTCCCCCGAGAAGGTACCGTGATTTGTGTCATACTTAATCAAATGCGCAAGGGTCTCAGCTGGATATGAGGCGTTGACTGCTGTAATTGTGACATCATCCATCAATATCGCCTGTCTGAAAACCATACGGCCAATACGGCCAAACCCGTTAATTGCAATAGAAACTGTCATGTAGGAATCCTCCGTTTGTAATTAAGTTATACTTATGTTTTTAATTTCTAATATAGTATAACACAATTGCTTATTTAGAGAACCTTTAAAACATATCTTTTATTCTTTTTGAGAAGCGGCTTGCCAACTAACTAAAATTCGCATTAATTGTTGACTAGTTTCTTCTAAACTTCCGTTATTGTAAATCACTGCATCTGCGCCATCTTCTTTCACAGACATCGGCAATTGAGAATTAATGCGAGCTCTTGCTTCTTTTTCAGTAAAGCCATTTCTTTCTACTAATCGTTTCAACTGATTTTCTTCAGTAACGCTGACAACTAAGATTTTATCTACTAAATATTGCAAGCGACTTTCGAATAATAATGGAATGTCCATAATAATGGTTTTAAAACCTTGCTCAAGCAACTCATATCGTTGCTTGAGCATTTCTTGTCGAATTGCTGGATGAATAATATCATTTAAAGTTTTACGGCTAACTGGATCATTGAAAATGATTTCGCCCACTTTTGCACGATTCATTGTGCCGTCTACACTTATAACCTCAGATCCAAACGCTTGTCTAATTTGCTCAAGCGTTTCTGTACCTGGTTCTACAACTAGTCTAGCCACGAGATCCGCATCAATAATCGGATATCCTTCATTTTTCAACATTTCGGATACTGTGCTTTTTCCACTGGCAATACTGCCTGTCAATCCAATAATCATTGTTTGTCCTCATTTCTGACATGTCGGGCAATAAACAGAAGCCCGACCGCCAATTTTTAAGGTCTTTGTATCTGTACCGCAATTTGTGCATTGTTTTTTGCCATACATTCCAAAACGGTCTTGCATGTTGCCTGATTCACCGTTTATATCGCGGTAATCTGAAATTGTACTGCCACCCGCTCTAATACTCTCGAGCAAAATAGCAACAATCGATTTGAACAATTCTATTTTCCGCTTCCGGCTAATGCGACTAGCAGCACGTTTCGGATGAATTTTCATTTTAAAGAGCGCTTCTGTAGCGTATATATTGCCGCAGCCAGAAATAATTTGCCCATCCATAATGATTTCCTTAATTGCTTTATTGTTGTATTTCGAGCTTTCTGCCATTGCAAGAAAATGCTCAAGTGCGCCATCATCAAAAGGTTCAGGCGCCATTAATAGTAGCGGTGGAAAATCTCCTTCTTCTTGCAATACCCGCATTTCACCAAAACGACGAATGTCTGAAAACGCCAACAAATTGCCATCACTTAAAGTCAACACAATATGAACATGACGTCGAAATTTATCCTCCGGAATGGACTGGAGCTGGTCAACATAGAACCAAGCTCCAGACATTCCCAAATGATTTACAAGTAAAAATTCATTGTCTTTTCGTAACGTAAAATAAATATATTTGCTGCGACGTTCTACATGAACAATTTGTGCACCTGTTATATTTTCGATAAAACGATCAGTTTCTAATCGTTTAATAATGGCTTCTTTGCCATTTTCTTTCGATAAGCGGATGACGTCCGACACCGCTACAGCCTCAATTTTTTTACCAATCGAAACAGGGCGGATTTGCCGAACAACTCCTTCGACTTCTGGAAGTTCAGGCATCTCGGTGCCCTCCTATCATTTAGTATCGTACCAAGTAGAACCGTGGGCAATGTCCACTTTTAATGGCACACTTAATTTCACTGCGTTTTCCATAACCTCTGGTACTAATTTCATCAATTGATCTAATTCTTCAGGGGGTGCTTCAAAAATCAATTCATCGTGTACTTGTAAAAGCATGCGGGCTTGTAGTCCCTCGCGCTCTAACGCTGCATCCATATCAATCATGGCTTTTTTAATAATATCTGCTGCACTGCCTTGAATCGGTGTATTCATCGCTGTACGTTCAGCAAAGCTTCTTAAGTTAAAGTTCGAACTTGTGATGTCTGGTAAATAACGGCGACGATTCATTAAGGTAGTGACAAAGCCGTCGCGTTTTGCATCAGCTACAATGTTTGTCATATAGCTTTTTACACCCGGGAAGCTCGTAAAATAACGCTCAATAAAAGCCGCTGCTTCTTTACGAGGTATATTTAAATTTTGAGACAAACCGTAATCACTAATGCCATAAACAATTCCAAAGTTAACAACTTTAGCCGCTCGGCGCATGTCTCCTGTTACTTCTTCTTCTGCTACATGGAAAACATCACTCGCCGTCGTCGTATGAATATCACGATCGTCTTTGAATGCTTGCACTAAACGTTCATCTTCTGACATATCCGCAAGTACACGTAATTCAATTTGGGAATAATCTGCCGCCACCATTACCCATCCTGGCTCTGATGGGACA
The DNA here is from genome assembly GCF_000785555.1 of Planococcus sp. PAMC 21323. NCBI lineage: Bacteria > Bacillati > Bacillota > Bacilli > Caryophanales > Caryophanaceae > Planococcus > Planococcus sp. PAMC 21323. The sequence continues at coordinate 1,152,304 of NZ_CP009129.1, read as the reverse complement.
AAAGCTTTACGGATTTTACGCCCTTCTTCAAGTCTCACTGGAATATTTTGCAAGTTCGGATTGATCGAACTTAATCGACCTGTTGTTGTGAGTGCTTGTTGAAAGCGTGTATGAATTTTTCCATCTTCGTGGATTTCTTTTAATAAACCTTCAATATAAGTAGACAATAGTTTACCTAATTGACGATACATTAATATATAGGAAATAATTTCATGCTGTCCTTCTAATTTTTCTAGAACATCTGCTGCTGTTGAATAACCGGTCTTTGTTTTCTTTAGAGGCGGTAACCCTAGTTTTTCAAACAAAATAACACCTAATTGTTTTGGTGAATTGATATTAAACTCTTGTCCTGCTAACCCGTGGATATCACTCTCGATTTTCTCTAACTTATGAGACAACTCTTTGCCCATATCTACTAATTGGTCACGGTTTACCATTACACCAAGAGATTCCATTTGCCCCAAAACGGTTGCTAATGGCAACTCTAATTTATCGTATAAATCAAATTGCTCGTTTTCTTCAAGCTTTTCCATAATGAGTGGGCGGACTTTCCAGATGGTTCGTGCTTTTCTAGCGATATGTTCATGTAAAACAGCATCTTCTGGAACTTTCTTTTTAGCACCTTTGCCGTAGACTTGTTCATTGGTCGACACATCGGTATAACCATATTCTTGAACAATACTCGCCATATCAGTGTACGTTAATGATGGATTGACGATATAAGCTCCTAACATTAAATCGAAATCAACGCCTTTGAGTTCAACGCCGAATCGTAAAAATGCTGCCGTTGCTGCTTTAGAGTCCGACATGAATTTTTTCTTTGTCGAATCTTTGCACCATGCATGAAACTCTTCTGACTGCTCCACAACATTCATCGGAATAACATACGTATCGGTTTCACTCGCAAGCGACACACCTAGCAAATCACAACTATGATAGTGATCATCGTAAAGTTCAAGATGAACTGCCATTTCATCTTTTAAGATAGATGGGTCAATCTTTGTCAGCACCTCAAATTCCAACTCTTCTTTTACCGTTTCTTCTGCGGTGTACTCCATTTTTTCAAGTAACGATTTAAACGCAAGTTCTTTCCACACTTTAATTAACTCGTCTTGATCTGGTCCAGAGTAACCTAATTCATCGATTTTAATTTCTATTGGAGCTTGTCGTTCAATTGTCGCGAGTTGCTTACTAATATAAGCTAAATCTTCATTAGCAATTAACTTTTCTTTCATCTTGCCTTTTTGTTGTTCGATTGCTTCATAAACGCCTTCAACTGACCCGTGTGCCGCTAATAATTTCAGCGCAGTTTTTTCTCCTACACCTGGTACACCTGGAATGTTATCCGAAGCATCGCCCATAAGGCCTTTCATATCAATAATTTGAAGAGGCGTTAAGCCGTATTTTTCTTTAATATGCTCAACTGTATATTTTTCGATATCTGTAATGCCTTTTCGTGTAATGTAAACTGTCGTTGTAGGAGATGCTAATTGTGTTAAATCTTTATCGCCAGAAATAACGACAACTTCATCGCCTTCCCGCTCAGCTTCTAAACTCAAAGTACCGATGATGTCATCTGCTTCATAATTTTCTAATTCGTAGCGTTTGATCCCATAAGCATCGATCAATTTGCGGAGGTAAGGAAATTGTTCCGATAATTCAGGTGGTGTTTTTTGTCTGCCACCTTTGTATTCGCTAAATGTTTTGTGGCGGAAAGTTGTTTTTCCGGCATCAAAAGCCACAATCATATGTGTAGGTTGTTCTTCATCGAGTATTTTTTGAAGCATCATGGTAAATCCGTATACTGCATTCGTGTGAATGCCGTTTTCATTAGTTAATAGTGGTAAAGCAAAAAATGCGCGATACGCCAAACTATTCCCATCTAATAAAAGTATTTTCTTTGCCACAAAAATTACCCCTTCCATAAAAAAGCCGTCATTCCCTTTATTTTACCACGCGGGCAAATAGAAGAGAAATGACGGCCTCGACCTTAATTAAAATTACCAGATAAGATATCTGCATATGGTGAATCTGATGGCAATATAATAACCGTATCATCACCAATTGTCTTCTTATACGATTCTAACGAACGATACAACTCGTAGAATTCTGGGTCTTTCGAGAATGATTCGTTGTAAATTTTAGCAGCTTGAGATTCACCTTCCGCTTGAATTAATGCAGCTTCTTTGCGAGCCGTTGCAATTACTTCTTGCGCTTCACGGTCTGCTTGCGCTTCCATTTCACGTTTTTTGGCATCCCCTTGAGACAAATACTCTTGAGCTGTAGATTCACGTTCTGAAATCATCCGCGTATATACAGATTGCTCGTTTTCCTCCGGTAAATCAGTTCGTTTAATACGAACATCCATTACTTGAATCCCGTATTTGTCTTTGTCGAGCAGCTCGTTTACTTTCGCTGTAACAGCGTCATTAACACTACCTCGAGATGAATTTTCATCGTTAATGATTTCATCATAATTTAATTGACCAAGTTCTGTACGAACTACCGAATAAATAAATTCTTCCATCCGGGATTCCGCATTGACAATTGTTCCCGCATTTGAAATCAATTCAAGCGGATTGACTACATGCCAAACGGCGTAATTATCTATAATGATCCGTTTTTTGTCTTTTGTATTGATCTCTGCTTCAGACACATCATAGGTCATTTGATATTTCGGTAATGTTGTGACACTTTGAATAAACGGGATTTTCATTTGGATACCTGGCTCTTCTTGAATTTTCACCACTTCACCAAATTGACGTACTACCCGGTACTCACTTTCCTTCACAACATACACATTTGTCAATACGATTAATAACAAAATAAATGTGACAACCAAGCCAACAATCAATTTCCAATATTTCTTGAAATCAATCGGGTCTTTCGGTTCTCTATTCTTTTTTGGTCTTTGGTACGGATTGAATTTTTTTACTTCGCCTAAAGGTTTATTGGGTTCCATTAGTCGCCACTCCCTTCTGTGCTTTCAGCAGCTGGAGGAATTGTAGTTTGTAAGCCTTCAAGTGGTAAGTATTTCATCGTGCCGCCTTCGTCATTCATAATATACAATTTGGCGTTCGGTAAGACCGTTTCCAATGTCTCCATAATAATTCGCTGTTTTGTAACTTCTGGATTGCTTTCATATTCTTTGAACAGTTTATCAAATAACGCAACATCCCCAGTTGCCTGTTGAACACGTGTTACTTTTTGTCCTTCTGCGCGGGAATTGATTGCTGCTTTTTCACCTAAGGCTTCGTTACGTTTTTGGTTTTCGTATTTTTTAGCTTCGTTAATTTTCGTGTTCATCGTTTCACGCGCATCTGTTACGTTAGTAAAAGCCGCACGCACTTCTTCGTTTGGTAGTTCCACATCTTGCAATTTCACCGCTAAAACCGTAATGCCGATATCGTATTTTTCAATTAAAGAAGCGAGTAAATCTCTTGTTTCAGCTTCGATTTCCGCTTTTCCGGAAGTTAATGCGTCATCAATTAGCGAGTTTCCGATAATCGAGCGAATTGATGCTGAGGTGGCATCGTGCAAAATGTCTTGAGGTGCTTCTGCATTAAATAAGTATTTTTTCGGATCCGTAATTTTCCACTGAACGACAAGATCGGTTAAGACAATGTTTTCGTCTCCTGTAATCATTTTTGTTTCTTTGTCGAAAGCGACAATTTCGCCTTCCGCATTTTGGTTATAGCCGAATTGTAGACTATAGGTTTCTTTTGATAAAATCTCAGCTTTTTGAATTGGCCACGGCATTTTAAAATGTAGGCCTGCTTCAGTAATTGTTTCATTAGCTACACCAAACGTGATGATGACTGCTTGTTCAGACTCATCTACTGTATACCAAGAAGTAAAAACTGCGATGAGCAGCAGAATTCCTGCAATAGACAATCCAATCACTGCCAGCAATTTTTTTGTTGTCATAATGGCTCCCCCTTTTGAGTTGTTATCTGTAATACGGAATGATAGTGAAATAGTTTCATAATATAAGAAAAAGAGTCCTGGGAAAGGGACTCTTTTTCAAATCATGCGGTTGAAGGGGGTTCTATTTAACTTTAACACCCAAGTATGAAGCTAGTGTTAAGCTTCTGTAAATTTACCATTGATTGTTTTTATATTTTTTATAATAGTTAAACTGGCGCGCTAGCAAATAAAGTTTACGTTTTACATGCTTGTCTTTTTTATAAAATAGCGGATTTCCATATTGACCTTTTTTGATCAGGCGTTTAATGTCTTTTAGCACAGCTTTATTGTGCACGAAATTACGTAAAACTGCTTTTGGTACAACTGTAAATAAGAAATCCTCATTTAAATACGTTACAGGCTTTTCAGTTTGATAAATTAAATCGTCCACAAAATACTCCGCCATGTTATGGCCAAGAGCAGTAACATAATAGCTTGAACGACCTTGACGAATATTCACTTCAAATACTTTGAACTTCTTGTCTCGTGCATCGTATTTCAAATCAAAGTTTGCGAATCCTTGATAGCCAACCGCTTCAAGGAAATTTTGCAATTTGACCATCATGTCTTTATCAAAGCGCGTAATTAATGCTGTATAGTTGCCGATTGCAGTCACAGTATGTTCTTGTAATACGACTTGTGCAAAAGTTACTAATTGCGTTTTCCCTTTAGAGTTTGCATAAATTACTGAATCCCACATAAACGTATCGTCGCCAGGAATATAGTCTTGGATGATCAATTCATCGCGGTAGCCGCCTGCTTTAATTTGCTGGATTACTTTATGCATTTCTTTTGGACTTTCCACTTTATATACTTTTTGCTGTCCTTCAAACTTGTTTCGGCTGTACTCAATGCCATTACTCGGTTTAATGATTACCGGGAACATCATTTCTTCTTGGAATGGCTCTTTTGAGTTGCAATCGTAGAAGAAAGTTGTTGGCGTATCAATACCATGAACTTTACAAAGTTCGTAAAAATTAGCTTTGACTTGCAACTGATTCATCAAATCTTCATTAATGTAATTAAAGACATAATGCTCACGTAAAACTTTCGCATTTTCAATAATTAACCGAACATAAAGATCATTTGTCCCAACGAGTAAAAGCGTTTTTCCAGGTGCTCTATACTTATCGGCAATATCCATTAAAATATTTGCAAATTGAGCGTCATCTGCTAATTCTGATCGCAATTCAATCGTTTCGGTAATTGTGCTCAATGAAGTAAATGATAAAGGTTCTTTTCCGACTAAAATCGGCTTAATGCCATATGCTTCATGAAATGATATGGCCATATTGTACGCGTTCATATCTGTGCCGACAATAATCGGTAAAAATGGGTGTTTAGTTTCCATGCTTTCCTCCTAAATTAAATAGCCAAAGGCAAATAGATCGTAAAAGTGGTGCCGACTCCAACTGTGCTGTCGACTTCCACTTGTCCATGATGCGCCTCGATTAAGTGTTTAACAATAGATAGTCCAAGTCCTGTACCGCCTGAATTGCGGCTTCGCGCGCGATCCACTCGGTAAAAACGTTCAAATAATCGTCCAATCTCTGAGCTTTCGATACCAATTCCTTGGTCTTCCACTTTTATGACGGCTCGCTGACCTTTTCTAAAGAGCCGTATCGTGATTTCAGTGTTCGTACTCGAATATGTAACAGCATTGATCAACAGGTTCATCATAACTTGTATCAATCGGTTAGCATCACCTAAAACCGTAATGGGCTGAATCTCTAATTTTAACTGAATGGTTTTTTCGTCGATTTTCGGTTGAATCATTTCAACTGATCGCTTAATAACAGCTTCCATATCTGTAGGTTGCGCATTTACTCTAAAGCCACTTTGTTCGACATTTGATAAATCGAGTAAATCATTAATAAGCATTTCAAGTCGATTACTTTCTGTATGGACGATTTCCAAAAATGATAATAATGTTTCCGTGTCTTTATAAGCACCATCTAATAATGTTTCTGAAAATCCTTTAATCGAAGTAACCGGCGTTCGTAACTCATGAGACACATTCGCAACAAAATCTTTACGGATTTGTTCCAACCTTTTGAGTTCAGTAATATCTTGAAAAACAATAACAATACCTAACCAACGCTCATGCTCTCCAATTACCGGTGCCCCGTATACATTGAAGTTTTTCATTTTTAAGCCGGATAAAAACTCGATTTGAACACGTGAATGCGTTTCTGTCATAAATACGCTTTCGATGAAATTTTCAACTTCTACAGGAACTTGAATTTCTTTATAAAATTTTCCCATAACTACTTCAGGAGATAATTCAAATTCTTCTAGGAACGGTTTGTTTACAAGAGAGATGGCTCCTTGCTTGTCAATCATGATTAACGCGCTGCCCATGTTCTCAATAAGCGTTTTTAACCGTTCTTGTTCCATGACACGAATTGCTGTTATTTCTTGCAAATTTCGCGCCAAAACATTAATGGTTCTGCTTAATTCGATACTATTATAAGCATTCGATTCAGTGGCACGTGCAACATAATTGCCTTTAGCAAGCTCCATTGCTGTTTTTGTAGCATTTTCAATCGGTTTGATTGCGACTCCGATTACGCGACTTCCAACAATCGCAGACAAGGCCAATGCAATAACAAATGATATAAACAATAGCATCCATATATCGGTTTTGTTCTCAGCATTTTCGTAAATCGGCATCAGCTGAAGTACAATAATAAACAAGCCGGCTAACATCATTCCAATCCAAACTAATAATGTAGTTAACAAGCGCTGGCGTAAAAAACTCATATGCCCTTTGGTTCCTCAAATTTATAGCCAAGTCCACGAATCGTTTTAATGAATGTAGGTTTGCGACTATTTTCTTCTATCTTTTCGCGTAAATGGCTAATATGCACATCGACTATTCGCGTATCTCCTGCAAAATCATATTTCCAAACTGCACTCAGCAATTGGTCACGCGTCAGTACACGATTTTTGTTTTCCATTAAGTAGACAAGCAACTCAAATTCTTTTGGTGTGAATTCTAGCTGCTCTTTATTAAGAAATACTTCAAATCGATCAGGATATACATCCAATTTTCCAAGTGAGATTGGCTGAGAAGAGTCTTGCTGTTGCGTTGGAACATTGCTCGCTCTTCTTAATACTGCTTTAATGCGAGCCACCACTTCTCTTGGACTAAACGGTTTAGTCATATAATCATCTGCGCCGAGTTCTAATCCCAATACTTTATCAAATTCATCGCCTTTAGCAGTCAACATAATGATAGGAGTATTCATTTTTTGTTGACGTATTGATTTACATACTTCTACTCCGTCCATCGATGGCAACATTAAATCCAGAACAATTAATGACGGTTTTTCACTTAATGCTAGTTCGTAGCCTTGTTTGCCATCATTGGCAATAATCGTTTCATATCCTGCTTGTACCAAATTATAAGAGAGCAATGTTGCGATTGAATGTTCGTCTTCGATAATCAATATTTTTTTCAGCATTTTACATCCTCCACACTCAGTTTGAAACCCCCATCTCAAACCGTGTTAGAAACTATTTATTGCATAAGTTGTCAGTTACTCAATTGTCCGTGGTGGGTTGGCGATAATTTGTCCTTGTACCACAATTTCACCTTGCTCATCGATTCCTTCTACTTGAACGATGACTCGATTGTGCGCGATATCTACTTCGACAACTTCCAATGTAAAGTCGATTGTCGCATAATGATAGACTGGTTTCAAAAAGTTTAGCTGTTGGTTTGTAATATACGATCCTGGACCCGGTATATATTTAGATATTGCAGACGTAAGAATACCCGTCAACATAATATTGGGCACGATAGGCTTCTCAAAAGCTGTTTGTGACGCAAAATCATGTTGAATATACAGTGGATTGCTATCATTTGTTAAACCAAGATAGAGTAAAAGATCTTTGTCTTCAACTTTCTCTGTCAGCTTTAAGTTCTCTCCAACTTTAATGTCTTCCACACGTCGACCTAATTTCCGCTTTTTCCCAAGCAACAAACAACATCCCTCCATTTTCTTGATACTCTTATAGTATCAATTTAGCCAATGAAAGTGCAAGCGCCTAAGGTATCAACAAAGTTTAAGCTTGCGCTTTTAACTTGATATAATCCCATAAAAAAAGGACAAGAAATAATCTTGTCCACTTCTCTATCAGTTAAGCCAATATTTTCATGACTGCTTTAACCGACTCAGCTGACTGATTTAATAAATCTGTCTCCTCTTTGTTCAAGTCGATTTCAATAATCTTCTCGATGCCGCCAGCTCCTAAAATGGTTGGCACACCTAGATATATACCATTCATGCCATATTCACCTTCTAAATAAGCGATAGATGGCATAATCCGGCGCTGGTCTTTAATGATCGCTTCGGCCATTTCGACAAGCGACGCGGCTGGTGCATAATAAGCTGATCCATTTCCTAATAAGTTTACAATTTCTGCGCCGCCTTTACGCGTTCTGGCAACGATTTCATTTAAACGTTCTTTATCAATTAAAGACTCTAACGGCACCCCACCAGCATAAGAATACCGAACAAGCGGAACCATATCATCTCCATGACCACCTAAAACAAATCCGGTAACATCTTTCACCGAAACATCCAATTCTTCAGCTACAAACGTTCTAAATCGTGCAGTATCCAATACTCCCGACTGTCCAATAACTCGCTCTTTTGGTAGCCCAGATGCTTTAAATACTGTATAGGTCATCGCATCAACTGGGTTGGTCAATACAATAATTGTTGTATTAGGAGAGTATTTCACAATATCTGCCGTTACTGATTTCATAACTTTTTGATTGGTTTGAACCAAATCATCTCGACTCATACCTGGCTTGCGTGCTATCCCTGCAGTAATAATAACCAAGTCCGAGTTCTCAGTATCTTCGTAGTTGGCTGTTCCTTTTATGCGGGCATCAAATCCAAGCACAGGCGCAGCCTCTGCCATATCTAAAGCTTTTCCTTTTGCCGGATCTTCCATATTCGGAATATCAACCAATACCACATCACCCAATTCTTTTTGAGCCAATAGGAATGCTGCAGTTGCGCCTGTAAAGCCAGATCCGATCACAGAAATCTTTTTACGTTTGAATGTCATAAAATATCTCTCCCTTTGAAGTATTTAAATTGTACTAAAACATTTTTCTATATTCATAGCGGTCTTTCTATATAGAACAAATGTATGGAACAATTCCTTATAGACTGTAGTTGTTTACTCTCAGTGTAATTACCGTTTCACCAAGTGCGCAAACATATTTAAAGGGAATGGACAGAAACAATTAAACTCAGTTAATTTGTCCATTTGTTTCCTTTATCATATAAAGATTTAAGTCTTACCTAAAAAAAGATACAAAAAAGGAGGGAAAAAATCCCTCCTCCATTTTACTTTTATAGGTTTTTGATTAATTCGTCAGCAAACTCAGAGCATTTCACTTCTGTAGCGCCGTCCATTAGACGTGCAAAGTCATAAGTTACAACTTTAGAAGCAATTGTTTTCTCCATAGAGTTTGTGATCATTTTAGCAGCTTCAGCCCATCCTAAGTGCTCAAGCATTAATACGCCTGAAAGGATAACAGATGAAGGGTTTACTTTATCAAGACCAGCATATTTAGGAGCTGTTCCGTGAGTAGCTTCGAAAATTGCATGTCCAGTATCGTAGTTGATGTTCGCTCCAGGAGCGATACCAATTCCGCCTACTTGAGCAGCTAGAGCATCAGAAACATAATCTCCGTTTAAGTTCATTGTTGCAACAACATCAAACTCGCTTGGACGTGTAAGGATTTGTTGTAAGAAGATATCAGCGATTGAATCTTTAACAAGAATTTTTCCTGAAGCAAGAGCTTCTTCTTGTGCTTTGTTCGCAGCGTCTGTACCTTTTTCATCTTTAATTGCATCGTATTCGTTCCAAGTAAACACTTTATCGCCGAATTCTTGTTCAGCCACTTCGTAGCCCCAGTTTTTGAAAGCTCCTTCAGTGAACTTCATGATGTTCCCTTTATGAACAAGTGTTAATGATTCGCGGCCTTCAGTAATTGCATAGTTGATTGCAGCACGAACTAAACGTTTTGTTCCTTCTTCTGAAATTGGTTTGATCCCAATACCTGAAGACTCAGGGAAACGAATGTTTTTAACGCCCATTTCATCTTGTAGGAATGCGATTAATTTTTTCACTTCATCCGAACCGTTAGCGTACTCGATTCCTGCATAGATATCTTCAGTGTTTTCACGGAAAATAACCATATCAGTATCTTCAGGACGCTTAACTGGTGAAGGAACGCCTTCAAAGTAACGAACTGGACGCAAGCAAGTGTATAAATCTAACTCTTGACGTAAAGCTACGTTCAATGAACGGATACCGCCGCCGATTGGCGTTGTTAAAGGACCTTTGATCGCGATTAAGTATTCACGAATTACGTTAAGCGTTTCTTCAGGTAGCCATTCGCCAGTTTCGTCAAATGCTTTTTGTCCTGCTAAAACTTCTTTCCAAACGATTGATTTCTCGCCGTTATAAGCTTTTGTTACCGCTTCTTCTAAAACGCGTGAAGCTGCGTTCCAAATATCCGGTCCAGTTCCATCACCAATAATATATGGAATTACTGCATTGTTAGGTACGTTCAAAACACCGTTTTCTACTGAAATTTTTTCTCCGTTAGTCATGTTAAATTTCCTCCTGTAGTCAAAGTCATAGGGCTGCACAGAGTGCTAGCCCTATAAGTTGTATTTTTTTATCGTACAAATTGATGAAAATTATTTATCTTTCTTCAACAGGTACATAAGTTTGCATACCCGGTCCGATATATTCCGCACGTGGGCGGATCAAACGGTTGTTTGAGTATTGCTCCAAAATGTGTGCCAACCAACCCGATGTACGCGAAACCGCGAAAATAGGTGTAAATAAATCGTGGTCGATGTTCAAGCTATGGTATACCGATGCCGAGTAGAAATCAACGTTTGGTGGCAAGTTTTTCTCGCCTGTCACGATGTCGTTAATCTTAACGGACATGTCGTACCATTTTTCTTCGCCACGGATCTTCGTCAATTTCTGTGACATTTCACGCAAATGCTTCGCACGCGGGTCGCCATTGCGGTAAACGCGATGACCAAAGCCCATGATTTTTTCTTTGTTTGCTAGTTTTTCGTGAATAACTTTGTCTACGTTATCGACCGAGCCGATTTCCGTTAACATTTTCATTACTTGCTCGTTTGCGCCACCGTGAAGTGGGCCTTTTAATGCACCGATTGCCGCAGTTACGCCCGAGTAAACGTCAGATAAAGTCGCCACTGCTACACGTGCTGTAAACGTTGACGCGTTTAATTCGTGATCTGCGTGAAGCACTAATGCTTTGTTAAACGCTTCTTCTTCAATTGCTTCTGGCAATTCGCCTGACAACATATACAAGAAGTTCGCCGCAAAACTTAAATCTGTTTTGGGTGCAACAGGTTCTTTGCCGCTGCGAATGCGACCGAAAGCCGTCACCAATGTCGAGATTTTCGCTTGTATTTTAACTGCTTTACGGTAGTTTGCTTCAGGTTCCATTACTTCTGCTTCTTCATCGAACAAGCCAAGCATCGAAACAGCCGTACGAAGTGCCGCCATTGGATGCACGTTTTTGATGTCGTATGTTTTAAAGTGATCCAGCACAGCTTGGGGTACAGCCATGTTGTCCGCTAATTGTTGCTTTAATTCCGCTAATTCAGCTGCTTTTGGCAAACGTTGATGCCATAACAGGTAAATCACTTCTTCGAAGCTAGCATTTACGGCTAAATCATCGATATCATAGCCGACATATGTAAGTGTGTCATCAATGATCGAACTGATCGCGGATTGTGTTGCTACTACACCTTCTAAACCTTTTGACGATGTCATTTAATTCGCTCCTTCTTCAATATAATTCATCATTCCAAAAAAAAATGCAGAATGATGTCTCATCTGCTTGTATGAACTTCTATTCTAACCTTACTAAGCTATTATAATCAACTTTGTATAATTTGTGAATGAAAACGACTATAGAAATTAAAAATTACTGAAAATAATGATGGAAACACCCGGTGTTATCCTACGATAACCCGGGTATTTTTCATTTTTTTATGAATCATTCGATAAATAAATGGTTTATATATTTTCTGGGTAGGACTAAACAACATAGTAAACCCTATCGCATCCGAGATAAATCCAGGCGTTAGTAGCAAAACACCACCAACTAAAATAAATGCAGCATTTAATAATTGATCCCCAGGAGCTTGAAAATTATTCATTCCTGCTTGTATGTCTTTTATCGCTTTGATCCCTTGTTTTTTAGCAAGAAATGCACCAATCAAACCAGTGGCCACAATAATTGCCATCGTTGCAAAAAATCCAAGTTTGCCTCCTGCCCAAATTAGCAAAGCTAATTCAAGGGATGGCACAATAATTAAGGCTAGGAAAATCCATTTCATCATGTTGACCTGCCTCCTTGTTGTGATTTACAGGACACTGGCATGGCCATGATAAACAATGCCTGACTCTGCATCCATCGTAATATCATAGTTACTCTTGATAAGTGAAGTCGCTTCTTTAACACCAACAATTACTGGAATACCAAGGCTTAAACCAACTACTGCTGCGTGGCTAGTTAACCCACCCTCTTCAGTAATTATTCCAGCACATTTGTTAATAGCTGGCATCATATCACGATCTGTGCCAATTGTTACGATGATTTTACCTTCTGTATCAACAGCTAAAGCTTCTTCTGCATTGCGAACAACGACTGTTTCAGCAAATGCAACTGTTTTACCAATGCCTTGTCCTTTTGCTAAGATATCGCCAATTACATGTACTTTCATCAAGTTTGTTGTACCAGCATGCCCTACCGGAACACCCGCTGTAATGACAACAAGATCGCCATGTTTTACGTAACCGTGTTTCAAGCTTTCATCGACCGCCGTTTCTAGCAATTCATCCGTAGATTCTACTGAAGGACCAATAATTGGCTGAACTCCCCAAACTAATGTTAATTTGCGAGCTGGACGTTCTGATGACGTCACCGCAATAATTGGTGCTCCTGGACGGTATTTAGAAATCATTTTAGCTGTTGTGCCGCTTTCAGTAGGCGCAATAATCGCTTGAACTTTTAAATTTAAAGCGGTATATGCAACTGCTTGACCAATAGCTTCTGTCATATTCGATTCTTTTTCTTTTCTTCTATTCGATACAATTTGCTTATAATTTAAAGCTGCTTCAGTTGTTGCCGCGATGCGATCCATCGTTTCAACAGATTCAACAGGATATATACCCGCAGCTGTTTCACCCGAAAGCATAATTGCATCTGTACCATCAAAAATCGCGTTAGCAACATCACTAGCTTCAGCACGCGTTGGACGCGGGTTACGTTGCATTGAATCTAGCATTTGCGTTGCTGTAATAACTGGTTTACCGGCACTATTACATTTGTCGATTAATGATTTTTGTACCAATGGTACTTCTTCTGCAGGAATTTCTACACCTAAATCGCCACGTGCAACCATTAAACCATCAGAAACCATAATGATTTCGTCAATATTATCGACACCTTCACGGTTTTCAATTTTCGGGATAATTTGAATATGTGCTCCGTCGTTTTTCTCAAGTAAACCACGGATTTCCATAACATCTGAACTTCTTCTAACAAATGAAGCCGCAATAAAATCAACATTTTGTTCGATACCGAATAAAATATCTTGTGCATCTTTGTCTGTAATTCCTGGCAATTGAACCGATACACCTGGAACGTTTACACCTTTTTTACTTTTTAATGTTCCTGCATTTTCAACAATCGTATGGATGATCCCATTTTCAGGATCTAAGCTTTCGACACGTAATTCAATTAAACCATCGTCTAATAAAATAATTGAACCTACATGAACATCTTCAATCAATTGTTCATACGTAATAGAAAAGCGTTTAGCAGTACCAAGTACTTCGGTCATTGAAACTTCGAGTTTTTGACCTGTTTCTAATTCAATTGCATCGTTCTCCATTTGATGCGTACGAATTTCTGGTCCTTTTGTATCTAACAAAATACCTACAATTTTATCAGCTTTATTCGCAGCTTCGCGAATACGCTCGATACGCAACGCATGCTCTTCATGGTTACCATGCGAGAAGTTTAAGCGGGCTACGTTCATCCCAGCTTCAATTAAACGATCCAGCATTTCAGGTGATTCACTTGCCGGGCCAATCGTACATACAATTTTCGTTTTTCTCAATAAACTCACTCCATTTTATATTGTTTTAAATTGCTAACTCTTTGGACAATGTATACAAGCTCATATCGGCGTTATGCTCTGCAGTGAATGCTTCTGTCATATCATAGTCTACCACTTGGTGATTCTTCATGCCAATAGCCCGTCCTCCGACACCTTCAATAAGAACTTCCACTGCACGTGCCCCAAACAAGCTTCCTAACACGCGATCTCGTGCTGTTGGCGAGCCTCCGCGTTGAATATGGCCCAATACTGAAACTCGCGTTTCAATATCGGCTTTTTCTTTAATAAGCGCTTTTAGTTCGTTCCCGCTCATAACTCCTTCTGCCACAATAATAATACTATGTCGTTTTCCTCGATTACGGCCTTTTTGAAGTCGATCAATCATGTCATCGATATCATAGCTTTCCTCTGGAATTAAAATTGTTTCTGCTCCACCTGCAAGTCCTGCCCATAATGCCAAGTCTCCTGCATCGCGACCCATTACTTCGACAATAAATGTCCGCTCATGACTTGTAGCAGTATCACGGATTTTATCGATTGCTTCGATGACAGTGTTTAATGCTGTATCAAACCCAATTGTATAGTCCGTCCCTGGAATGTCGTTATCAATCGTACCCGGTACTCCAACACAAGGAAATCCTCTTTTAGTTAAAGCCATCGCACCTTGGTATGAGCCGTCTCCACCGATTACGACTAATCCTTCAAGACCTGCTTTTTTCATTTGTTCAATCGCTTTTAATTGACCAGCTTCCGTACGAAACTCTTCACAGCGTGCTGAGTACAATTTAGTTCCACCGCGCTGGATAATATCGCCCACATCCCCGGCCTCTAAGTTTTTGATATTCCCCTCAATTAAACCTTGATAACCTGAATATACACCTGCAACTTCAACACCGTGATAAATTGCTTTACGGACAACCGCACGGACAGCTGCGTTCATCCCCGGCGAATCTCCTCCACTTGTTAATACTCCAATTTTTTTCATAACTATTATCCTCCTGCAGTCCATTTACTCCTCTAACCTTACCACGCAAAAGCCCCGCTGTCAGTCTTGAATAGCTTTACTACGTGTTAAGATTTCCGTACATTATTACAGCCATTTCAAGAAATTGTTAACTTTTCAATAAGTTAAGCAATCAAAAAAACCGCCGAGGCGGTTTTATCATTCGCTGAAGACACCAATTGATTTGAATTTATTATAACGTTGTTCTACGAGTTCTTTTCCTGACAAGCCATTCAATTCTTCTAACGAGCGTCTAATTGCTTCTGTCATTATAGCGGCTTGTTTTTGCGGGTTGTGATGCGCTCCACCGCGCACCTCGGGAATCATATGTTCGATAATTTTCATCTCTAATAAGTCAGGTGCCGTAATTTTCATCGCTTCTGCTGCTGTTTGAGCAAGAGCTGAATCTTTCCAAAGAATTGAAGCTGCTCCTTCTGGAGAGATTACTGAGAAAGTCGAGTTTTCTAACATGAGAATTTGATTTCCAACACCTAATGCTAGTGCACCACCACTTCCACCTTCACCAATAACAATGGATAAGACAGGCACTTCAAGTCCAGCCATCTCTACTAAATTTCGTGCAATAGCTTCACTTTGGCCACGCTCTTCTGCAGCTTTCCCGGGATACGCACCTTTAGTATCGATTAAACAAATAATCGGACGCTTGAACTTCTCAGCTTGCTTCATCAAGCGCAACGCTTTACGATAACCTTCCGGATGCGGCATACCGAAATTCCGTCGAACATTTTCTTTCGTGTCTTTACCGCGCTGATGTCCGATGATTGTCACTGGCTGACCATTAAAAGACGCAATGCCACTGACAATTGCTTCATCGTCTCCGTATAAACGGTCTCCATGTAATTCAATAAAATCATCAAAAATCATTGGGATGTAATCAAGCGTTGTCGGTCTTTCTGGATGTCGAGCAACTTGAACACGGTCCCAGGGTTTCATGTTTTCATAAATTTCTTCTTCGAGTTTAGAAAAACGATCTTCCAAAGATTTTATCTCTGAACTCAAATCTACTTCTGCAGTTGTTGTATATTCTTTTAGCTCTGAAATTTTTGCACGCAACTGGATAAGCGGCTCTTCAAATGCTAATGTTTTTTTCCCGTTTTTCTTAACCATTTGCGTTAGCTCCTCCCGTATGTAGGCGTACGATTGTCGCCAATGTTTGTTTCATCAGATCACGATGAACAACTGCGTCTAGCTGTCCGTGCGCTAATAAAAACTCGGCAGTTTGGAAATCTTCAGGTAGTTTTTCACGAACGGTTTGTTCAATAACACGACGTCCTGCAAAACCGATTAAAGCTTTTGGTTCTGCAATATTAATGTCTCCCACTGATGCAAAACTTGCCGACACTCCACCTGTTGTTGGATGAGTTAAAACCGATACAAAAAGTAAACCTTCGTTGCTGTGACGCTTTAACGCAACACTCGTTTTTGCCATTTGCATTAACGATAGGACCCCTTCTTGCATGCGAGCTCCACCGCTTGCTGTAAATATGATAAACGGCACTTTACGCTCAGTCGCTGCTTCAATGGCACGCGTAATTTTTTCGCCGACAACAGAACCCATCGAACCCATGCGGAAATGTGAATCCATTACAGCAAGTACAATGTCTTGTCCTTGTAATTTACCAGAACCAGTCAAAACAGCCTCATTTAATCCTGTTTTTTCACTGTCTGCTTGTACTTTTTCCGTGTATCCAGGAAATCCAAGTGGGTTTTGTGATTTTAAATGGTCGTCCATTGACTCAAAACTTTCAGCATCTAGTAATATATTTATCCGTTCATATGCAGTCATCTTAAAATGATGATCACATTTCGGGCAGACTTTTTTATTTTTCTCTAAGTCTTTTGTTAATGTTATTTCTTTACAAGAAGGACATTTCGTCATCAATCCTTCTGGTACATCTTTTGCAGATTTTGATGGCATTGTCGCTTCTTTGTTATCTTTATTGCGTTTAAAAATATCACGTATTATTGCCATTGCTTATTCTCTCCTTTTTTAACCATTCACTCCAAGCTTGAAATTCTTGAATGGCTGTTTCCGCATCCTGTTGCTCAATCGCTAATAAAGTATTATTCATGAAGTCAATTTCCATAGAAGAAACGGTTCCCGCATAAGGGTTACCGCTATATTGTGTTAGTAAAAACCAGATTTTCAAAGATAATCGATTTCCTGATAATACCATTAATTCTCGTACAAAGTCTTCACGTTGAAAACTTTCGTCTTTTAATCGCAAGCGCAAACTGTCCCAAATTTTCATTTGGCTTTCTGTTTCACTTTTGCAAATCGCTTGAATTGCTGCAACTTCATGCAGCAACCGTGTTTCCCACACGTCTTCATGCGAACGATTGTCTTGCAAGATAAATGTGGATAAGACTTCTACTAATTTATGGTTTCTATGATCAGATAAGAAAGTTCCTTCTCCTCTACGTGTTTCGATCAACCCTAGTAACTCAAGACTGCGCAATGCTTCACGTAAAGTAGAACGACCTACTTGCATCGTTTCAGCCAATTCCCTTTCAGATGGAATACGGTCCCCGGGCTTTATTTTTTCTTGTCGGATCATGTCACGAATGTCCCGTACTATATCTAAATATCGTTTAGATTGATTCATGATGGTCCCTCTGCTTCCATTTTTTTGAAAGTGGTCTGACCACTCATATCTTCTACAATACAAAAAAAACAATGCCACGTAAAGAAAAAACTGCTTTTCTTTTCGAAAAGCAGTCAAGTTTCTATGTTTTTGCAAATAATAGCTGTTTTGTGGTTGCGATTTTCGACCAATCCTTGAATTTCAAGTGTAGCGTGAGTTTCTAAAAGTAAGTTATATTTCGCATACTCAACCGGAAATAAAGTGACCGAAGCGGGACCTGTCTCGTCCATTAAAGTTAGAAATGCCATGGCATCTCCTTTTTTCGTACGAATCCGCTTGATCTCCTCTATTACCCCTAACACTTTGACCGGTTCTCTGTCTCGTTTAGATTTTAATGATTTAAGTGCATCATAAGATTTTTGTCGATTTTCTTTTTCTCTTTCAATTGGATGTTTCGACAAATAAAAGCCTAGTACTTCTTTTTCAAACTCCAATTTCAGGCTTTCGGGCATTTCTGAAGCTTTCGTGTATTTAGGTTTCATAAAGCTCGCTCCCATATCGTCAAACAAGCCTGGTTCTTCATTTGGTTTTACAAGTTCTGCATGCTTGATGGCGCTATCTAATGACGCCAAAACCACTCCACGGTCGTGCCCGAAATCATCAAGAGCCCCTGCTTTAATGAGGGGTTCAAACGACTTGCGATTGAAATGCAATGCCGAAATTCGTTCAGCGATATTAAACAAACTACTAAACGGACCTTCTTCTCGAGCAGCTAGTAAAGCTTTAATGGTTGAACCTGGAACACCTTTCACAGCATTCAAACCAAATCGAATTTGACCGTCTTCTACTGAAAAAGTGTGCCGACTTTTTTGAATTGATGGAGGTAATAAGGGTATTTTCTTTTCCTTAATTTCCTGCAACAACTGTTTTGTCTTTTCGGCATTACCAGCACTATTGCTCAATAAACTGGTATAAAAATAAACCGGGTAATGGGTTTTCATATAACTCAATTGATAAGATATCATGCTATAAGCAACTGCATGACTTTTGGGAAATCCGTAATCAGCAAATCGAACGATTAAATCATAAACTTCCGCTGCTTCAGCTTCAGTAAATTTCTTGGCTTTGGCTCCTTGCACAAAATGCTCTCGTTCTTCATCCAAAATTTCACGCTTTTTCTTGCTGACTGCACGCCTCAATAAATCGGCTTCTCCAAGAGAAAAGCCAGCCATCTTCGACGCAATCTGCATAATTTGCTCTTGATAAACAATAACGCCATAAGTTTCACTTAAAATCGGTTCTAATATTGGATGTACGTATTTTACTGTTTCTTGACCATGTTTTCGCCTTGCATATAAAGGGATAAACTCCATTGGGCCTGGACGATATAATGCGTTAACGGCAACAATATCTCCAAAAGCGGTCGGCCGGATTTGTTGAAGCGCTCGGCGCATGCCATCAGATTCAAGTTGAAACACACCCGTTGTATCTCCTGCTGCTAATAACTTATAGGTTTTTTCATCTTCTAGCGGAATCTTGCTGTAGTTTATCCTCTTTTTCGTATCCCAATAAACTAAGCTACGAATTTGTTCCAAAATAGTTAGGTTGCGAAGTCCAAGAAAGTCCATTTTCAATAAGCCAATCGCTTCGAGTTCCTGCATCGGCCATTGCGTTAGATAAATGCCTTCATTTCCTTTTTCAATAGGCACATGATTGACTAATGGCGTTGGACTTAAAATAACACCTGCAGCATGAGTAGATGCGTGCCGCGGTAGGCCTTCAAGTTTCAAGGCAGTCTTAAACCAAGATTTGCGTTCTTCACGCTCAATAATCCAGTCATTAAACTTTGTAGATTCTTTTAAAGCTGAACGCAAAGTTGTACCAGGACGATTTGAAATCAGTTTTGAAATAGCTTCAAGCTCTTCCGCTTCAAAACCAAATACTCGAGCAGTGTCTCGAGCCACTGCTTTTGCAGATAATGTACCAAATGTAATAATTTGAGCTGTTCGAATAGCTCCATATTTTTGTGCTACATATTCCACTACTTCATGGCGTCTATGGTCAGCAAAGTCAATATCGATATCCGGTAGCGTAACTCGCTCTGGATTTAAAAAACGTTCAAATAACAGACCATGTTCAATTGGATCGACGTCTGTAATTTTCAACGAATATGCAACAAGTGAACTCGCTGAAGATCCCCGACCAGGCCCGGTCATAATGTCTTGATCTTTTGCGTATTTCATAAAATCCGCGACAATTAAGAAATAATCGATAAATCCCATTTTCTCAATAATCGATAACTCGTAATTCAGCCGCTCCTGGTATTCTCCCGAAAATCCCGGTACTCGCTCTTCAAGTCCTGCTTTACATAATTGTGCGACGTAAGCCGCTTTATCGATTTTTTCGGATAACGGAAACACCGGTAACAACTGGCGGTCTAACGGAATGTTTACTTGGCAGCTTTCTAAAAGATTTACGGATTGTTGAACCCACTCTTTTCGGTCTTCAAACCATGATAAAAACTCTTGCGGATTTGGAACATAGGCATTGGTATGTTCAGGTTTCTGTCTTTCTGGATCGTTCATTTTAAGACCCTGCCCAATCGAAGATGCTACTTCATATGCAAAAGCATCTTGTTGATGCATGTAGCGGATTTCGTGTGTTGCGATGATTGAGATTTCAAGTTTCTCACACAGTTCAATAAACGCTGATTCGTAATCAGACACCACTCCACCTGGACGTTCAATGCTACCAAATGCAGTTTGACCAAATAAATTCTTTATGTACCGGACTACTAAGCTACGATCTGTCAAGAGCCATTCAGCTTTATTTGGAATCACACATAATAAGCCTTCTTTATATGCTTTTAGCCATTGTTCAGGAATTGCCACTTTATCTCGTGTAGCTAATGCGCTCGATATTTTCAACAAATTGTCATAGCCTTTGTTTGATTGGGCATATAAAACAACTGGATAGTATTGTTCGTCATATTCGATAAAAGTCGAAAGGCCGACAACCCCGTGGATGCCGGCACGGCGGCACTCTTCCCAAAAAGGAAGGGTGCCATATAATTTTGAATTAACAATGGCAACTGAAGTTGCTCCTTGTTCCTTTAAAAACGGGAAAAGTTCGTCAAGGCGCACCGTGCTTTTCAGCAAATCAGCCGACGTGCTTATATGCGGATAAACCATTGACACTAGATTCTCCTCCTTAGTTTGCAGCTGCACAAATTTCTGCAAGACGTGCGATGACACGCTCAGCTTCTTTCCATGAATAAGCTGTAGCACCTGAAGCCATTGGATGTCCTCCGCCGCCAAATTCTTTTGCTAGTGTGTTGATGACTGGTCCCTTTGAACGCAATCGAACGCGGATTTCTTCCTCTTCCTCAATAAAGATTACCCAAGCTTTCATCCCTTTTACATTACCGAGTGAGCCGACTAATAAGGAAGTATCTGAAGCCGTCACATCGAATTCTTTTAAAATGTCTTTGGTAATTTTCACATGTGCTGCACCATTTTCATCCATTTTAAAATTTTGATACATATAACCTTGCAAATGCAATAATTTTCGGTCCATCTCATACATTCCGTTATGTAATGCGTTGCGATCAAAATCATATTTGATCAGTTCCCCTGCAACTGCAAACGTTTTTTGTGTCGTACTTGGAAATAAGAATCGCCCCGTGTCTCCAATAATTCCTGCGTACAGTAAGCGTGCAGCTTTGGTAGACATTGTCCACCCTTCATGTTCGTTTCCATATTCGTAAAGTTCATAAATGATTTCAGAGGCAGAACTAGCAGTTGTATCAACATGAACGAGGTCACCATAAGCATCATCATTTGGATGATGATCAATTTTAATAAGTTTTGCACCTGTTTTATAACGTTGATCATCTACACGTTCTGTATTCGCAGTATCCGTAACAATAACCAAAGCTCCTGTAAAATCTTGATCTTCAACGAGGTCAGGAAAATCTAGAAAATCCATATTGTAATCATGTGTACCCGCAGCCAAAATATGCTTGTCCGGATAGTTTTGTTCTAATAAATACTTCAGACCAAGCTGAGATCCATATGCATCCGGGTCTGGACGCACATGACGGTGAATAATAATGGTATCGTATTGCTTAATTGTGTCGATGATTTGACTGTACATTTTTAAGTTCCTCCATTTATAAGGAAATCCATTCGCAATTTTGCTCATTCCTCAGTACAATAAGGTATGAGTTTTGGAATTCAGGAGGTCCTTATGTTAATTTTTGTAATTTTAATTATTGTATCATTTGTCGTTTATTTTTATAACAAAACAAAGCAATTTCGTACCCGTACCGTTTTACCGATTCGAAAAAAATGGTATGCTGCACGTGCTTCAATGGCATTAGGTAGTTTCGTTACCTTTTTTGGCATCAATCAACTATTTGTTTTCCAATCGATACTGACATATGTCATTTCGAGTATTTTCATTATTCTAGGTTTAGCTTTAGTTTATTATAACTACAAAGCATCAAAGCATTATTTTGTATTTCTTGAAGAAGAAGCAGATTTAAACCCTTAAATGGTAGTAGAATTTTAGGCAGTAGGCGTACTCATTTGATGAGTGCACCTGCTGCCTTTTTGTATTCGTATTTCTGTATTAACGGTCTAATAATTGGAAAGTCAACATTGCTTTACCCACAATTTCATTTTCTAACGATACTTCAACATCTACTTTCGCTGATTTCCGACTAATATCTAAAATTTGAGGTCGGACCAGTACCAGCGCATCTAGTTGAACTGGCTTTAAAAAGTAAATGGACGCATTTTCGAGTACACTGTCTTTACGGTTCTTTGTTTTTAAAATTGCTGACGCCGCTTCCGTCAAAATCATCGTATACGCAGCATGTGAAATCGAGCCATAGGCATTGGTCATCTGCGGTGTAACACGGAACTCCAAAATCAATTTATCACTTATTTGTTGATGAAGTTGACTCTTAATAATGTCATCAATGGTTTCACCTTGCTGAGGTTGACGCTGAGCTGTTTGAATTGCTTTTAATACATCTTGTCGACTGATCACACCTTTTAGCTTGCCATGATCATCTGCGACTGGCATTAAATCAATGCCTTCCCAAATCATCCGATGTCCTGCTGCTGCCACACTCGTTTGCATTGAAACAGTTAATGGCTCTTTCGTCATTACTTTCTCGACTAATTCTGTAGTAGCATGCCCCATTACATCCCGAGACGTAATAATCCCGACCAGCTTGTTTGTATGATCGACTACTGGAAATCCACCATGAGCAGTTTCTTTGTTTAACTCGTGGTATCGGCGAATTGGTTCTTTAAGATTTAAATGAGCCGTTCCTTCTAACGGAATTAATATATCTTCGATTAATAAGATTTCTTTTTTGATCAATTGGTCATAAATTGCTCGGTTGATCATCGTCGCTACTGTAAACGTATCATAACTAGTTGAAATTACAGGTAGCTCAAATTCATCCGCCAATTTTTTTACTTGATCAGCTGCTTCAAAGCCTCCTGTAACGAGTACTGCTGCACCTGCGCGAAGTGCATATTCATGTGCTTTATAACGGTTACCAACAATCAATAAATTGCCCGCTTCCGTATAGCGCATCATATCTTCTAACTGCATAGCCCCAATAACAAATTTATTCAACGATTTATGCAGTCCAGCTCTACCACCTAACACCTGACCATCAACAATATTTACAATTTCAGCATATGTAAGTCGTTCAATATTTTCTTTCTTTTTGCGTTCAATTCGAATGGTCCCTACGCGTTCAATCGTCGACACCAAGCGCTTTGTTTCCGCTTCTTTAATCGCTCGATAAGCTGTACCTTCACTTACCTGCAATTCCTTTGCAATGCGCCGCACTGAAATTTTCTCACCTACGGCTAAAGTCTCAATATACGCCAATATTTGTTCATGTTTAGTCGCCATGATTTCACCCATTCTTTCTACGTTCCTATATCCTATAGTGTAGCATAACTTATGAAAAGTTGAGAGCTACGCATTTGGTTTCGATAGGTATAAAATAGCACGAAAAAACCACGAAAAGCTAAAGCTTCTCGTGGAACTTAATTAGTATAAATCAATGATTTAACTTTAAAGCATGTTTGTTACTTTTCCGTAGAAACAGATGCCATATCCACACTTTCTCCTGGTTGCAAAATGTTTACTTGCGCATCTTTTACTAATGATTTGAAATGCTCAGGATCTTGTTTGATCGGTGGGAATGTATTGTAATGAATCGGTACAACAATTTTTGGATTTAATAATTCGACTGCATAAGCTGCATCTTCTGGCCCCATAGTGAAATGATCACCAATTGGCACAAATGCCACATCGATATCATTTCGCTCGCCCAACATCTTCATATCTCCAAACACTTCTGTGTCACCCGCATGATAAATTGTTTTGCCTTCTGCTGTGAATAAAATTCCGGCTGGCATCCCACCATAAACTACTTCACCTTCTTCTGTTGTGAAAGAAGAGCTATGGAAAGCCTTTGTAAACTTCACTACTCCAAAATCAAATTTGTGTGCGCCACCTAAACCCATACCTACTGCGTTTACACCAAGAGTGGCTAAATAATTAGCTAGTTCAAATACTGCTATGACTTGCGCATTATTTTTTTTCGCCAGTTCAACTGTGTCACCGACGTGATCATTATGAGCATGCGTTAACAGAATCACGTCTGGCTTTTCGTTTGCAACTGTCAAATCAGTAAGTTCGTTTCCATTAATAAATGGATCAATTAAAATTGTAAATTCACCTGTTTTAATTTTGACGACAGAATGTCCATGATATGAAACGTGCATACTATCCCTCCAGTAAGTTTTAAAATAGCAAATTCAGCTTTCATAGCTGTATTATACCCTGATTTTTGATATGCTACACATGAAGAGGAGGAATATACATATGAATAAAATTACACAATTACAAAATCATTTAAAAGAACAATCGATTGATGCGGCGTTTATTACAGATCCATACAACGTCTTTTACGTTAGTGGTTTTAAAAGTAATCCGCATGAGCGCTTATTAGGCGTTATGGTGTTCGCTGAAGCTGAACCATTTTTGATTTGTCCGAAAATGGAAATTCCGGATGCAAAAAATGCTGGTTGGACAGGTGAAATCGTTGGTCACGAGGATACACAAAATTCGATGGAAATCTTGTACAAAACAGCTCAATCACGCGGTATTGACTTCAAAACGATGGCTGTTGAAAAAGCTCATATGACTGTTGAGCGCTACGAATCACTGTTATCTTTCTTCGGGTCTCTTTCAATCGCTCAATTGGATGACCAACTAAATGCGATGCGTGTTATTAAAGACGATGCGGAATTACAAATTTTACGTGAAGCAGCAGCTTTAGCTGATTACGCGATTGAAGTAGCCGCTCGGACAATTAAAGAAGGCATAACCGAAATTGAAGTAATGACTGAAATTGAATTGGCATTAAAAAAACGCGGAGTTACGCATATGTCGTTTGACACTACTGTATTGACAGGCGCACGTGCAGCTTCACCACATGGCAAAACTGGCGAATACAAACTAAAACAAGGCGACTTAGTTTTATTTGACCTTGGCGTTGTGCATAAAGGTTATTGTTCAGATATTACTCGTACATTAGCTCTTGGCGAACCGAGCGAAGAACAAAAAGAAGTTTATGATGTTGTATACCGTTCTGAAATGGCTGCTCTTGAAGCGGTAAAACCAGGCGTGACTGCAGCTGAACTTGATCAAATCTCACGTAAAGTGATTGCAGATGCTGGATATGGTGACTATTTCACTCACCGTCTAGGCCACGGTCTTGGAATTGACGTTCACGAGTTCCCTTCTATTCATGGTGAAAACACGATGAAAATGGAAGAAGGAATGGTCTTTACACTTGAGCCAGGTATTTACGTCCCAGACAAAGTCGGCGTTCGCATTGAAGATGATGTAGCTGTAACAGCTGATGGCTATGAGGTATTGACTAAGTATCCAAAAGAACTTCAAATTATCAATAATTAATCTTATAAAGCGGCATCGGAGAAATTTCGATGCTGCTTTTCTTTGAAATTATTGATTAATTTCACAAATTAGACTAAAAATTCAGCAAATTAACGCTAATTTAGCAGGAACTCTTCTTTTTATAGCGAATGAGTAACTATAGACAGATGAAGGAGGAATGTAGGATGACATTAAAATATAGTCAAATTCTTGTAGCGGTAGACGGTTCCAAAGAAGCAGAGTGGGCATTCAAAAAATCAGTGGGTATTGCCGAACGAAACAACGCCACATTAAACTTAGTTAATGTAATTGATACACGTTCGTTTGCGGCAATCGAGGCATATGATCGTTCAATTGCTGATCGTGCTCAAAAGTTTGCTGAAGATTTATTAGAAGAGTATAAAAAAGAAGCGTTAGCTGGCGGAGTTGAGAAAGTTAATATTGTCGTCGATTATGGATCACCAAAATCAATGATTTCTAGAGACTTAGCTCAAAAAGTTGAAGCAGATTTAATTATTTGTGGTGCGACTGGATTAAATGCAGTTGAACGTTTCTTAATCGGCAGTGTTTCTGAACATATTGTCCGTTCTGCAAAATGCGACGTATTGGTCGTACGTACAGAAGAAGCTCAAGACGACGCACCTACTGAATATTATTCAGCAGACAAATCCGGGAAACCCGAAAAATTCTAAACGCCAATAAAAAATCCTTTCGCTAAAGTGAAAGGATTTTTTTATTTTATGATTTTAATTTGATGATTATTTTTCCTCGAGCATGGTGAGTTTCACTCAATTCGTGAGCATCTCTAACACCTTTTTCAGAGAAATCAAATACATGACCGATAGTCGGTTTTAATTCACCAGCTATGAAAAGATTTGCCAGTTGGTGCAATTCTGCGCCATTTGGCTCTAACCAATAACTAGTCGCGTTTACTCCATGCTCTTTCGCTTGTTCAGGTGATGGTTCTCCAGCGATGGAAATTAACTTCCCGCCTTTTTTCAATACTTTAAAACTTTTCTCCAAAACTTCTCCGCCCATCGTATCCAAAACGGCATCAAAATTTTCAAGCAACTCACTAAAATCCTCTTGGCTATAGTTAATTACACGATTAGCTCCTAACGATTTAACCAATTCATCATTACTGTCACTTGCAGTCGTAGCTACATACGCACCGATGCTATTAGCTATTTGAATAGCCATCGTTCCAACTCCACCAGCTCCTGCATGAATTAAAACTTTTTCGCCTTTTTTTACATTTGCAAATCCAACAATACATTGATAAGCAGTTAGTCCAGCCAACGGAATCGCTGCACCTTCTTCAAATGACATGCTCTCAGGCATATGCGCAAGTAAATCTGACTCAACAGGAACAAATTCTGCATAAGTTCCCTGTCTTGTTGTTGCTG
Source organism: Planococcus sp. PAMC 21323 (assembly GCF_000785555.1). Taxonomy (NCBI): domain Bacteria; kingdom Bacillati; phylum Bacillota; class Bacilli; order Caryophanales; family Caryophanaceae; genus Planococcus; species Planococcus sp. PAMC 21323. The sequence continues at coordinate 1,125,114 of NZ_CP009129.1, read as the reverse complement.
GTCTAGCAAAGACACGGTTTCCTACCTTGAAATGTTTAACATTAGCCCCAACTTCAGCAACTATCCCTGCTGCGTCCCAGCCTAAAATAATTGGGAATTCCCAAGGCAGCATTTCTTTTAAATAACCTTCACGTAATTTCCAATCAATTTGATTGATTGAAGTGGCATAAACTTCTACAAGTACTTGATCATCTGTGATAGTTGGCTTATCAATTTCTCTTTCGACTAATTGTTCTCTGCCGCCGTAGTTATCAATAACAATTGCTTTCATCTCGGACCTCCCCTTTCGTTGTTATATAAATATACCCTCTTTCAGAAATTGTATACCTATTTGAAATAATATATGCAGTCATCTTTTAAATGTTCCATGTGTTATTATTAATCCTGTTCGTTAAAGAGGTTCGCAAACTCCCTCTCTAAAAAACTAAGGAGTGATACAGATGAAAAACGAAAAAGCAGTCGTCGTTTTTAGCGGCGGCCAAGACAGTACCACATGCCTATTTTGGGCGCTTAAGAACTTTAAGGAAGTTGCAACGGTCACTTTTGATTATGGTCAGCGCCATTCTGCTGAAATTGAATGTGCTCGGAAAATCGCTGATGAACTTGGCGTTTCATTTAAAGTACTCGACATGACGTTGATCAATCAACTTTCTGCAAATGCGTTAACTCGAGATGACATCGAAGTAACAGCAGTAGATGGAGAACTTCCTTCTACATTTGTGCCCGGTCGAAACCTGTTGTTTTTATCTTTTGCTGCTGTTTATGCAGATGCAATCGGTTCGCGGCATTTAATCACAGGTGTTAGTGAAACCGACTTTAGTGGATATCCTGATTGTCGTGATACATTTATCCGTTCTTTGAACGTTACGTTAAATTTGGCCATGGATAAACAATTTATCATTCATACACCATTGATGTGGCTAGATAAAGCAGATGTCTGGGAACTTTCCGATACACTTGGTGCACTTGATTTTGTTCAAGAAAAAACATTAACTTGTTATAACGGTGTTCCGAGTACCGGCTGTGGTGAATGTCCAGCTTGCCAATTACGAAATGATGGTCTTAAACGCTATCAAGCAAAACAAATGGCAGGTGCGACCACATGATGCAACAATTTTATCCGTCTGTTTCTCACAATTATCAGTTTGAGCTCAATAAAGACATGCATTTTTCTGCGGCGCATTTTATACCAAGTGAAGAAGCCGGAAAATGTAAGATGATGCACGGGCATACGTACCATCTCAATATTACAATCGGAGGCAATCAACTTGATTCCATCGGTTTTCTGATTGATTTTAAATTATTAAAAAGCTTAATCCATAAAAAATACGATCACAGCGTTTTAAATGATCATCCTGAATTTGCCAATAAGTTTCCTACAACCGAACTTCTTGCACAGCAAGTATGGCAATCGATTCAAACAATGCTTCAAGAAACGACCAATCGACCAAATTGCTTGCAAGTTATTGTTCGCGAAACACCCACTAGCTACGTTGTATACCGACCGCGACAGGAGGACTTGTCATGAAAATTCCTGTAATGGAAATATTCGGCCCTACTGTTCAAGGAGAAGGTATGGTAATGGGACAAAAAACGATGTTTGTCCGCACTGCTGGATGTGATTATTCTTGTTCTTGGTGCGATTCCAAATTTACTTGGGATGGCACGGGAACCAGCGTTTCTAAACTACCCGCCGACATTATCGAAGAATTGATGCAAATAGGTGGCGAAAACTTTTCACATGTTACTATATCAGGTGGAAATCCTGTTCTTCACAAAGGGATTGGTGAATTGGTTGAATTATGTCATCAACAAGGTTGGAAAGTAGCGGTCGAAACACAAGCCTCTATTTGGCAAGAATGGATGACCACAATTGATGACATTACGTTATCACCAAAACCACCAAGTTCTGGCATGAAAACCGATTTGGCAAAACTGGATTTGTTTTTGGAGAAATTGCAAACAGCAAATGTCAGTTTAAAAGTTGTTATTTTCGACCAAGATGATTTTGCTTATGCCGAAAACATGCATCAACGCTATCCAAGAGTCCCATTCTTTTTACAGACAGGCAATGAAGATACTACTACGACAAACGACGCTCAGTTAGTGTCCAACTTGCTTGAGCGTTATGAACAGTTAATCGATTATCATGTAAAATCCCCTATCATGAACGATGCCAAAGTGTTGCCACAACTGCACACTTTAGTGTGGGGCAATAAACGAGGCGTTTAATAGATTTTTATATTGAAAATTTACTATACGTTGATGAACGCGATGACACATCGCACATCGATTTAATAAAAAAAGGTGTTGGAATAATTTTATTCCAACACCTTTTTTTTATGCTTTTTTAACAAATTCCGACTTTAGTTTCATTGGACCAAATCCATCAATTTTACAATCAATATCATGATCACCTTCAACGAGTCGGATGCTTTTTACTTTGGTACCAATTTTCAAAGTTGATGAGCTGCCTTTAACTTTCAAATCTTTAATGACAGTAACTGCATCGCCATCTTTTAAAATCGAGCCATTAGCATCTTTGACGACTTTTTCTTCTTCCACTTGTTCTGCTTCAGCTACAAGACTCCATTCGTGTGCACATTCAGGACACACCAATATGCTACCATCTTCATAAGTATATTCCGAATTACATTTAGGACAATTTGGTAATGGTTTCATGTTCTCCTCCACCTGGTCTACCTGTAAATCAACTAACAATAAGACCACTCTTTTTATTCATTATACCAAAATCCCAGGTAGATTGGCGGAGTTTATTTAACAACTAATACTGGGCAATGCGAATGATTGACGACTTTTTGACTAACCCCACCGAGTAATATTTTTGAAACAGGGTTTAACCCACGGCTCCCAATAACAACTAAGTCAAACTCACCCTCGTTTGCCATTTCAATAATTACTGGTGCTGGTCGTCCGTGCATCACTTCAATTTTATAAAAAGTCTCATTGAGTTCTAACTGTTCCCTAATGGATTGCATTTTTTTCTTACGTGATAATTCAAATTCAAGTTGACCACCATCATGAACTTTTTCCTGACTGTCTTCATCAAAATCGGAAACATACACAACCGTTACTTCTGTATCTTTACTTATTGCTGCTAGATGGGCTGCATGTTTGCCTGCTCGCTTTGAATTTTCGGAACCATCTACGGCGACTAGAATTTTTTTATACATTTTCTCCACCCCTTCGACTATATTCCGCGACTTAGTAACAAAACGCTGTCTATAGTACTATTCGACTCTTATGTGGTTTTTCCTGCTAAATGCAAAAAACCGATGATTTCAAGCATCATCGGTTCTTTCCATACTTTTTATTTAAAAGTTAATGTTTTTCCTGTAAACCCAAATAACACGGTCAGTACTGGAGACAGTAAACAGAAAACTGCAAATGGTAAGTACTCGAGCGTAGGTACCCCGATAACACCTGTTATAAAGATTCCACAAACACTCCATGGCACAAGCGGATTAACGACTGTTCCTGCATCCTCCATTACCCGGCTTAAGTTTTTTCCCGCAAGTCCTACTTTGTCAAAAGGTTCTTTAAATGCTTGACCTGTTAACAAAATGGATAAGTATTGTTCACCGATTAAAATATTGATGCCGATTGCAGTTAATGCAGAAGCAGCTATGACTGACGAAACTTTTTTCAATAAGCTTTCCACTTTTGCTAGTAAACATTGAACAATTCCTAATGTGAATAACAAACCGCCCATGCTTAATGCTAAAAGCACGAGTGCTACTGTAAACATCATACTTTCCATCCCGCCACGTGATAACAAACTATCAATTTCTGCAATGCCACTAGAAGACACATATCCACTAAACAGTACGTTAAAAATCTCGGAAGCTGAAGATATTTGATGCAGAAAAGAAATTGCAATAGCTGAAAGTGAGCTAATTGCTAATGTCATCAATGCTGGTACTTTTAAAAATGTTAAGACGATCAAAACAATTAATGGAATTAACGTATACCAATGAATCATCCCTGTAGCTAAAAGACCTTCTTTAAACTCACTAACATCTTGAATCGGTCCGCCAGTAGTCTGAGGTGAAAGAATGAAAAAGAAAATCAAGGTCAGTATAAAAGCGGGAATCGTTGTCCATCCCATATTGCGAATATGCTCAAACAAATCAACACCGACGATAGAAGACGATAAATTTGTTGTATCTGATAATGGCGACATTTTATCACCAAAAAAAGCACCCGAAACAATGGCTCCTGCCGTTACTGCAAGCGATAAATCCATGGCCGTTGCCATACCAATAAATGCCACACCAATTGTTGCAACAGTCGTTAGTGAACTGCCTACCGATAATCCAATTAACGAGGTAACAATAAAAACAATCGCAAAAAAGAACGTCATTGAAATGATTGAAAAGCCAGCATAAATCATTGTTGGAATGGTGCCACTAATCATCCAACTGCTAATGAGCATACCGATAAAGAAAAAAAGAAATACTGCACTCATCCCTGCACCAGCACCTTCTACTAATCCCCTTTCAAGTTTTCTGTATGATATTCTTTTCATTAAGCCAAATGCAAATAAAAGCAAAATTGACAGCAAAATTGGGATATGAGGTACTGATCCAAACTTGATAATGCTAACGCTAATTAGCAGAAAAATAGTGATTGTAAGCGCTAAGGCTTCTATAAACTTTGGGGCGATGACTGATTTAATATTGTACATAGTAATCTCTCCTTTTCTATATAAAAAAAAGAAAAAACCCCCGCCCCAATAAAGGGACGAAGGTTTTCTCCGCGTTACCACCCAATTTGATATTCTAACTAAATAGAACATCCACTTGATTACAATTCGATCAAATCTGATGACGTATTTCATCCAATTTGCTGCCTGAACTTCCAGCTACCATTCAGTCTCTTTTTGCTGCACACAAATCGCCTACTAAACCATCGATCGACTATTCTATACGTTAAATGAAAAATATTTTTAAAAAAGTATATTGAAATAGATTTTACCAGGCTTTTTACATGAGTCAATAGTTTTTATGAAAAACGTGTATTTACAACATAAGTTTTCGATAAGCGGTCATACAAAGACTGTTTGTTTTTTGTAAAAATGACCATGAATACATAAAGTGAAATCAATGCATAAAGCACACCAACTATCCAATAATCCAGTTGGTGTAGGTCTCCATCTCCCAAATAGATCATTCGATAAGCCATATAGTGAGACAGCTCCCAAGGCAAAAATTTTATGAGTGTTCGAACAGTTGCTTGTCCGATAGAAAGCATTTGGTTGTTGTCATTGACTACTTTAATTTGCATTTGACGTTTTCCAAAAGATTGCTTGCCTATTTTTGAATCGGCCACAATAAAGTAGAGAGAAACTGGAAGCGTGATAAGCATAAATCCTGTTAATTGGGCGGTAATTCGAGACCCTTGAAACCATTCTTGTACAGAAGGCATTATAAACACAGAAAAAAGAAAGACAACTCCCATATAGGTAAAAATCAATACATAGTCTATGGCAAAAGCACGTAGTCGTAACCAAAAGCCAGCATACATTGAAGATCACCTCACTTTATAATGGCATTGTTCACAAGTTTGAGAGTATATTTTTTTGATATAAAAAAAGACAAGAAAAAACTCTTGTCTTTCTTTAAAACTTCTATCTGAACTTACTCACGTACCCATTTTACGACGGTTATTGCTTACTTTTTTCGATTGTTGGCTCTTCATCTTTTTCGTTGAAAGTGAAGCATTTCCGCCACCTTGATTATCGGCAGCCTGGTTTTTCTTAGCTTCTAGTTGGCGTTTTACAGCTTCTTGAAGACTAACTTTTTTTGGCGCTTCGTTTGACTCAGTCATTGCGCATCCCTCTTTTCATCCAAAATGGTACATATGGCTTTTATAGCTCCAGTATAGCACAATTTGACTAGATTATACTTTGTTTTCTTTAAACCAACTTGTCACTTGAGAAAAGAATTTAGACATTGATTCTGGTTTTGACATATTTGGAACGCGTGCTAATAAAACTTCTTTTGGCGCTTTGACACCTTCTTGTTTTTTCTGCAGCACAAGAATTCCTTTTGCATGGGCCGAGTTTTTAAATAGGCTTTCCGGTAATTCCATGACCGATTGTATATGGGCATGTTTCTTCAAAAAGCTATGTAATTGATTCGCCTGTTCGGATTCAAACAAAGCTTTTGGAACAATGAAAAATAAATAGCCACCTTCAGCCGTATGCTTTAACGATTGCTCGATAAACAAATGATGCGCATAAGACATGCCTTCATCTGCTTTTAGTTCATACGTAGCTGCAGTTTCATCATCAGGATAATACCCTACTGGTAAATCTGAGATAACAACATCAACAGGATCGATTAATAATGGCTGCAATGCGTCTTGTAAGTAAAACGTGATCGGCTGTTCTACTAAGTTCCCAGCGTTTGATGCGAGACGCACAAGAAGGTCGTCAAGCTCTACACCAGCTCCGGTCATTCGACCATCTAAGTAATTCATAACAGTTAACAGTAAATTACCTGTTCCAACAGCGGGATCTAAAATAACCGCTTGTTCTTTTTTAACAAACAACTCAACCAAATAGCCCATTAGTAAACCAAGTGCATCGGGTGTCATTTGGTGATGCGGTTGAATATGCTCTTTCATGCCTTTTAATACGGCTAATTGAAGTGCTTTCCGCACATCTTCTTTACTTGCGCCTTCTTCAGGTTTAATCAAACCATCTAACCAATTTTCAGTAGTGGTCAATAAGCTCTCCAAATAAGCGTTTTCTTGTTCTTTCTGAATTTCTGTTGTGTGATTGTCAATAAAATTAAAGGTTGTTTCCATTGCTGAATTCATACTTTCGCCGTCCTCAATAAGGAAACCCACTCTCTCGAGTGGGTTTCTTGTATTATTTTGTTAATTCTTTAACTGCATCTAACGCTTTCTCGTAATCAGGATGATCTGTTCCTTCAGAAACATACTCAACGTAAGTAACTTTGTCATTTTCATCAAGTACGAAAACTGAACGAGCTAACAGTCGAAGCTCTTGCATCGTTAATCCGTATGCTTCACCAAATGACAAATCACGGTGATCTGACAAAGTCGTAATAGAATCAACTTTGTTGATGTCTGTCCAACGCTTTTGCGCAAACGGCAAATCAGCTGAGATAGTTAACACTTCAACATTGTCTCCTAAAGAAGTAGCTTCTTCACTGAAACGTTTTGTTTGGTCTGAACATACCCCTGTATCTAGAGAAGGAACTACACTAACTAAACGAACTTTTCCAGTTGTATCTTTTAGCGATACTTCTTCCAAGCCGTTTGATAAAACCGTAAATTCAGGAGCTTGATCCCCCACATTTACTTCTGTGTTCGGTAAAGTCATTGGGTTATTCTTGAATGTAATTTGTACCAATCAATACGCCTCCTTTTTCATAATATCTTCATCATACTAAAACGCCCGGGTTTCTTGCAACTCAGACCCCTCTAACTTTTTCTTCTTTAACATTTTGTTTTTCCGAAAAGAATCTTCATGAACAACTGTCGTATCTGCAATATAGTCATGCACTCCTTGTTTTAAAGGAGTAAAACCGACAATCCAGTAAAGCGGTAAAATTGTTACTGAAATAAAACGACCGATCCATTCGCGGAACAATAGCGTCATAATTGATAGATTATCAGACTGTAATGAGACAACGCGGATGCCCATAACCATTTTCCCAACAGTTTGGCCGAAAAACTTAGTCATTAAAATAAAATAACCATAGAAAATTACGGCAGATACAACTGCATAAGGTCCATACCAAGGCATATTAATTGTTTCCAGTCCAGATAAAACAAATACCGGTTTAACTAAAATAGAGGTAAGGGCCGAAACAACAAGCAAATCGATTAAATAAGCCCAAAATCGCACCCAAAATCCAGCCGGCTTCCGTTCGTAAAAAAGAACTTCTTCATAACTTGGTGATTTTGGAAGTTCCTGTACACCTTGCATTTCTGCTGGTTTTTCTGTTTCATGGTCTGTCATTATGGTCCCTCCTTATTTGTCACCGTATAAATACATCATACGAGGAGAACTGTATTCTGTAAGTAATTTCGAAATCATTTGTGTTTCAAGATCGTTCCCAAAGAAAGAATTCACTTTCATTGATAGTAATGAACCCCAGCCTTGTGAAGTTCCATATTGGAATACTTGTGCATTGTTTAAATCAAAATCGGTTTTCACTTGTTCTATTACGTCTTCTTCAAAGCCAAAACCATCTGCTAAATTCACTTCTACCGCTTGACGACCGTTCATAATGCGACCATCTGCAACAGCTTTAACTTCTTTTTCAGTCATGCCACGACCTTCTTCAATAACGTCTACGAAAGATTCATACGAATCATCTAGCATTTCTTGAAGCAATGCGCGTTCATCTTCTGTCATATCACGTGTCGGGCTCATAATATCTTTATATGGACCAGACTTGATCGTCACAAAATCCACTCCGTAACGTTCTGCCAGTTCGCCGTAATTGACACTTTGCATAATAACACCAATTGAGCCTGTTAACGTTTCTTCATTAACAAAAATCTTTTCTGCTGGCGCAGCAATATAGTAACCTCCAGAAGCTGCAATTGCGCCCATTGACACGTAAAATGGCTTTTCAGTTTCTTCTTGAATTTCTCTGATTTTGTCGTAAATCTCAGCAGACTCCACTACACCACCGCCTGGAGAATTTACTGCTAATACGACTGCTTTAACAGATGCATCTTCTTTAATGCTTTCTAATTGTTCCATAAAGAAAGAGTGATTATAGCCAGCTGTTCCAAAAAACGAAGCTGCGGCTCCTGTATCTTGAATAACGCCATCTACATTTAAAACAGCAACGCGGTTATTAAAATCGCCATCTTCCATCACGATTTCCGACAAACCCGTCTGCGTACTTCCCATCAAATCATCGACACTTTCGCTAAATCCATATTGAAGAAATGCAAAAGCTGAGTTAATGACTAACGAGATTCCCAATACGGCTGCAGCTACTACTAAAGCAATCCATCGTTTTGTATTCATGTATACCATTCCCTCCTAGGTTTCTATTACTTACTATACGTCAAACACCTGAAAATGTTTCATTTATATTACTAAAGCGATACTTTTCGGTTAGCTCGCCGGATACCCCTTGCTTCCAAAAACTTAGATGATGTAAACAAAATTAACGCACTCCAAATTAACGAAAACGAAATAATTTTGATGATATCAAATGCTTCACCGTAAATGAATACGCCGATCAAAAGCATTAGCGACGGAGCAATATATTGAAGGAATCCAATCATATACATCGGAATTAATGGGGCTCCGATAGCAAACAATAATAAGGGAAATGCTGTAACCAATCCACTAGCTATCAATAAAACATCTGTCGACAATCCTGTTGCTAAAAACGAAACGCGGTCAATAGATAATAAATAAAGGTAGTACGCAATCGCGAATGGAAAAACAAATAAAGTCTCAATCGCTAATCCGCGCAGCGCATCTAGTCGAATTGTTTTCTTGATCAATCCATAAAAAGCAAAACTAAAAGCCATACCAAGAGCGAGCCAAGGCAACGAACCAAAAGAGAACGTCAAAATCAACACACCTGTTGCAGCTAATAAAAATGCAATTTTTACCGCTGGTGATAATTTTTCTTTTAAAAAGATGGCACCTAGTAACATTGATATTAATGGGTTGATGTAATAACCAAGACTCGTTTCCACAATTCGATCATGAGAAACAGCATAAACATAGAAAAACCAATTGGCAGAAATTAAAAATGAAGCAAGCATCAATAAGAAAAACTTCTTTTTCGATGCCCATAAACTTTTCAAATCTAGCCATAATTGGTGACCACCATTAATTAAAACAATAAATCCAAGAGTCATAATAAAAGACCATATGATTCTTGCGGCTAATATTTCATCTGCAGGGACGTGTCCGATTTGCTTCCAAAAAATCGGCATAAATCCCCATAAGGTATAGGTGAAAATAATGACCAAAACGCCTCTTTTTGATTCTGTCATTCCGCATCGCGCACCATTCTTATAATATTTTGTATTCCGAAATAATAGTCTCATTATAGGCTGCTAACAAGAAGAAAGTAAATGCCGTTGCATTAATATTTAGCTATAGAAAAACAACATAAAGAAACATCTCTCTATGTAACGAGAGATGTTTCTTTATCCAGCTGCGTCTATTTTTTCTCACTTTCTTGATGGCGTAATTCGACGCGTCGAATTTTTCCTGATGCTGTTTTTGGCAATTCTGTTCGGAAATCTATCGCACGTGGATATTTATAGGGTGCTGTCAGTGTTTTCACGTGATTTTGCAAGTCTTTTACTAAGTCATCTGAAGCAACTTGACCTTCTACTAAAACAATAAAAGCTTTAACGATTGTACCTCGCACTTCATCTGGGGCCCCGATAACTGCACATTCTTGAACAGCTGGATGCTTGATTAACGCATCTTCAACTTCAAATGGTCCGATCGTATAGCCCGATGAAATGATAATGTCGTCTCCGCGACCTTCAAACCAGAAATATCCGTCCTCATCTTTAGACGCTTTGTCACCAGTCACATAATAGTCTCCACGGAACTGCATACGAGTGCGTTCAGGGTCTTTAAAATATTCTTTAAACAATGCAGGTGTTTCGACGTGAACCGCTATATCTCCAACTTCTTTAACAGCACATGGTCTACCAAACTCATCGATAATTTCTACACGATTACCTGGAGTTGGTTTGCCCATCGAGCCTAAGCGAGATTCCATGCCTTTCATAACGCCAACAAGTAAGGTATTCTCTGTTTGTCCGTAACCATCTCTTACTTCTAATGAAAAATGCTCTTTGAAGACATTGATTACTTCGGCATTTAACGGCTCACCTGCTGACACTGCACTATGCAATGCAGACAAATCGTATTTCGCTAAATCTTTTTGCTTGGCCATCAATCGGTATTCTGTTGGCGTACAGCAAAGCACATTAATTTTACGCGTTTCCAAAAGTTCTAAATACACTGATGGATCAAATTTTCCGTTATAAACAAATCCGGTAGCTCCACTCCCTAACGTCGCCAAGAAAGGACTCCAAATCCATTTTTGCCAGCCTGGACTTGCTGTCGCCCAAACGATGTCTCCTTCTTTTGCTCCAAGCCAGTGCTCAGCTGATGTACGAAGATGCGCATAAGCCCAGCCATGACTGTGAACAGCCCCTTTAGGATTACCAGTCGTTCCTGATGTATAAGATAAAAACGCCATATCGTCTTTTTTAGTATCGGCTGCTTGATATTCCTCGGAAGCGACTGCCATTTCATCTAAAAGTGATATCCAAGATTGATCTGACTTACCGATAACAAACTTGACCACATTGTCCATTTCTTTAACGCCTTCAAATTGATCCATAAAAGGCTCGTATGCAATAACTGCTTTTGCATCACTATGATTTAATCGGTACGCAATATCTTTAGCACGCAACATTTCAGAACTAGGAATAACGACTAAGCCGGCTTTTAACGCGCCTATGTAGGCAACATATGCTTCAATGAGACGCGGCACCATAACAAGCACAACATCCCCTTTAACTAAACCAGCTTTTTCAAAGCTATTCGCTGCACGGTTTGCTCGTTTAATTAATTCGTCGTATGTAAGTTGGTGTTTCTCGCCTTTGTCGTTTTCCCAGAGAATCGCGAGTTTTTCATCTCCTGTTGCAAATCGCTCAATTTCTTCGACCAAATTATATGATTCTGGGGCTAACAAATCTTGTCTATTCAAAATAATTCCTCCCACTCATGATGTAATCGCTTCTACCTATATTATTATACAATAGAAATTTAAGTATTCATATAATTTCATCTAATTCGACTTTTACGTAAGTAATATACCGTAGCATTCTTTCCTATTAGCTCTATTAACTGGTGAGTTTGCTTTTTCTAACAATAAAAAAAGCCTCCTTTAGGAAGCTTCACACTTATAATAGATCTTCAAACTGATTAACCTTAGGGCGTGGAAACTTGATCACTTCACGTTCTGCTACTGCTTCTTCAATCAGATCGTCAAAAGACACAAAGTTCTCGTAGTATTCTACTTTTTCAAGCTTTGGCTTGGTCTTTGGATTTGCTGGTGTAAAAATTGTGCAGCAGTCTTCAAACGGACGAATGGAAATGTCATAAGTTTCAATTTGTTGAGCCATATCAATAATCTCTAATTTATCCATCGCTACAAGCGGACGCAATACTGGCGTATTCGTTACCGCATTAATGGCTTGCATGCTTTCTAAGGTTTGACTCGCAACTTGGCCTAAGCTTTCCCCTGTAATAATCGCTCGGCAATTGGTCTCAGCTAATACCAAGTCAGCTACACGCATCATCATGCGACGCGTAGAAGTCATTGTAATATTATCTGGCACTTGCTTGTGCACTTCTTGTTGAAGCTTCGTAAAAGGGATAATATGCAATTTAACAGATGAACCGAATTGCGATAATCGCTCTGCCAAATCGAAAACTTTTTCTTTCGCACGATCATTCGTAAACGGTGGACTGAAAAAATGAATCAATTCTAAACGGACGCCCCGCTTCAACATATGATAGCCTGCAACTGGACTGTCTAAACCTCCTGATAACATCAACAATGCTTTACCGCCAGCGCCTACAGGTAAACCACCAGCGCCTTGAATTACTTCTGCCATCATATAAACGGCTTCTTTTCGAACTTCTACCTTCAAATCAATCTCCGGGTCTTTCATTTGGACTTTTAAATCTGGAAAGATTCTCAATACATGTGAGCTTAATTCTTTCATAATTTCTGGTTTTTCGTGCGGGAATTCTTTAAACGGTCGTTTTACTGATACTTTAAAGCTTTTATCGGTATCTTCAATTTTAGCAATAACTGCTTCTGCTGTTTTTTTCATTGCTGCCATATCTAATTCACATGCCGTTACTGGACTAAACGATTGAATGCCAAATACATATGGCAAGCGCTCGATCACTTGAGCCAATTCTTGTTCATTGTCAGATGTGATAAACATGCGGTCACGCTCAGCCTTTATATGAATTTGTTCTAAGTCAGAAAATGTTTGTCTAACATTGTCACGCAGTCTCCCGATAAATGAACTGCGATTTTTACCTTTTGTTGATAATTCTCCGTATCGCACTAGAATTTGATTGGTTTTCATAACAGTTTAAACTCCTTTAATCATGCGGTATACCCGCTGAAACGCTTTTTTCAGCGCATTAATGTCTTGTTTTGTTGTAAATTCCCCAAAGCTGATTCGAATCACACCGTCTTTAAACTCGCGCGGTAAGCCAATCGCTTGAATAACCGGACTTGCTTGGCTATTTTTAGATGAGCACGCACTTGAAGTAGAAACAATGATCGATTCTTTTTGTAAACCAGATACTAGAATTTCGCCTTTTAATCCTTTTACCGCTACTGCCAATATATGCGCTGCCCCGTTTTCAGGACTCACAATTCTGACACCCGCAAATTCTGAAAAGAATTGACGTAGTTCTAGATTCCATTGCGAATACAGTGGATTTGGCGCTGCCAATCTTAATGCTTTCGCTAAAGCCACTGCATTTGGAACCGAAACGGTACCACTGCGCATTTCAGATTCCTGACCGCCACCAAATTGGATCGCTTGTAAATCAACTCCGGAATATGCCAATACTCCACTGCCTTTTAATCCGTGTATTTTATGCCCTGATATTGTTAATAAATTCGGCATAGCTGTTGAATCAAAATTGAGTTTGCCCGCACTTTGAACAGCATCCACATGAAAAAAGATACGCCGTTGTTTCAAAAGACGCGCAATGTCTGAAATTGGATGAATGGTTCCAACTTCATTATTAACATGCATCAGCGATACCAGAATCGTATCGTTTCGCAAAGAATTTTTCAACTTGTCAATGTTGAGTTCACCAGTGCTATCTACCGGCAAACGTGTAATCTCAAATCCTTCACGTTCTAAAGCAGCAACACTTTTCAATACAGAAGGATGTTCGGTTTTGGAAGTAATGATGTGTTTACCTCGTTTTTGATAGTTTCGAGCTGTACCAATCAAAGCCAAGTTGTTCGCTTCCGTGCCGCCAGATGTGAAGATGACCTTATCCATGTGCAGCAACTCTTTTATTTGGCTCCGCGCGGTTTCCAACAAATCTTCAGCCTGATTACCTAATTCATGTAACGAAGCTGGGTTGGCATAAAACTGCTCACTTACTTTTATAAATGTATCCAGTACTTCTTTTTTTGGTTTCGTCGTGGCACTATTATCTAAATAAATCACCTTTCCACCTCCGAAAAGAAAACCACCAGCAATTTAAGCTGGTGGTTTTACATTTTGTTTTGTTTAAATGTTCCAAGCGTCTTCTTTGACCAAAACTTCAATTCGTTTCATTGAACCCGGTTCAAAGTTTTCAACTGCAGTTGCAGCTTCTTCTAACGCTTTCGTGTATCGAAGCTGTCTGAATGACTCTTCCGCTTCTTCCAGTTTTGCATCTAGTTGTAGATTTGATTTGCGGTAACGATTTCCGTATTGAATAATGCGTTCAATCAACAGGACATTTTCTACCATCTCAACTGCTTTAGCATGACCATCTTCTATACTCTTTTCAGCTTGTTCTAAATAGCTATGCACGAGTTTAATATTCAATGGAACTTCCTGCAAAGTTTGCATCGTAACAAAAAGATGTTCTTCAGCCTCTTCAAGACGTACATCCATGTCTTCCGGAATTCCAGGAATATTGGCTTTGTGTAATAATCGATCTGTTTCTTGCAATTTGCGTTTTAATAGCTCTACTTGTTCACGAGCTTTGTTTTCTTCAATACGTAATCCCTTTAAGGCAGCCATAAAATCAATTTGCGTAGAATCCACAATCGATAAATCTTCACGAATATGGACCAATTCTTCTTGCAAGCTTGAATAAGCTGATTGATCTTCTTCTAAACGCGTCATCAAGAGTTCAAAGCGTTTTGCCAATTGCTCCATTTTGTCCATACAAGATTTTGGAATAGCCGCTTCGCTTTCACTAATTTTATAGCTATGCTGAACATATCGGCTTTCTTCTTCCATTTCTTTCGTATCGCGTGCTACAACTTCTAAATGACGTTCTGTTTCTGTACGATGTTCCTCGACATACATCTTCGCTTCAACTTCTTTTTCTAACATTTCATAAAACGAATCAATGCGATCTTTTATTTTTTCAACAGCAATTTTCGTTTGTGTCATTTCTAAGTTAGCAATGTTTACTTTCAACTCTTCTAACTCTTCTTCTATTTCATCAAGTTGAAGGGTCAACTCTAGGTGTCCAAGGTAATAAGAGTTTTCTTCCATTTCGCTCTTACCTTGACGCAGCTCAGCAATGAAAGAAGGGATTTTCGTTTGAATATCCGCCAATAATGATGGAATATCATCTACTAGTAAAAACGCTTCTTCGCCTTCTGCTGACAAGCCGATAACAATTTCGCGAGCTTTCAAGTAATTGCCTTCGCCCGTTAATTTTTCGTATTCATCAAATAAAGGAATAAATGATTCGAGTTTTTTCTCAAGTGGTTCCCCCGCAGCTCCATAAGATTGCTGGTGAGCCAAAAGGTTTTTACGTGCACGGCGGTATTTTTCTTGAAGAAGATCGATCTCGCTGCGATTTTTCTCTTCACTGCCAATCAATTCTTCCAACTCAACTAAGATGCTATTCATCTGCTGGTCAACGTTATCAATCTTCACTTCTGTATCCTGCTCTAATTTTGACGCTTTACTAAAATTGAAACGATTAATCGCTTCTTCAGCATCGTATAAAGCAGCATCAATTTTCGGGATATGTACATCCATGATTTCAGTCCATACGTTGCGCCAGCGTTCAAACATTTCTTCCGTCTGGCCGTTCATGTTTAATTGCTTCACTTTCGTTAGTTCTTCAAGAATTGGTTTATTTTGTATTTGCAGTTTTAACTGTTCCAAGCGTTCAATTTCAGCTAAATGTTTTTTGCGAAACATAAAACCAATGATTGTTAACGCTAATAGAATGATGACCGCAATGATGATATACTCCATCATAAGTCACATAGCCCCCTGTTCCAAAATCACATTACCAGTTATACGTAAATGTATTCATGATTCTTTTATTTTAACATGTATTGTACTCTTTTGTTTGCCAAATTAGAAGAAAAGCGATTATATTTTTCAATAAGTAGAAAAGAGGACGCCTTTATGAGACGAGATGGTCACATTCATACCCGCTTTTGCCCACACGGGACAAAAGACTCAACTGAATTATATATTGAAAAAGCAATAAAGTCCGGATTTACGGATATTTCATTTACAGAACATGCCCCGCTTCCCGCTAATTTCACAGATCCAACACCGGATCAAGATAGCGGCATGAGCATGTCACAGTTATCATTGTATGTGAATGAAATTACTCAACTTAAAAATAGCTACCAAAAAGATATTCACATTCGTTTAGGTCTTGAAGTTGATTATATTGAAGGCTTCGAAAAAGAGACTGCTCTTTTTTTAGATGACATTGGTCCTGTACTAGACGATTCCATTTTATCGGTTCATTTTCTACAGGTTAGTAATCAATATTTTTGTGCCGATTTTAGTAAAGAAGTATTTGCACAACTCGCAGCGACTTGTGGAACTGTAGAAGCTGCTTATCAACTTTACTACGACACTCTTGAAAAATCGATTACCGCAGATCTTGG
The DNA here is from genome assembly GCF_000785555.1 of Planococcus sp. PAMC 21323. NCBI lineage: Bacteria > Bacillati > Bacillota > Bacilli > Caryophanales > Caryophanaceae > Planococcus > Planococcus sp. PAMC 21323. The sequence goes on along the minus strand of NZ_CP009129.1, from coordinate 1,108,411 downwards.
ACAATTCAAACCAAATCGAATTGGGCATCCTACATTGATTCATAAATTTCAAAAAGCACACGGAGAAAAAATCGATGATGACAAACAAATCCGATACATTCTTCAACTAATTAAAACAACCGGCTTTGAACTGGATGTAAACGGTGCGGGTTACTCGAAACCAGATTGTTTGGAAGCTTATCCCCCGCTTTCCTATATCGAATTCGCCCAATCGCTTGGCATTCCGCTAGTTTTTGGATCAGACGCCCATAGTGCCAATGGCTTGCATAAGCATTACGAGAAAATTTATACTTACTTAAGTTAATGAGATTAGATTTAGCTAAAATACTATAAACCGAAACGAGGGAATTCTTTATGTTCGCACAAACAAACTATAGTGGCAGCAGTATTGAACAATACACAATGCTTTCTAAGCAATTAGACGCTTTATTAGATGGTGAGAAAAATAGTATTGCCAATTTAAGTAATGCCTCTGCTTTACTCAATCAATTTCTTGAACGCATCAACTGGGTCGGATTTTACTTGATGGAAGAAGGCGAACTTGTTCTTGGCCCGTTCCAAGGTTTGCCAGCTTGCGTACGAATTCCAGTCGGAAAAGGCGTTTGTGGAACAGCTGTTGCTGACAAAAAAACAGTGTTAGTAGAAGACGTTCAAGCATTCCCTGGTCATATTGCATGTGATGCGGCGTCACGTTCTGAAATTGTCGTGCCATTAATGAAAGAAGATCAAGTAATCGGCGTTCTCGATATCGACAGTCCTGAGTTGAACCGTTTTACAAAAGAAGATCAGCAAGGTTTAGAACTTTTTGCCGAAGTGTTAATGAAACATTTATAATAGACCAAAAAACCCGAAACTCAATTTATGAGTTTCGGGTTTTTTTAGATTTTTTGTAGTTTCGGTTTAACTTGCTCAAATGCTTTATTTAAGTCCTCGATCAAATCATCCGTGTGCTCAAGTCCAATCGATAAGCGCAGCAACGAATCACTAATGCCCATCGCTTGTCTACTTTCAGGAGGCACAACTGCGTGAGTCATCGTCGCTGGGTGCTGGATCAACGTTTCCGCATCACCTAAACTAACCGCAATTTTAATAAGTGATAAAGCATTCAAAAAGGCTTGTGCTTCTTTTTTGCCGCCTCTGATTTCAAATGAAATCAATCCGCCACCTTCGCGCATTTGACGTTTTGCAATCTCAACTTGCGGATGACTATCATCAAATGGATAAAATATATTTTCAACGATTTCTTGTTGTTTTAAAAAGTCTAATACGACTTTTGTATTGCTGACATGTCGATCCATTCTAACATGAAGTGTTTTTAATCCTCTAAGCAATAGCCACGCATCAAATGGCGACATAATGCCACCGACATCTTTTTGTACCGTCATTCGAATATGCTGCATTTCTTCTGCATCGCTACCCACTAAAACGCCACCGACCACATCCCCATGGCCATTCAAGTATTTCGTTGCACTATGCAAGACAAAATCTGCACCCATTTTTAATGGATTTTGCAAATAAGGTGAACAGAACGTATTGTCTACAATGACACGAATATTGTGTTTTTTTGCTACAGTCATTACTGCTTCAAGATTTACAAGTTCCATTGTCGGATTGATTGGGGTTTCTACGTAAATACAAACCGTCTCTGGTCGAATAGCGTTCTCTACTTCTTCTTCTGTCGTCATCGAAACTAAGCTATGCGTAATACCGTATTTTTCTTCCATAATCTCTAATAGGCCAAATGTACAGCCGTAAATCCCTCGTGAACAAAGAACGTGATCTCCCGCTTTGGTTAAATAAATCAAAATTGCACTAACTGATGCCATCCCTGACCCAAAAGCTAATGCACCTTGACCGCCTTCAATTTCCGCCATCCGCTCTTCGAGTACGCGAACTGTCGGATTGCCAAGACGTGAATAAATATTCCCTTCGCAATTTCCTGCAAAACGATCTTCCCCCTGCTCTGCATTTGCAAACGAATACGTTGACGTTTGATAAAGCGGAGTTACCAAACTATCATGATGTTTGGTACTGTCGTAGCCTTTATGGATAACCGCCGTTTCAATATTCATTTCTTTTTCTCTCATTAACATACACCCCTTAACTATTATAGAAAACGCTTACATACATACTCATTTCCATTCTACCTCGTCCTATCCAAAAAAGAAAGTTAGTGCTTCTAACCTTATCTAAGTCTTGCTGTTGACTTAAGGTTCCAAAATCAGTTATACTATGCTTTGTGTAAAATAATCGCAGCAGTTGTATGTGCGTGTTTGTCCATTTTATTCCTCATAGCAGGTGTATCGTGTAACTCTTTGGCTGCTGAGCGAAGGTACAAGAATATAAAATGGCTTGCAGCATGAATGCATCTGGTTTTTATTTTACTCTAAAAACCAAAAACAGAGGAGGAGACTTATATGTCTCGTTATACAGGTCCATCATGGAAACTGTCACGCCGCTTAGGAATTTCCCTTACAGGCACAGGTAAAGAATTAGAAAAACGCCCTTACGCACCAGGTCAACACGGTGCTAACCAACGCAGAAAAGTTTCTGAATATGGTTTGCAACTACAAGAAAAACAAAAACTACGCTTCATGTACGGAGTTAACGAACGTCAGTTCAAAACTTTGTTCAACAAAGCTGGTAAAATGCCTGGTAAACACGGTGAAAACTTCATGATCCTTCTTGAAGCTCGCCTTGATAACGTTGTTTATCGTTTAGGTCTTGCGCGCACTCGTCGCCAAGCTCGCCAAATCGTAAACCACGGCCACATCCTTGTTGATGGCAAACGCGTTGACATTCCGTCATTCAGCGTGAAACCAGGACAAACAATTGCTTTCCGTGAAAAATCAAACAACCTTGATGTAGTAAACGAAGCAATCGAAGTAAACAACTTTGTTCCTGAATACGTTACTATCGATACTGATAGCAAAACAGGAACTTTCGTACGCTTACCAGAGCGTAGCGAATTGTCTGCTGAAATCAACGAACAGTTGATCGTTGAGTACTACTCACGTTAATTCCAACTTGATTTCGAAAACCTCTCAAACCTTTTTAAGGTTTTGGGAGGTTTTTTCTTTTTTCTGGTCTATCTGGCTTTCGCAAACAAACCCTATCATCGCACAAACAAACTGCTTTCATCTGCAAACAACTCCTCTGTCATAGCAAACAACCACCTCCATCCCGCAAATGAAATCATCTCTCGCAAATAAACTAGGTTATTGCGCAAACAAACTGCTCGAATCTGCAAACAACTCTTCTGCCGCTGCAAACAACCACCTCTATCCTGCAAATAAAATCTGCCTACCTCATAATAAATCACAAAAAAAATCCCTAAGACCAATAAAGGTCCTAAGGATTTCTATATCAAAATGAATCGACTTTATTTTGCTTTAACGCTTGAGCGAGTGTGTTATACACTTCTATATCAATAAATTTAATACCCAATTGTACAGCTGTTTGAGCGATTACTGGACTAATACCGGACATAGCCACTTTTACGCCAATTATTTCTAAGCCTTTAATCAGCTGAAATACTTGTTGTGCAACCATCGTATCAATCATCGGAACGCCCGATAAATCAATAAATAGTTTTTCTAAGTCATGTTTAGAACTTTGAGCTAAAGTTTTCTCAAATATTATTTCTGCTCTATGCGGTGTGACTTCCCCGACTAACGGCAACATGCCGATTTTATTCGCCAATAATATAACTGGAGCGCTCATTTCTACAATCATCTGCTGCTGAGAGTCCATACGTTTTTTCGCAGCTTTTGAATTTTGGTCTGTAAATTCAATAATGACTTTACTAAAGATTTGAACAACCGCTTGTGTCCATTCCATTAGTTTCTCATGACTAACTTGTTCTTTATGCTCTAATGCATATTTTCCAAGTTCCTCTAAGTATTGTTCTTGTGTTCGGAAAAATTCACTAATCACTTCTATAATGGGAGTATCAAGATGAGCGTCGTCTTTTACAATAGACTCGATCCAACCTTGAAAATTCTCCACAAAATCACTATCTTCTTTTTGAAAAATGGAACAAAAGCGTAGATGAAAATCGTGATTCTGTTTTTTTAACAATGCTATTTTATCAGGATTTGTTGAACCATAAACACCTGCTTTACTTTTATCTAAGGAGTTATACCAGTCTTCTGTCATTATCGAAGTCCGTCCGCTTAAATGCTCATATAAATCTTGATCTTTTAACATTTAACAGCTATTGCTGCAAATCGATATTCGCAAAATACAACCTAACATGTTTAATCGATTCGGCAATAGCTTCACCCCGCTCTCACTATGAATTTCATATCAACTGAGTCCTACATTTTATTCTAATAATTCCAATTTATATATACCTGTATATTTACCCTAACTTTTGTTAGCTAAAACCAAGTCTCTCTTTTCTCATAAAATCTCCTGAATAAAAAAATGTTCCTGAATTTTACAATTTGTGTTCATTCTTTCTAATCATACGATGTTTACACAAATTCTTCAAATCGAAAGAAATTTGTCCATTAGACATGGTAAACTGGAAATAATGGAGGTGGAGCTAGATGCGAATTATTTCAATTTGCCCAAGCAATACGGAACTTTTAGCTTTTTTAAATGCTGAACATATGCTCGTTGGAATCGACGATTATTCTGATTGGCCAAAAGAAATTACCACATTGCCACGACTCGGACCAGATTTATCCATTCGAATGGATGAATTGGAGGCCTTAAAACCCGATTTGGTATTAGCTTCTTTGAGCGTACCTGGAATGGAAAAAAACGTAGATGAATTAGTCAAACGGAATATTCCTCATCTCGTTTTAGATCCCCAATCATTAGACGAAATTGGGCAAGACTTATTAAAAGTGGCTGAAGTGTGCGGAATTGATGCGACGGCAATTCATTCCGAATATTTGGCTGTTATCGAAGATATCAAATCTCGTGGTCAACGAGCAAACAGTCGCCCTTCATTATATTGGGAATGGTGGCCAAAGCCTGTTTTCACCCCTGGTAACATTAACTGGCTAACTGAAATCAGCAGTATGACCGGTGCACGTAATCTTTTTGATGACACGGATTCTGCCAATGTTCAAACAGACTGGGCAGATGTCCTAGAGCGTCAACCAGATTATATTTTACTCGCTTGGGTCGGTATTTTAACATCAAAAGTAAAACCCGAACTCCTTAAGAAACGTCCAGGCTGGAATGATTTAAAAGCAATGGAACATATTCATATTATGGAAGAAGAATTGTATTGTCGCCCTTCTCCACGTTTAATTGAAGGTGCTATCCGTTTAGGAAAATTAATTCATCCTAAACAGTTCGAAGATATGGAACTGCCTCGCTTTATTAAAGAAAAACAAATATAAAAACAAACAAGGCCAGCCAAATTTCGACTGGCCTTTGCATATTTATTATTTGAATTGCACCATATGATATTTCTTTTTCCCGCGGCGGATAATAGCAAATGCATCATCTAACCGATCATTTTCGTCGACGACGTATTCCAAATCGGTTACTTTTTCACCATTTACTGAAATCGCACCATTTGTAACATCTTCTCGTGCTTGGCGTTTCGATGATGAAATACCCGCCTCCACAATTAAATCTACAATCGATTTATCTTCTTTGGTCATCTCCACTGAAGGGACATCTTTAAATGCAGCTTTCATTTCTGAAGAAGACAATGCTTTTAAGTCACCACTAAACAATGCTTTTGTAATGCGCTGAGCGTCAGCTAATGCTTCTTCCCCGTGGATTAGTTTCGTCATTTCTTCAGCCAATGTTTTTTGTGCTTGACGCAAATGCGCTTCTGTTTCGACTGCTTTTTCTAATACTTCAATGTCTTCACGGCTAATAAATGTGAAAATCTTCAGGTATTTAATAACGTCTGCATCTGCAGCATTAATCCAAAACTGGTAAAACTCGTATGGAGAAGTCTTTTTCGGATCTAACCATACTGCTCCACCTGCTGACTTACCAAACTTGGTACCATCGGCTTTTGTCACAAGAGGAATCGTGATACCAAATGCTTTCGCTTCTTCATCATGTGTTTTGCGAATCATTTCAAGACCTGAAGTGATATTGCCCCACTGATCCGACCCACCGATTTGAATGCGGCAATTGTGTTCGTTATACAAATGGTTAAAGTCGATTGCTTGGATCAACGTGTACGAAAACTCCGTAAACGAAATTCCTGTTTCTAAACGTGATGCTACTGAATCTTTAGCTAACATATAATTAACCGAAATTAATTTACCGTAGTCACGTAAAAATTCAATGACGCTCATCGCGCCGATCCAATCACGGTTGTTGACCATTTTCGCACCGTTCTCAGATTTAAAATCAAAAATTTGTTCCATTTGAACTTTGATGCCTTCAACATTGCGATCAATTTGTTCAGTCGTTTGCAATTGGCGTTCTTCGTTACGTCCAGAAGGATCCCCAATCATTCCTGTTGCTCCACCCACTAATAAAATTGGTTGATGTCCATGCATTTGAAAACGACGTAATGTAAGTAGTGGAACAATATGTCCAATGTGCATACTGTCAGCTGTTGGGTCCACTCCGCAGTATAATGATATCTTTTGTTCGTTTAGTAATTTTTCCATACCTTCTTCATCCGTTTGTTGGTACAATAAACCGCGCCATTGTAAATCCTGAATTAATTCGTTCGTCATTGTTGTTCCTCCTTAAATGTGTTAATCGATGAGCCTGTTAAAAATCCACATAAAAAAGCCCCTGCATGAAATTTCATGCAGGGACGCAATTGCGCGGTACCACCCAGCTTGGAGAACTTAGTCTCCCTCTCATCATGTGCCGAACGGGGCACTTCCGCAAACTCCAGATCTGTAATTCGACTCATGCATTTTGACCAGTTTGCACCCCCCACCGGCTCTCTTAACAAAATTGCACAATCTACTTCGAATCCTTCATCGTTTTAATATGAATTATACTAGTAGTTTACTTTATTATTTTAACTTGTCAATAAGTTTAGATGCAATTATAAGAATATGATATACTATAAAAGATTTTAGGAGGGCGATAATGTGCGTGAAAAATTTAACTATTGGCTAGGTAAAGCTGAAGAAACAACCGATAAATTAACTTCAACAAAATGGTTTAAGCGAATGAGCATAACAACCGGAGTTCTGTGGAATTTAGCATTAATTTTCGCGATTGCTTTAGTGACAATCGGCGTTTTTGCTGCGTCTGTTGGAGCAGGCTATTTTGCTTCACTTGTAGATGAAGAAAAGCTGCGATCTGAAGATGAAATGCGTGGAGAAATCTATAGTTATGGGGAAACAACCGAAATGTACTTTGCTAACGATGTATACATTGGAAAAGTACAAACAGATTTGGAACGCAAGGAAACTACTTTGCCTAATATATCGAAAACAGCCATTAATGCTGTGTTAGCTACGGAAGATGAGTACTTTATGGAACACGAAGGGATTGTACCAAAAGCTATTTTCCGCGGTCTGCTTCAAGATGTTTCAAATTCTGACACCCAAACAGGCGGTTCAACGTTAACGCAACAATTGATTAAAAACCAAATTTTAACCAATGAAGTTTCTTATGAGCGAAAAGCTAAAGAAATCCTTCTTGCGATGCGCCTTGAAAAATTCATGACAAAAGATGAAATTATGGAAGCTTATCTCAACATTATTCCTTACGGCCGCAACTCTTCAGGTGCCAATATTGCCGGAATTGAAACGGCTGCCAACGGATTATTTAATAAATCTGCAAAAGATTTAAGCTTACCTGAAGCTGCTTTTATTGCAGGCATTCCAAAAGCACCTTTTTTCTATACTCCCTATAATTCTTATGGAGAATTAAAAGACGAAGCTGGATTACAACCCGGACTTGATCGAATGAAAACCGTTCTTTTCCGAATGAGAGAAGCTGACTATATTACTCAGCAAGAATATGACGAAGCTATTTCCTTTAATATCGTAAAAAGTTTCCGTCAAAATGAGAAGCGGTCACGTGAAAACAATCCCTATGTAACGACAGAACTTGAAAAACGTGCAGTTCGCATCATTATGGATGTACTAGCAAAAGAGGATGGCTTGGACCCTATTACCCTAAAAGAAAACAATAAGCTTTATGAAGAATATGCGATTTTAGCTGACCGAGCAGTTCGGTCAAATGGGTATCGAATACATTCGACCATTAACAAAGAACTCTACTTGGCTCACGAAAAAGCAAAAGATGCTTATACTCGTTACGGAACAGAATTAACAATTCCCTCAAAAGATAAAGACGGGAATGAAATAACGAAGAAATTGCCTGTACAAGTAGGTAGTATGATGATTGAAAATAAAACTGGACGTATCTTAAGTTTTGTTGGCGGGCGTGACCATGAAATTGAAGAGTTGAACCATGCAACTCAAGCATACCGTTCAATTGGTTCTACTGTAAAACCGCTATTAGTTTACGGTCCAGCACTTGACCTTGGTGTTATCGGAGCTGGCAGTCCAGTAGTCGACATCAAATTCACAATACAAGATAACGGAAAACCTTGGACGCCGAGTAACTTTGTTCCAACAAGTGAACAAGGTATTATGTCAGCACGTGATGCACTCGCTCAATCTCAAAACTTACCTGCTCTTCGTTTGTTTGGTCAAATTAGAGAAAAAATGCCAATTAATTATTTGATTAATGCAGGATTTTCACAAGTGGAAGAGATTTCAAATGGTTACCCTTCAACTGCATTAGGTGGTGGTGTGGAAGGTTCTGTAGAAGAACTAACGAGCGGTTATGCCACTTTAGCGAATGGTGGTAAAAAAGTAGAGCCGTACATGATTCAACGAATTGAAGATGCAGACGGCAATATTATTTTTGAACATGAAGTAGTTGAGAAAGAAATTTACTCGCCACAAACAGCTTATATACTGACAGATATGTTGCGAGACGTGTTCAAAACAGATCGCGGGACTGCAAACCGAGCAAATAGCTTATTAAATTTCAAAGCAGATTTTGCTGGTAAGACCGGTACTACTCAAGAAACAAAAGATGTTTGGTTAGTTGGGTATAATCCAAATATTACGATGAGTCTATGGCTTGGATATGATAGTGAAAAGTATTCGCTCGATAATTTTCCGAATGCAAATTTACAGCCCTCTGTCCGTGTAAATCAGCTATGGGCAAGCTTGATGAACACAACTTATCAAACAGTCCCTGAACTAGTTGGAGCCACATCTACATTCAAACAACCTGATGGAGTTGTGACTAAGTCGTTCTGTGGAATTTCTGGTTTAGCACCAGATGCTGCTTGTAAAAACGCAGGACTTGTTCGTTCAGACTTATTTAACGCCAAAGCAATGTTACCAACAGAAAAAGATGATAGTTTTACAAGCGGTTCATACACAACAATCGGTGGCAAACGTTTTGCTGTGTTGTCTAGTACGCCAAGTGACTTTATTTCAGGCGGCGGACTAGGTGTTTCGCAAAAATATATTGATCGTATAATGTCTCCATTCGGAGGTGATGCAAGTAAACTATTCCCTGGCAATTCAAAATTTGCTTCGGTTGTTGCAAGTGCAACTTTCAAAGCTGATGGAGCTGCTCCTGGAGGAGTTCAAGCATCGATTAGCGGAAAAACAATTTCTTGGACCAATTCCGGTTCCAATGATGTAGTGGGTTACCGAGTTTATAAAGATGGATCGCGTGTAGCTTCTATTTCAGAAGCGAAAAGTAATTCCTATACCGCGAATGGTCCCGGAAGTTATTCGGTCGTGGCTGTAGACATTACAGGTAAACAGTCAGCAGCTTCCAACAGTGTTAGCATTGCTGCACCAAAACCTGAGCCAAAGCCTGAACCGAAACCGGATCCAGAACCGGAGAAAGAACCGGAGAAAGAGCCAGAGAAAGAACCAGAGAAAGAACCAGAGAAAGAACCAGAGAAAGAACCAGAGAAAGAACCAGAGAAAGAACCAGAACCAAAACCAGAACCGAAACCAGAACCGAAACCAGAACCGAAACCAGAACCGAAACCGGATCCAAAGCCTGATCCGAAACCAGATCCAAAGCCAGATAAACCCGAAAAGCCAGATCCAAAACCTGATAAGCCTGCTGAAGGTGACGCAGCTTAATAACATGAACCCGATTCGCTTTAGTAGCGAGTCGGGTTTTTTGATCTATAAAAAAAGAAAAGGACAGAAATTCTGTCCCCTTCTTTTTTGGTTAATCTTCCATTGTCGATAAATCACCTGTAGGTAAATCTAACTCCCAAGCTTTTAGCACACGGCGCATAATTTTACCGCTGCGTGTTTTTGGCAGTTTTTCTTTAAATTCAATTTCGCGCGGTGCAGAATGCGCTGCCAATCCTTTTTTAACAAATTGCTGAATGTCTTGAATTAGCTCTTCAGAAGGTTCATAACCATCAACTAATGCAACAAACGCTTTAATGATTTCACCACGAACAGGATCTGGTTTACCAATGACTCCCGCTTCAGCAACTGCTGGGTGTTCTAATAACTTGCTTTCTACTTCAAACGGTCCAACTCGCTCACCAGAAGTCATAATGACATCATCTACACGTCCTTGGAACCAGAAATAACCTTCTTCATCCATATACGCCGAATCTCCAGAAACGTACCATTTGTCCTTCAAGAAATAGGAATCATACTTTGCTGGGTTGTTCCAAATTTGACGCATCATGGCTGGCCATCCTTTTTCAATCGCTAAGTTCCCCATTTGATTTGGTGGCAGTTCATTTCCTTGATCGTCGACAATAGCGACGTTTAGTCCAGGAACTGGTTTCCCCATAGACCCTGGTTTAATAGCCATAGACGGATAGTTACAGATAGTTTGTGCACCCGTTTCTGTCATCCACCATGTATCGTGAATGCGTTTATCAAAGACTTGTGCACCCCATCTCACCACTTCTGGGTTTAATGGTTCACCTACTGACAACACATGTCGAAGCGTAGACAAATCAAACTCTTTTACTAATGCGTCTCCTGCTCCCATTAGCATACGGAACGCTGTCGGTGCACTATACCAAATGGTCACACCAAAGTCTTCAATTGCTTGATACCAACCTTCTGGTGAAAATCTTCCACCAAGAATAACTGTTGTCACGCCATTTAGCCAAGGTGAAAATACACCGTATGCCGTTCCCGTTACCCAGCCTGGGTCAGCGGTACACCAATAAATATCGGTCTCAGTAAAGTCTAATACCCATTTACCGGTCTGATATTGTTGGACCATTGCATACTGAGCATGAAGCACCCCTTTTGGTTTACCTGTAGAGCCCGATGTATAATGAAGGACCAATCCATCTTCTTTGTCCAACCATTCTACTTCAAATTTATCCGAACAAGTTGGCAAGTGTTTTAACACATCAACTTGTCCTTTTTGTTCTTCCACGTTTTCACCTACTAAAAAGATTGTTTCTAGTTTAGGCAAACGATCGTACGGTATCCGGTTTAAAAGCTCTGGAGTTGTGATGATTGATTTGGCTTCACTATCATCAAGTCGATCATAAATCGCACCTTCCATAAATGCTTCAAATAGGGGTCCGACAATTAGTCCCATTTTCAATGCGCCGAACATCATGAAATATAATTCTGGAGAACGTGGCATAAAAATGAAGATACGATCTCCTTTTTCTAAGTTTGAATTTGCTTTTAACAAGTTCGCTGCGCGATTAGTCATACGCTTCATTTCATAAAATGTATACGACTCATTTCTATTTTGATCTTTATAATAAAGAGCAACTTTGTTTTTTCGGTAAGAATCAGCATGGCGATCAATCGCTTCGTGAGCCATATTTACTTTGCCACTTTCATACCAACTAAACTCTTTTTCGATTTCTGTCCAATCGAAATTAGCTGCTGTTTCGTCGTAATTATGTAATTGATGTACCCCTGGTTTTGCTGGTAATGCTTCTATCTTCATTCCATTCACCCTTTCGTGTTGATTACTACTATTCTACAACAATGTCACAATTGAATGCGAACTATTTTAATTGTTTAGAAAAAACAGCTAATTACATCAGCTTTTTTCCAAATCAATAAACGTTCATGTATAATATAATAAATTGCATCTGACAGGCGGTGAAATGGTGGAACACATTAAAACGTATAATTCTATGGAGCTGGAAACTGAACACGGTCCTATCATCATTGAAGGTCCAATAGCTGGAAAAGAACTAAGCGAACTCGAGTTTCACGAAGATTTAGTGGCTTTTAGACCTCCCGCTCAACAACACAAAGCCATAATCGAAATTGCAGATTTGCCAGAAGGACGGATTTTGATCGTTCGTGCTGAAAAAATGATTGTTGGATACGTTACCTTCCTTTATCCAGATCCTCTAGAACGTTGGTCTGAAGGGAATATGGATAATTTAATTGAACTTGGCGCGATTGAAATTATTCCGAAATATAGAGGCAACGGAGTTGGAAAAGCGGTATTGAAAGTTTCAATGATGGATGATGCCCTTGAAGATTTCATTGTCATTACGACCGAATATTATTGGCATTGGGATTTAAAAGGAACAGGACTAAATGTATGGGAATACCGAAAAGTGATGGAAAAAATGATGCAGGCCGGCGGATTAGAATACTATGCTACCGATGATCCTGAAATCAGCTCACATCCAGCAAATTGCTTGATGGCCAAAATAGGCAGTCGAGTTGATAACGAATCTATTCAGCAATTTGATCGACTTCGGTTTATGAATCGTTATATGTATTGATTTGATTTTAAAGGAGTGCTTTTATGTTAGTCGAAGAAATTATGAAAACCGATGTATATACATTACGTTCTGATCAAACGGTTCAAGACGTTATGGATTTGTTTAAAGACAAACGCGTTCGACATGCACCGATTGTTGATAATGGAAAAGTAGTCGGCATTGTTACCGATCGCGACTTAAAAGAAGCTGTTCCCTCTCGATTTACTGTATCTCCTAAAGGGGAGCCATATAAAAAGACAGTGGCAGAAATTATGACAGCTAATCCTGTTATCGCCCACCCACTAGACTTTGTTGAAGAAGTAGCAATGATTTTCTATGAGCATAAAATTGGCTGCATACCTGTTGTGAGCAATGAAAAACTCGTAGGTTTTCTTACAGAGACAGATCTTTTATATACTTTTATTGAACTAACTGGAGCACATCAACCCGGTTCACAAATCGAAGTTCGAGTTGATGACCGATCCGGTGTCTTATATGAAGTTTCAAAAGTATTTCATCAGCAACACGTTAATGTGTTAAGTGTTCTTGTATACCCCGACAGAGTAAATAAAGAAAGTAAGATTTTGGTGTTTCGAATTCAAACGATGAATCCTCTGGCCATCATCAAAGAGCTTCGAAAAGAAAACTTTGATGTTTTATGGCCAAGCACGCCACAAGTGAACGAATGAAACATGCAGTATTCGTCTTTTCAGAAGATCAATTGGGGTATAAATTTTCTGAAACACATCCATTTAACCAGAAAAGACTCGTTTTAACGATTGATTTATTAAAAGAAATGAACGCGCTTTCAAGTGGTTCTATTGTTCCTGCACGTATTGCAACAGATGAAGAATTATTATTAGCTCACGACCAGCGCTATATTGATATTGTAAAAAAAGCTAGTCGTGGGGAGATATCTTCCGAAGCTGGTGAAAGTTATGGGATTGGAACAGACGATACGCCTATTTTCGAAAATATGCATGAAGCGAGCGCGCGTTTAGTTGGTGGCACACTGACAGCTGTCGATTACGTTATGGAAGGTAAAGCTCAGCATGCATTAAATTTAGGGGGCGGTCTTCACCATGGCTTTAGAGGCAAAGCATCCGGCTTTTGTATTTATAACGATAGCTCAGTGGCAATTAATTATTTGAAAACCAAATATAACGCTCGCGTTCTTTACATTGATACCGACGCACATCACGGCGATGGCGTTCAATGGAGTTTTTATGACGACCCTGATGTTTGTACAGTTTCTATTCATGAAACCGGTCGTTATCTTTTCCCTGGAACGGGTAACATTAATGAGCGAGGCAGTGGCCAAGGCTACGGCACGTCATTTAACTTTCCCATCGATGCCTTTACAGAAGATGACTCTTTTCTTGAAATTTATCGAACTTCTATGAAAGAGATCTTTGAATTTTTTAAACCCGATGTTATATTAACGCAAAATGGTGCGGACGCACATTACCTTGATCCTCTAACCCACTTGTACGGCACGATGGATATTTACAAGGAAATACCTAAGATCGCACATGAACTGGCTCATGAGTATTGTGAGGGCCGTTGGATCGCCGTTGGTGGCGGTGGCTATGATATATGGCGCGTTGTTCCACGAGCTTGGTCGTTAGTTTGGATGGAAATGAATAACTTCCCTCTTCCAACAGGAAAATTACCCACATCATGGCTAGAAAAATGGCAACCAGAGTCTCCTGTAAAATTAATTGAGACGTGGGAAGATCCTCCGAATATGTATAAAGCCATTCCACGAAAAGCTGAAATTACCGATAAAAATCTACAGATGCTCAACAAAGCTTTGTATATGATTCGTAATAAGTAGCAGATTTGATTGTTATCTGTTAACACAAAAAAAGACACCTTGCTTGGATAAAATTATCCAGCCAGCGTGTCTTTTTTCTAATGTTCAAACTTAAAACAGCACGATTAGTCGTTTTTTGTTGATTGTCTTTCTTCAATTCGATAAGGAAGAATAACTTGCTTTTCTTCGATTTCTTCGTTGCTCATGTATTTAGTCAATAAGCGCATTGAAACTGCTCCAATATCATAGAGTGGGAAAGCAACAGAAGTCAACATTGGACGAGCCATACGCGCTAATTTCGAATTTTCATAGCTAATGACTTCTACTTCCAACGGGATTTTTTTGCCTTGCTCTTCTACTGCATGAATAACACCGATCGACATTTCATCATTGCTCACAAAATAAGCAGTTGGCTCAAAAGGAGCTAAGGTTTGCACAGCTTCCATAGCTTCGTCATACGAGTTATTACACTCAACGATAAGATTCTCATCGTAGTCGATACCTGCATCTGCCAATGCTTCTTTATATGCTTTAAGTTTATAGTCTTTATTGATCTTCGAAGTTAACGGTCCGATGAGAAAGGCAATCTTTTGATGTCCATTGTCAATCAATTTTTTCATAGCTTCATAAGCCGCGCCATAATAATCAATATTGACAGAAGCAATCGCTGCTGACTCATCAATAGATCCAGCTAAAACGATTGGTGTCGGAGAACGTTCCATCTCTTTCAGAAGTTCAGCAGAAATTACATCACTCATAAAGACAATTCCATCAACTTGTTTTCCGAGCATGGTTTCCAATAACTGAAGTTCTTTGTTTTCGTTTTGGTCCGAATTGGATAAAATAATGTTGTAGCGATACATGGTCGCGATATCTTCAATTCCACGGGCTAGTTCAGCGTACATGCTATTGGAAATATCGGGTATGATGACGCCGACCGTCGTTGTCTTTTTACTTGCAAGTCCACGAGCAACAGCATTCGGACGATAACCTAATTCTTCAATTACTTTTAATACTTTCTTTCTAGTAGCCGGCTTAACGTTTTGATTGGCATTCACTACACGTGACACAGTAGCCATGGAAACGTTTGCTTCTCTTGCCACATCGTATATTGTAACGGTCATTGTGCGCCCTCCTTTTCCATTCTTTCATTAATCATACGATAAAATCTTCCTGAATATCAACTAAAAAAAGAAAAGCCGGAATAACTCCGGCTTTTCTGATTTACATTTTCATTTCGTATTGTTTCATGAACTTCATCAATGCATCGTAATATTCATCAAATTGGCCAATATCCATTTGCTGTTGGGCATCAGATAATGCTACTGCAGGATCTGGATGAACTTCAGCCATTACGCCATCCGCTCCAATTGCGATAGCCGCTTTAGCAGCTGGTAGCAATAAATCACGACGACCTGTTGAGTGAGTAACGTCTACGAATACCGGTAAATGCGTTTCTTGTTTCAAGATTGGCACAGCCGAGATATCTAATGTGTTACGTGTCGCTTTTTCGTATGTGCGAATTCCACGTTCACATAAAATGATGTTTTCATTTCCGGAAGCAATAATGTATTCAGCTGCATGGATAAATTCATCCACAGTTGCTGACATCCCACGTTTTAGTAAAACCGGTTTGTTAATTGAACCTACAGCTTTTAGTAATTCGAAGTTCTGCATATTACGTGCGCCGACTTGTACAACGTCAACATAATCAAGAGCAGCTTCTAAATGCGAAGGAGTAACGATTTCTGAAACTACAGCTAAATTATACTGATCAGCTGCTTTTTTCAGCATCTTCAAGCCTTCTAATCCAAGTCCTTGGAAATCATAAGGCGATGTACGTGGTTTGTATGCTCCACCACGAATCATTTTCAACCCTTTGCCGCCAATGGCTTCTGCTACTTTCATCACTTGCTCTTGTGATTCTACTGCGCAAGGTCCGAAGATGAATGATGGATCCCCAGCGCCCACTTGTTCGCCGTTAATGTTAATAACAGTGTCTTCTGCTTTTTTCTTACGTGAAACAAGTAATGCTTTGCGGATATCTTCTTCTTGCATGTCTAATGCCGACTTGAAGATTTCTTTGAAAATATGATCAACTGTTTTTTGATCTAATGGTCCAGCATTGTTTTCTTTTAACAGATTCAACATATGACGTTCGCGCAACGGATCGTAGCGATTAACTCCTTGTTTCTCTTTCGCTTTTCCGATGTCTTGAATTACGGAAGCTCTCTCATTAATAAGAGATAGAATCTGCAGGTTGACTGCGTCCACTTTTTCTCTTAGCTGCTCTAACTCTAAATTACTCATTCTATAACTTCCCCTTTCGCGAATAACCTTTATCAGGTGACGCATATTAACTTGATAGGACTATTATAAGCAAACTATTCAGGAAAGTCACGGAATTTATTTTAGCGATTCAACGCGCTAAAGTGTTTTTGGCGAAAAAAAGCCGAAGCATCAAGGCTTCGGCTTTTTTGTTAAGCTATAAAATCTTTCATAAATTCACTTTTTATCTTGTTATGAGAAGCGTGCCAATCCACTTTTTGATTCGTAAAATGAAATAATTGTGGTGACTCATGCGCTACATCTGTAATTACTTCAATCGCTTTAGAAAATTCGCGATCTTCCTGTACGACTAAGTACAAGAAAGTTTGATGCGGATGCAATGAGGCATATTCATTATATTCGTTCCACGCTTTAGCGGATACCGGGCACGTACTGCTATGTTTAAATAGCCAGTAATGCTGATTACTTCCTATTGCCTGTTTTAGACTATCTACGCTGTCTACACGCATTAAGTTTTTCATCTAAACCGCTCCCACACTAATTCTTTTTGTCGTAGTTTTTGTTTGATCCATTTGACGATTTATTGCTGTTGTTGTTGCTGCTGGTCGTGTTTGGACCTTTGCTTGCATTTGCTGTGTTGCTGTTCATATTGCTGCCCGTGTTGCCAGCTGTCATCGAACTCGAATCTGATTTTTTTTCTTCTTTGACTTCTTCAACTGCTTGCTTCAAGGCATTTGCAGTTGATGTGAATTCTTCAGAACTTTTCGTTTCAGATTGAGTCGATGTGTTTTGAACTGTTGAAAGAAGGTCAATTGACTCCTCGCCTTCAGATGAAGCTGTGCCATCATCCATTGGAGAACTTCCAGCTTTCATATTTTTCACTTTTTCAACTACTTTACTAGACTGTTCTTTTAATTGCTGCGCAAAGCCAGAACCATCTTCGCTAAAATCTGCTTGTTGTGATGCTTTTTCTTTAAGTGTTGTTGCTTGCGTTTTAAGATCCGCTTGGAATTCTTTACCTGATTTAGGTGCAAGGAATAAAGCAGCAGCTGCTCCAATAACTCCCCCAACTAAAATACCAACTAAGAAGTTTGAACCGCCAGATGATTCTTCGTAATCGTAAAGATCATCATAGCGATTAGATGCACCGTAAGACTGAGGCACATAATTGCTTTGTTGATAATTTTTACCACTGTTTTGACCACCTTGTGAATAATAGTCTTGATTATTTTGTGAATCGTTACCATTAAATTGATCTTTATTTCTGCTCATTAATGTTCCCCTCCATATTGTTATTTAGTTAAACTTAGTATTGTCCGCTATGTGGTAACTTTTTCTGTTCTGGAGCAGGTGTGTGAGTTGCGTTCGTACGAGCTTCATAAATTTTGCGCTCGTTCCATTTCTCACGAATGCCCATAAAGACGTTACCCCATTGAACTACTTGAGCAATCTTATCCTCGTTTTGTTCTACTTGTACGCCAACACGTGACGTAATGCTACGAACAGTTGAATTTAAATCAGTAACAGAGTTGCCGACACCTTTTACTGCATCTACCACTCCATTTAATTTTTCTGATTTTACTTGAATGTCTTCAGCAAGTTCATTTGTTTTATGCAATAAGTTCGTTGTTTCCAACGTTACCCCCTGCAATTGATTTTCAAGACCTGATACGGTACCTGAAACCTCTTTTAATGTGTTTTTCAATGAATTTAATGTCATTGCCAACGCTACGCATAAAATTAAAAATCCAACTGCGGCTACGATTGCGGCAATGTAAAGTAAAATCTGCCAATCCATCTTGTTTCCTCCTTTAAAATAAATTATGTTATATCCTTTTCTACTTCTACCCTTGAGCAGTTTGGATTAAACACCGTCTTTATTATTATTCGACAAAAACAGTTTCATTCCTGCAGAAAAAAACAGTTTAACTCGAAAGTTAAACTGTTTCTCCTGTATTCAATATATTTTCGAATGCTTCTTGGAATTTTGTAACGTCTCCCGCTCCCATGAACAGATAAACGGCATTGCCATGCTCTGCTAAAGAAGCTACTTCTTCTATTTGTAAAATACGGCTCTCTTCAATTTTTTCGGCTAAATCCTGAATTTTTAATGTACCGGCTTTTTCGCGTGCAGAACCGAAAATATCACAAAGGTAAACATGGTCTGCTTCAGTCAAACAATCAGCGAATTCTTGTAAAAATGTTTGAGTTCGTGTAAATGTATGCGGCTGGAAAATAGCAATCAAGTCTCGGTCAGGATATTTTTGACGCGCAGATTGCAAAGTCGCCCGAATTTCTGTCGGATGGTGTGCATAGTCGTCAATTAAAATCCGGTCAGCAATTGCAGTTTGTGTAAAGCGTCGTTTTACGCCTTCAAAATCTTCAAATTGCTGTTGAATAATATCTGCTGGAATGCTTTCATAATGGCAAAGTGAAATAACAGCTAATGCATTTAAAATAGCATGATCTCCAAACATTGGAAGCTTGAATGTATGGAAAAACTCGTTGCGAATTACCACATCAAAAGTAGTTCCATCTACAGATTTCACAATATTTCTTGCTTGAAAGTCGTTTTCTTCACCAAATCCGTAATAAACGACAGGTACAGGTGCTTGAATTCTTTGCAAATATTCATCATCGCCACAAGCAATGATGCATTTTTTGACTTGCTGAGCCATTTCTTCAAAAGCTTTAAAGACATCATCGACTCCAGTAAAATAATCCGGGTGATCAAAATCAATATTTGTCATGATTGCGTAATCAGGGTGATACGCTAAAAAATGACGACGGTATTCGCAAGCTTCAGCTACAAAAAAATGCGAGTCTGCTTGGCCAACGCCTGTTCCGTCTCCGATTAAATATGAGACTGGCTTGTATCCAGCTAACACATGAGCCATCAAACCAGTAGTTGAAGTTTTACCATGTGCGCCTGTAATCGCGACAGAAACGTATTGTCTCATTAAATCACCTAAAAATTCATGATAACGAATAATAGTCGCTCCTAGCTCACGTGCTTCAACCAATTCTGGATGATCGTCTCCAAATGCATTACCTGCAATGATCGTCATATCTTTTTCTATATTGTTTGCATCAAAGGGCAAAATTGTAATGCCTCTTTCACGCAATCGGTCTTCAGTAAAAAAATGTTGCTCTATATCTGAGCCTTGTACTTGTTTACCCATGTCATGCATGATTTGTGCAAGCGGGCTCATACCGGAACCTTTGATCCCAGTAAAATGTAAAACTGTCATAAATGGACCTCCTGTGGGAGTTGAAAATTAGTCTACATAAATCGACAAACGACTTCTATAGCTAGTAAAGATAAACATAGTACATGATTATATCATAAATTTACTTTTTATAAAAATACTTCAGTATTCAATACATTTGAACAATAGATAAGTCTCTATCATTGAAGAACATTAATAGAAAACCGAAGTCGCCTGCACTAAACCAGCAGACGACTTACAATTAGCTAAAGACTCTTTCAATTTCATTCTCTGTAATCAAAACTGTGCGTGCTTTACTGCCATTTTGTTCAGAGATAAAGCCATGCTGTTCGATTAAATCCATTAATCTAGCAGCACGATTATACCCAATATGGAATTTGCGTTGCAAGAGAGAAGTCGAAGCACTTTCTTGCTTCATGATAAAGCGGCAAGCATCTTCAAACAAATCATCCTGTTCAGCAGGTGATTCACTTCGCTTGATCAGTTCTTCTTCTTTAAAAAAGTACTCTGGCTTTCCTTGCAATCTCACATGTTCAATCACTTTTTCAATTTCTTCATCTGTCACAAAAGTTCCTTGTAAACGACTAGGTGCTGACATGCCATTACCGAGATACAACATATCCCCTTTTCCGAGTAATCGTTCTGCCCCTTGAGAATCTAGGATTGTCCGACTGTCAACTTGAGAAGATACTGAGAACGCAATACGCGTAGGAATATTCGATTTGATCAATCCGGTAATAACATCAACAGACGGTCTTTGCGTTGCGATAACTAAGTGAATTCCGCAAGCACGTGCTTTTTGAGCAATTCGACAAATTGAATCCTCAACATCTGAAGGCGACATCATCATCAAGTCAGCTAACTCATCAATCACAATTAAAATGTATGGAAGATGCTGAGCATGATGTCCTTTTTCTTTAACCCGTTTATTGTAGCGGCTAATATCGCGGACTTCGCTATGTGCGAATAATTGATAGCGACGTTCCATTTCTTCAACTGCCCATTTTAATGAAGCTGTTGCAGCTTTAACATCTGTAATGACCGGGCTAACGAGATGCGGAATGTGATTATATGGAGCTAATTCAACCATTTTCGGATCAATCAACAATAATTTCAAATCTCTAGGTGATGACTTGTACAATAGGCTGACTAAGATTGAATTAATGCAAACTGATTTACCTGATCCAGTCGCACCTGCAATCAAGCCATGTGGCATTTTTCGCAAATCTAGCGTAACAGGTTTTCCTGTTAGATCTAATCCAAGAGCAGCTTCAAGCGGTGATTCCGACTCTTCGAAAACTGCACTATCGATAATTTCAGAAATACGGACTGCACGACTTGTGCGGTTTGGAATTTCAATGCCGATAGAGCTCTTTCCAGGAATCGGCGCTTGAATGCGGATGTCTCGAGCTGCCAAGGCTAATTTTAAATCATCGGCTAGATTACGTATCTTACTAACCTTTACACCTTGTGCTACTTTTAGTTCAAACTGTGTCACTGCAGGTCCTTGCACTGTACTCAATATCTCTGCTTTAACTTGGAAGTGAGACAAGGCTTCGACTAATCGCTCTCCTTGTTCTTCCATCCATTCTTCATCTTTCCGGTCATTTTCTGGAGCCATTAAGTATTCTGGCAAAGGCAATTGATAAGCTTTTGGTTCAACCGATTCTATTAAATCTGATTGAGGTTCGACTTGTTCAACTAAATTTGCCGTTTTTTTTTCCGCTTCTATCACCTGTGCTACAGGATTTTCATAATTTGGCTCTGTTACAGAAAGCGACTTGTCCTTGTTTTTCAAAGACTCTTTGTCCGATTTAAGCATTAACACATTAAATGGCACAGTTTTTTCACGCTTTGGTGCAACTTGCGTTTTTGTATCTAACTTAACTTCTTGAACCATTGTTTCTTCTACTTCTTCTGTTTCTGATTTTGTTTCAGAAACAGCATACGCTTCTACATCCAACTCTGGTTGCACTTCTAAATCTTGTTCTGTTGTAAACAATTCAATTTCTGTTTCTGGCTGTTCTACAGATGTTAACTCGGCAACTGTATTTGCTTCTTGATCTACTGTTACTAGTTCAATTTCCACTTCTGGCTGCACTTCGGATTCTACTTCAACAATTGCCTCTACTTCTTCACCTTTTGAAACCGGCTCGATTTCTGGAGATGATTCGAGTAGCTCTGTTTCTCTTTCTAAAGCTTCTTCTTTTAATAATAAAGCTTTTTCTTCTCGCTCTCGTGCTTCTATAACAAATGCCACTGTATTCGATACAACGCTCGTTGCTGGTGATTCGCGTTTAACTTCTGTCTTCGGTTGTTGAACCGACTCTTTTTCATAAGAAGAACGGATTTCAGGCTCTACCTTTATTCTTGGTTTATGGAATCCAGCTCTTGCTTTTTCTTGAATAGCTTCGTCATACATCTCACGATCTAGTTTACTTTCACGCTGCTCCTCTACCTTTTTTTGGATAGGTTCAGGTCGCGAAACGTTATAGCCATGAACTGGTGAAACTGAACGACTTGGTTCAAAACGACGAGCGTTTTGTATAGGCAGTTCTGGTGCTTTGCGTTTTGGTTTTGGTTTCGGTAATGAGCGACTTGGCGCTTCTTTAGGTCCCATAACCGGTCTTTCTACTTCATTACGGTAACTTTCTCTTTCTCGCTCATCAAAAATCGGCATTTTAGCACGCGGCTCGGGACGTTTTGTATCATAGGTAAACCCATCTATTTCTTCATCTGGAATAAGCGGAAAACGAAATGGTGCTTTTTCTTTTTTCTCGGTCGGGGCCTCTTCATAGATGATTTCTTTGTCAATTTCTTCGACATCATCCGTATCTGTGAACATGCGATTCCATACGTTTTTAATCCAGCTCATATTGCTTTACGCCTTTACTTCGAAAGCTGAGCCAATTTCTGCTTCTTCAGATAAGACAAGAATGCCTTTTTCCTCAGGAGCATTTGGCAAAGCCAACTCTTTTGCTGAACAAATCATTCCAGACGATGCCACTCCCCGAAGTTCCGCATCGCGAATAACCATTCCAGAAGGCATAACCGCCCCCACTTTTGCTACAACAACTTTTTGACCCTGCTCAACATTTGGAGCACCGCAAACGATCTGCAATTTTTCTTGATCTCCTACAACGACTTGGCATACATTTAATTTGTCAGCATTTGGATGCTTTTCTTTTGCTTCCACAAATCCAACAACAAATTTCGCTGAAAAATCGACTTCTAACGTAAAATCAACACCGTTTTTAGCTAATGTGTTTTGCAAAGAGGTTACAAGCTTTTCAGAAACTTCTACTTGTTGTCCTTCAGCTAATTCTGCATAGCTTGAAGCATTGAATACGTTAAATCCTGCAATCGTTCCCGATGCGTCTTTAATCAACGTAATATCCCCAAATTGTTCTGGGTTAATTTTTTCTGGAGTTTCTGTTTGTAGTTGAACGAGCAATACATCGCCAATTCCTTCTTTGTTATAAAATATATTCATTTTTTATCGTTCTCCTCGTTAGGTCTATTTTTTGCCATAATGAAAATCGGCTCTAGTTCGTCATTTTCATAAATGAACGATAAGGAAGTGATCGGCACTTTGCCATTTGTAAAGAAATGCATAGCCATTTGTGCGAGCACATCGTATCCCGTTTCATTTCGGATATCTCCAATGATCAATACATCTTGATGAGGTACAGATACGGTCATGTCACCTGTAATCTTTGTTTTCATCTCTTTTAAAAACGATTCGTTCAAAATTCTTGAAGCGTCATAACCATCGTTCTCGTTTAGAAAATAAAAGACATTTCCGGCAACATGATCTTCTTTTACGGCGGTCTTTAATTTTTTTACTTGAAATTTCGCTATTTCTTTGATTTGCTCTTTAGTCAGACTTAATGAATTTACCACATTTTCGTCAATTAAGCGATAGGTAGTGCCAGCATCTAATGCAAAATATATTCGTGTTTCAGCAGTATGTTCAGCTGTTATAAACTTATGACCTTCATTCGATTCTGTTGGAAAAGAAGTTGATCGAATAACAGGATAAATATGATCTGTCGACTTCATTTCACCTTTCGATTCTCTTTCCATAGCTTCAAAAGTTTCGGTAATCGTATAGACGATTTCTTGAATCGCTGAGTTTCCTTTTGCTTCATAGCGATTAATCACTTGCGGCAAGGAAATGCTCATTCCTTTGCCGAGTTCCTTATGCTGAATGTTTACAACATCTTTCTCTCGGTCAAACCTCCACTCTAATTGGCGGCTTGGCATACGTTCTCTTAGTATATTAAAAAGTTCTGTAGATTTCATCGTTGGTTTGCCTCACTTTCATAAATAAACGGTTCAGCCTATGCTAGGCGAACCGTTTTTGTTGTTATTGTGATAAATTCGAAATAAACGCTTCGATTTCTGCTTGTGTTTTACGGTCTTTACTCACATAACGACCTGTTTCTAGACCATTCGCGTAAGCTAGAAAACTTGGAATACCGTAGATATCCAATTCGATGCACAAATCAATAAACTGATCACGATCAACCGATACAAACTTATAGGCTGAGAATTTTTCTTCAACCTCAGGCAAGATTGGATCAATGACACGGCAATCTGGACACCAACCTGCAGTGAACATAAAAATCGTAGCAGATTCATTTGTTAATGCATGGAATTCCTCAGTTGATTGTAATTTTCTCATTTGGTCTATCTCCTATTCATCGAGTTCGATTGAACGAACCGTTTTCATCATCCAGTCCATATTTTTAGGAAGGTCGTTTTCTGTTGAAATGGTCACGATTTTAACGCCACCAGCTCCAGCCACTAGTTCCAACTTATCTTCTGCAATTTTTGTTACTGTCACAAACCCAAACCGGCCATTTTGACGAAACTTTTCATCTACAAGCCATTGCTGTTTAGGGTTTATTTTCTGCAGGTCATAAAACAGGGTGCTCGTCGCTTTTTCGTTCGGATTAATAGACAAAGAAAAAGAATCGCCACCCTTGGTTATCAAGCCATTAAAGTCGTCTTGCGGTTCTTCAATAGCATAGCTATTAGGTACGTAAAGAGGGGTTTTCCCCATTGTTTCATTAGCTGTTTTTGGATCTTCTTCAAACGCATCCTTTGCGTTTGATATTCCTTGAATAACCAGGTTTTCTGAAGTAGCGCTACAGCCAGTCATTAAACCAACTAGCAAAAGTAGCGGCACCATCCATCTAGCTCGAGGCACACTGATTCCCCCTGACATTACTGCTATTTATTTTAAAGGTGTTTACAATGACATGCAACTTAATCGCTGTGTCGTTGATATTGTCCAATTAGTAGTTTCACAACGTGGCCGAACATTTCTCCTCGGTTCACTAATCCATTCGTCAATATACCGATTGCGCCTTTATGTTTGCGAATTCCACTTTCATTGGCATATTCGTCCATAATCGGTCCAAGCTCTGTTCCTTTCCGAAGACCATCAGCAATTTCTTTCGGCAGTGGAATTTGAGCACCAGCAGCGGTAAATACGTGTCCCTCTTGTGTTGCTAACGCTCCCCAGTTGCATAAGTACAACGTACCTTCCATTTCATATACGCCGCCTTCTAAACCGATTGCAAAATCATAATCTGCTAATGCATTTTTCGCTCGATTTATAGCACCTTCTCTTGTTTCTTGTTGCGAATAAGGCTGTGCTGACACTTCCGAATCAGCATCTATAGCCGATAAATCGACTGACCATTCCATAGTTTTAAGTACGTTTGATACAGCATTGATTTTCGCTGGATTTTTGGATGCTATTGCAGCACGCATTTTTTTCATCTTGGTGATTCCTTTCAAAAAAAAGAGCCCATAGGCACTTTTTTAAACATTTTGTTTGATGGTTTCTAGTGTAGTGCGATCTGTTGCTTTCACTAATTTCGTTAGCAATTCTTTCGCTGCTGCGTAATCATCCGTATGGATAATGGATGCTGACGTGTGAATATAACGAGAACAAATTCCAATTACTGAACTCGGAATCCCTTCGTTAGCTGTATGTACGCGACCTGCATCTGTACCGCCTTGTGAAACAAAATATTGATAAGGGATATGATGTGTTTCAGCTGTGTCGAGAATAAATTCACGCATGCCTCGGTGAGTCACCATGCTTCTATCTAAAATGCGCAATAAAGTTCCATTCCCTAGCTGACCAAATTCATTTTTGTCACCTGTTGCATCGTTTGCTGGACTTGCATCTAATGCGAAGAATAGATCCGGCTGAATCATGGTAGCCGCTGTTTGTGCACCGCGTAAACCTACTTCTTCCATTACTGTTGCTCCAGAAAACAATTGATTTGGCAACTTTTCATCTTTCAGCTCTTTTAACAGTTCTATCGCTAAACCACAGCCATATCGATTATCCCAAGCTTTTGCCATTATTTTTTTATCATTAGCCATTGGTGTAAATGGACTAAAAGGGATAATTTGCTGACCTGGGCGAATGCCTAGAGCTAGAGCATCGTCTTTATTATCTGCTCCAATATCAATCAGCATATTTTTAATTTCCATAGGTTTACTGCGCAATTCTTCGCTTAATAAATGCGGTGGAATAGACCCAATAACACCAGGAATCGTTTTTTCACTTGTGATAACGTCTACACGGGTAGCCAACATCACTTGGTTCCACCAGCCGCCTAATGGCTGAAAACGCAACATGCCGTTATCCGTAATTTGTGTAACCATAAATCCAACTTCATCCATATGTCCTGCTACCATAATACGTGGGCCATCTTCTTGACCATCTTTGACCCCAAAAACGCTCCCCAAATTATCTTGAATCAAACGATCTGAATACTTTTCTAGTTCTTGACGCATAAATTTACGAACCGCATGTTCATTTCCCGGTGCTCCCGGTAACTCTGTCAAAGTTTTAAACATTTCACGTGTTTCAGAATTCATATCAATGTTCCCCCTAAATAAGTTGCCTTTATTAAGTTTAGAGCTTTATTCAGATAATTTCCAGTTTAGTCTTCTCTTTTTTCAAGTCTAATGACTTTCAGGCTATCATTTCGCCCTTCAAAATATTTATGGTACAATTTGTTCAGTATATAGAGGAGGGATTTTAGTGAGAAATCGTGATTTACTTATTGGATTTGCTACAGGAATCGCCGCAACATATTTAGTAACAGAATTATATAGTCGCTCAGAAAAACTATATCCAGCAGATGATGTTTTAAAAGAAGTTAAATCTGCATTTAAAGAAGAAGGACCGATTGATGGTTCATGGATTTTCATGAAAACTGAACCTTATAAGCAACACGCATTAACAACTGAAGTTTATAAAGGCGGGATTACACGTCATAAAGAAGACGAACTTCAGCAATTCGAATTTTTAGCTGACGCTTTTACAGGCGCCGTGATTGAAGTTAAACAAGTATAGAAAAAAGAGCCCATGGGCTCTTTTTTTATACATTCTTTTCTTTGCGAACTAACGATTCCATAATTTCTTTGCCATCTGTGCTCCATTTTAAGACGCGGTAATAAGCATCGTGGTAAAAGCTGAAATAATAACCATTTTCCAATGCTTCTTTCATCAACTTTTCTTTAGCATAAATTGAATCCATTGGATAGTCATCAAAGGCTAATACCCATAATGGATTTTGATGGGCATGCGTTGGCATAATATCGCCCATATGCAAAATCGTTTCATCGCCACTGGTCATTTTAACAACACTGTGACCATTTGAGTGACCACCGGTATGAATCATGGTAATTGCACCGAACAAGTTTTTTTCACCTTCAAAGGTTTCAACTTGGTCGACAATTGGCTCCCAATTTTCTTTCCAGTATGTATTTCGTGACCGGATGTTCGGGTTTTGCATTTCATGCCACTCAACAGCTGACACATGAATTTTGGCATTTGGGAAAGTCGAAACCAACTCTTCTCCTTGCCACTTTGTTAGACCTGCAGCATGATCTCCATGTAAATGAGTCATTAATACAGTATCAATGTCTTCAGGTTTTAGGCCAAGCTCCGCTAGGTTTTCCTCTACACGTGATTGTTCTGAGACGCCTAAATTGCGCAATTGACGCTCAGTCAATTTGCCATCACCAAGACCGCTATCAATCAATATATTATGCCCTTCAAATTGAACAAGTATTGGATGTGTTGGCAATTCGATTTGATTTTTTTCATTGACCGGATACCGTTTCGACCAAATGACTTTTGGTACTACCCCAAACATCGTACCACCGTCTAAAAATGTAGTTCCTCCATCAAGCCAAGTTAAGTTCATTTCGTGAAATTGAAAATTCTGCATTCCCTTTTCCCCCTTGTCAAAATCAACTAACTTAAAACTGTGCTTCTAATCGGTAAATAGGCTGACCTTTTCCCGAAAACTTTTCTTCGTATTCAGTCATGATGTTCCATTCAGGTTCGTTTTCGTGAAGATCCAATGAGACATCCTTTAATAACATACCATATTCCGAAATGCTCGTAAGCGAATATTCAAAAAGTTTCCGGTTATCGGTTTTAAAATGAATTTCACCTTTTTCAGGTAAAACAGCTTGATACAATTCCAAAAATGATTTATGCGTCAAACGGCGCTTAGCATGACGCGTTTTTGGCCATGGATCCGAAAAGTTTAAGTATAATCTATCAACTTCCCCTTTTTCGAAATACTCAGCGATTTTTTTCGCATTCACTTTTAAAAGGCGTAAGTTTGGAATGCCATTCTCTTCTTCAAGTACCGTTTCAAGAGCCGTGACAATTACACTGTCAAATAGTTCGATACCAATATAGTTGATGTCTGGATTGGCTTTGGCCATTCCAGTAATAAAGCGCCCTTTACCTGTTCCAGCTTCAATATGCAGCGGGTTTTTGTTGCCAAAAACTTCTTGCCATTTGCCTTTTTTTGCTTCTGGGTCCGGAATAACAATCTCCGGATGTGAATCGATTAAATCTGATGCCCATGGTTTAAAACGTGATCTCATATTTCATCCTCTTTCTATTTTCCATTAATGTATTGATGCCCAATCATGTGGACTAACTGCATAAACGACTGTTTCGTTTTGAGGGCTTACCCCGGCATCATCACCATCCACATGGCGAAAAACCGATTTGTTAGAAGAGAGTCTAAATTCCGAGCTGCTCATTTGGCTAACCTCTTTGAATCGCGTATGTGCTCCGCTGAATACCGTACCAAAAACGAGCAATAGTTTCAAACGCGATATTTCATGAACCACCGTCAATTCAAGCAACCCATCATCTGTATATGATGAAGGAGAAATTTTCATCCCCCCGCCAAAATAAGGTTGGTTGCTAACAGTTGCTAACCAAACATCTTGATACACAAAGGATTCGTCCCCCCTCTGAACCGTTAACGTGAATGTTTCGAACTTCAATAAAATCTTAATAACGTATAAATAATAAGCAACTTTTCCAAGTCCAAACTGATTTAGTTTTTTCTTAAGCGACGACTTATTTACCGCGATTGTGATTTCTGCGTCAAAACCAATTCCTGAACTGCTAACAAATTGAAAGTGTTGTCCGTTAGCAAACTCACCTAAGTCATGTCGTTTAAAATACGGTGTTTCCAGAAATTTTTCAATTTCGTGCGCTTCTTTAAATGTGCCGTAAGCTCTTGCAAAATCATTTCCGGAACCAGCTGCTACAGACCCAATAATTAACTCGTTCGCCCCGGCTGCACCTACTATAATTTCACGCAAGGTCCCGTCACCTCCGAAACCGATTAACAAAACCCTTTGACCGTCATCTTTATAAGTCGTAGTAATCACCGTGGCATGCCCTGGATACTCCGTTAAAATACGTTCGTACGGAAATGAGATGGTTTTTTCAAAGCGTAACCATTGTTTTAACGCTCTGCCATTACCAGCTGTCGGATTAATAATAAATACAATTTTCATAAACACTCGCCTTTAAAATTAGTAGGTGTATTTTCTAACGTATAATTCGCGATATGTTGATACCGTGGAGTTTCTTTTGGTGCAATTCGAAACAATGAGAACTCCGTCACATCAAATCGCATATGAGCGATTGAAAATTGACGTTCAGCTGGTTCGCCACCTGCCCATCTACTCGCCAACGTGATATGTGGTACAAATTTCTTCGGGTCAGGCTTAATTTGTAAAGTTTCTACGGATTTATGTACTTGCTGTTGCAACTCTTCTAACTGTCTACTCGTTTCAAGAGAAGCATAAATAATACGAGGAGTTGTTGGATTACCAAACGTTTTAATGCTATTAATATTTACTGTAAAAACTTGTTGCTTAATAGTCCCTAGCAATTTTTCAACCTGTTTAATCTCATCATGAACGTCTTCTCCGATAAATAATAATGTGATATGCATATCTTGTGCAGGCGTTTGTCTTTTATGACTTTTTAAGTGCCAGCTTTCTCGTTCTTTAGCCAAGCATTCGGCTATATCTTGCGGTATTTTTATACCGATAAAATAATGTGGTTTCATTTAGCATCACCTGATTCTAGTTTACCATGCAAATAGACGCAAAAAAATAGTGATTGGCCGGAGCCAATCACTTTTATTTCTACTTTATGATTTTACGCCTACTTCAATACGTGCTTCAAAAGCAGTCTGCAATTTACGTGTGAGTTCACCTGGAACACCTTGACCAATTTTATGATCGCCAATTGCGACAATTGGCATCACTTCCGTAGTTGTTGAAGACATGATGAATTCATCCATTTCAAGAGCTTCTGTTTTTGTAAATGGTGTTTCGACTACTGGAATTTTTAATTCTTCACATAGCTCAAGAATCACTCGTCTTGTAATGCCGTTTAAAATAAGGTTGTTTGCAGGATGAGTATATAGAATGCCATTTTTAATGCCATACATATTCGATGAACAACCTTCTGTCACTGTTTCACCTCTATGCAAGATCGCTTCAAAATATCCTTCTTCGTATGCTTCTTGTTTAGCTAGTACGTTTCCAAGCAAGTTTAAACTTTTAATGTCGCAGCGTAACCAACGAATATCTTCGATAAATTTGGCCGTAACACCCGAATCTAATTTTGCAACAGGACGTTCAACTGATTTTGTATTACCAGTAATCACTGGCGTTGCCTGCGTTGGGAATTGATGTTGACGCTCTGCAGCACCTCTTGTGATTTGTACGTAAACTTGTCCATTCTCAATATTGTTAACTTCAACAAAATCATACATCATTTTATGAAAAACATCTTTTGTATAAGGAACGACGATTTTGATTTTGTCTGCACTGTCATAAAAACGGTCGATATGTTCTTTAGCCGTAAATAAATTGCCATCGTATACACGAATAACTTCGTAAATCCCGTCTCCAAATTGATAACCCCGATCTTCTTTCGAAATCACCAAATCTTCTTCCCGAATAAATTCTCCATTGTGCAATATCAAATCCATATCCATTCCTTCTTTCCTCATTTTTTACATGCTAATTGATAAATTGCTTCTGCATAGATAGCAGTCGCTTTTATTAAATTGTCGATGTCGACAAATTCATCTGCTTGGTGCGCAACATCGGGTTCGCCAGGGAATAACATTCCAAAAGCCACACCTTTGTCTAGCACGCGCGCATAAGTACCTCCGCCAATGGCGATCAAATTTGCTCTTTCGCCCGTTTGTTTTTCATATGCGCTTTGTAGCGTTTTGATGAATGGATCGTTTTCATCCACATAATGAGGAGGAGAATTAGACGCAATGTCCAGTACGAAATCCTTCAACTGATAGGCATCGATTTTCTCTTTGAATGGATAACTTATCGAGTACCTCATACTAACTGTAATCATAGCCGTTTTCTTTTTTTCAAACCGAATAATTCCAGCGTTAAATGTTGTATCTCCAGATTGTTCATCTGTAAAATCCAGACCAAGTTTATGACCACGTGAATCTTGATAAAACGTGTCTGCCACAAACTCCACAAATTTTTGGCCATCACCTTCTAAACGATCTTTCAAAAATACAGCTAGTAAAATTCCGGCATTAATCCCATCTTCAGGTTCCATGGCATGAGCCGCTTTTCCATTTAACGTTAATTCTGTCGATCCGTTATGCTGCTCGACTTTACCTGTTACATTATGTTTTTTACAAAACGACTTAAAATCCTCTTGCCATTCTGCTAATTGACCGTTTAATATAGCCGTCGCTTTGTCGGGCACCATATTACTTCGATTTCCAGCAATAAAAGATTCTAAAATCGCATCTTCGTGCATTGAAAATGTAGAAAAAACCAAAGATGCAATCCCTTTTTCTGCATTGATGATTGGAAAATCTGCGTCTGGTGTAAAGGCTATTGCTGGCATTTCTTCTGTTTGAAAATAGCGATCCATACAGCGGAAATCACTTTCTTCATCGGTACCAATAATTAAACGCACGCGCTTTGTGAATTCCACACCAGCATCTTTTAACATATTTAGTGCTGCCCATGCAGCAATCGTCGGTCCTTTATCATCGATAGCCCCACGACCGTAAAGCCGTCCGTTATGAATTTCTCCACCAAAAGGAGCTGTAGTCCAACCTTCACCAACTGGCACGACGTCCACATGCCCTAAAATTCCAAGCAATTCTTCGCCTTGTCCAATCTCAAGATGCCCTGCGACATCCCCAACATTTTTCACAGTATATCCTTCTGTTCTTCCTTTTTCTAAAAACCAATCCAATGCCTGTTTAACTTCTTTTCCAAAAGGAGCTGTTGGCGTTGTGTCATTACTTAATACGCTGGGAATCGCTATTAATTCTTGCAATTCACTCAGTATTTTCTCTTTACGCTTTGTAGCTTCTAACTGCCAATCCATGTTTCACACTCCTTTTTGTTATGGCTATTGTACACCTTTTTTCAGGAAATTAAAGAATTTGTCGTAAATTTACACAAAAAATTCTGTTATTCATATGTAAATTTTTCGTAAATTCGGCTAAAATCCTAGAATTCGAGATGTTTTTCCGTTATAATCAAATTGTCAGATTAGTTAAATTGACATATCTTTTAGGAAAAGGGGCTGTCTTTGGCATCAATCATACTTGCTGTATAACCTCAGCACATCGTCCGCTAGTCTTTGCCAATGGGAAAAAAGATGAAGGAGTGGTTCTATTATGAAACCCACAACCGATCGAATGCTCATTCGAATTAAAGATATGTATAAGTACATTCTCGAGAATGGGACTGTAACGACGCAAGATCTTGTCGACGAATTCGGCATCACTCCTCGCACCATTCAAAGAGATTTGAATGTGTTAGCCTTTAACGACTTGGTGTCTAGTCCAACTCGAGGCAAATGGACAACGACGCAACGCAAAGTGAAAATGACGTCCTAACAGATTTCCTAAACAAAGAAAATGACCGCAGCTATGCGGTCATTTTCTTTGTTTTAAGCCAGTTAGTTCTTCATCCGTCAAATGACGATATTCACCAAGTTCTAATTCTGGATCAAGACTTAACGGTCCCATCGACAAGCGTTTCAAATAGACAACGTGTTTGCCGACACTTTCGAACATCCGTTTAACTTGATGGAACTTGCCTTCCGTAATCGTCAGTTTAATTTTAGACACAGCAGCACTTTCTAAAATAGTTAAACTTGCAGGCTTCGTCACATAACCATCATCAA
Source organism: Planococcus sp. PAMC 21323 (assembly GCF_000785555.1). Taxonomy (NCBI): domain Bacteria; kingdom Bacillati; phylum Bacillota; class Bacilli; order Caryophanales; family Caryophanaceae; genus Planococcus; species Planococcus sp. PAMC 21323. The sequence continues at coordinate 1,074,833 of NZ_CP009129.1, read as the reverse complement.
GCATAACCCCTTTTTTAAAGGCTTCTGCGTCTTCTTCCGTGACTACTCCTTCGACATGTGCAAAATAGGTTTTATCCACATGCTTTTTAGGCGATAGTAATTCGTGTGCTAATTTGCCATCGTTTGTTAAAAGTAGAAAACCCTCAGTGTCTTTATCCAATCGCCCTACTGGAAACGGTTCAAAATGCTGCTCATCTTCCCCAAGCAAATCGATCACCGTTTTATCGTATTTATCTTCTGTTGCTGAAATTACACCTTGAGGTTTATTCATCAATACATAAATAAACTCTGTATATGCAACTACTTCTCCTCCGACCGAAACGTGATCATCATGTTCATTAACATGCACTTTTGGGTCTCGGACAATTTCTCCATTTACTTCAACTGCTTTTGATTTTAATAAGATTTTAACTTCTTTTCTTGAGCCATGACCCATATTAGAAAGATATTTATCTAAACGCATTGCGTCACTCCTAAAAGCCTAATTTTCGAGAGATTTTCGTTATTTTCGAGCCCATTAATTTTTGTGCTAAGCCCGTTTTTAAACCGAGATAGCCATAAACAACTGCGCCAACACCACCAATTAGAATGATCCGTATCATTGATAGGAACTTATTGTCCATGCCGATAAATAGATTTAATCCTGATATCGCTAAGAATACTGCTCCCGCCATAATCAAGTTTAATATAACGATTAAAATGACACGTCTTCCGACCATTTGCGAACGGTAATTCATGGTTTTAGCGATTACCACCATGTTCATGCCAATAGCCACAACATAACCGATGATAGTTGCTGCAATCGCACCATCTGTTTCAAAAAGTTCAATCAGCGGTGTATTTAGTACTGCTTTTAATAAAAGACCAGTAGATAAGTTGATAATGATCCATTTCTGTTTATTGATACCTTGTAATATAGATGCTGTGACTGGGAAAGCAGAAAACAATATTGCCACTGGCAAATAATGCGCCAAAATTTCAGATCCAACATCACTTACTTCGTAGAAGACATGGTATAACTCATTAGAAAGCATTGTCATCCCAATAACCGCTGGTAATGTTAAGAACAATAATAACTGGATTGATTGATCTAATGTCCGTGATACTTGAAGATATTCTCTGCGTGTAAAGTGTTTCGTGATCAACGGGATTAATGCCATTGAGAAACCAGTAGCAAGCATAACTGGAATCATGACAAGTTTATGAGCAGTTAAATTTAAAATACCTAAAAGATCGATTTCCGAGAAATTCCCACCAGAACTCATCGCCCGGTTAAACGTCATTAAGTCGACAAATTGGAACAACGGGTTGGCAATACCGAGGAATATAACTGGTACGGCATAAATCAAAATCTCTTTGTACATATCACGTAATTTAACATCATACGATTCGACCGAATTCGCTAACAGCTGATTGTATTCCGGCTTTTTCTTTTTCCAGAAATACCCCAAAGTGACAATACCACCAAGAGCTCCGACTGCTGCAGACAATACGGCAAATTGAATTGCTGTTTTTGGCGTTCCATCAAAAATGTATAGAACTGCAAATGCGCCGCCCAAAAGGAAAATGATGCGAACAATTTGTTCGACCAACTGAGAAACAGCGGTCGGCATCATGTAGTTATAGCCTTGGAAAAACCCTCTCCAAAGACTCATAAATGGCACGACAATTAATGCAAAACTGACCCACCGAATAGCTTCTGTAACATCACCTACCGAATAAATAAGTTCATCTTCAGATATGGTAATGCGCGCAAGTGGTTCTGCGAAGATATAGAGCATAAGAAACGACACAAACCCGGTGATCATCATCGTCAATAGACCTGACTTTAATAATCTCCTCCCCGTTTCATAATCTCCAAGAGAATTGTATTTAGCGGTAAATTTTGAGAAAGCAATTGGCGCGCCTGAAATAGCTAGCGCCAACATCAAGTTATACGGGATATACGCATATTGATAAAGCCCGATATTCTTTTCTCCTACCATGCTATAAAACGGAATGATATAAATAACTCCAAGAATTTTCGACAAAAATAAACCTAATGTTAAGATGGCTGTACCTTTAACTAATGACGACATTTTACACTTCCTGACTTGTTCATAATAAAAAGCAATCTACACGATAGTTTACACCTATAGATGAAATTACTCAACGTGTTTCGCTGCATCGTGTATACTAAAAAGAAAACGAAAGCGAGTTCTTATATTATGTATGACGTTATAATCGTAGGCGGAGGTTCCTCCGGCCTAATGGCATCTATTGCCGCAGCTTCGAATAGCCAAAAAGTATTATTGATTGAAAAAGGAAAAAAGTTAGGAAAAAAACTACTGATATCTGGTGGTGGGCGCTGCAACGTAACGAATCGGTTACCACTTGATGAAATTGTAAAGCATATTCCAGGGAATGGCCGTTTTCTTCATAGCCCTTTTTCTGTATTCAATAACGAAGACATTATTTCCTTTTTTGAAGGACTTGGTGTTGCGTTAAAAGAAGAAGACCACGGTCGCATGTTTCCAGTTTCAAACCGCGCACAAGATGTAGCAGATGCCATGTTTAAAGAAATGGAACGACTCAATGTCACCATTTTACTGGATTCACCTGTTAAAAAATTATTGATGACTGACGAAAAAGTGACTGGTGTTCGTCTTCATACCGGTGAAGAATACACGGCTAAAGCAATTGTTGTAGCCGTTGGAGGTAAAGCCGTACCACAAACTGGCTCTACTGGTGACGGTTATCCGTGGGCAGAAAAAGCAGGTCACTTGGTGACAGAGCTTTACCCAACAGAAGTGCCGCTCTTGTCTAAAGAACCTTTCATCGTTGGCCGCGAGCTTCAAGGTTTAGCATTACGTGATGCAGCAGTAACGGTATTAAACAAAAAGGGCAAAGTACTTGTCACGCATCAAATGGATATGCTATTCACTCATTTTGGGCTGAGCGGTCCAGCAGTTTTACGCTGTAGCCAATACGTCGTCAAAGAAATGAAGAAAAATGGCGGTCAACCGGTGGAAATGCGGATTAATACTTTACCAGATGAAAATGCAGAATCTGCTTTTCAGTTGCTAAACAAAATGATGAAAGACGAACCAAAAAAATCGTTGAAGAACGTTTGGAAAAGCTTAGCGCAAGAGCGTTGGTTGCTGTTTCTCATGACGCGTGCAGAAATCGATCCACTTCTGACTGGTGCAGAAGTGCCAAGTGATAAAGTACGCGCCATGGCTCAGCAGTTAACGGCGTTTACGATGTTTGTTAACGGTACGCAATCGATTGAAAAAGCATTTGTTACGGGTGGCGGTGTGTCGATCAAAGAAATCGAACCCAAAACGATGGCATCGAAAAAGAAACCTGGATTGTATTTCTGCGGTGAAATTTTAGATATTCACGGCTACACAGGCGGATACAACATCACGTCTGCATTCGTTACAGGAAACGTAGCCGGACAAAGCGCAGCTCGATTTGCGAAAGAACATCAAGTCGCATCACAAAATTGAGTTCTTGCGTGAAGGGGTAGCTAATACTAAAGCGCTATTCACTTAACTTAACAATGCAAAAGAGGCAAGCTGGAAATTTCCCCAGCTTGCCTCTTTTTTTGAAATGCTCCCGGAAGGTTTTGCATTTTCATGTCTACTTTTTTAGCCTACTACGATGTTGACTAATTTCCCTGGAATAACAATTACTTTGCGAACTTCTTTGCCTTCAGTTGCTTTTTGAACATTGTCGTCAGCAAGCGCTGCTGTTTCCAACTCTTCTTTTGTGCTGTCTTTTGCAATTGCTAGCTTTGTTTTTACTTTGCCATTTACTTGAACTACAACTTGAATAACGTCATCGATCATTTTCGACTCATCAAATTTTGGCCAATTTTCATAAGTAACCGAACCTTCGTGACCCAACTTCTCCCATAGCTCTTCTGCTACGTGAGGTGCAATTGGAGACAATAGTTTCACAAAACCTTCTACGTATTCTTTTGGAATAGAATCGACTTTATAGCCTTCGTTAATAAAGACCATCATTTGTGAAATAGCTGTGTTAAAGCGCAACCCTTCAAAATCATCTGTTACTTTTTTAACCGTTTGGTGATAGACTTTTTCCAGTTTACCGTCATTTGCATCCGTAATTTTCGCACTCAATTGCTCTTCGTCCATCAACAAGCGCCAAATACGGTCTAGGAATCGACGCGAGCCATCTAAGCCATTAGTTGACCATGCAATGGATGCTTCAAGTGGTCCCATAAACATTTCGTACATACGTAATGTATCAGCACCGTGGCTTTCGATAATTTGGTCGGGGTTCACGACATTGCCTTTTGATTTCGACATTTTCTCGTTTCCTTCGCCCAGAATCATCCCTTGGTTAAATAGCTTTTGGAAAGGTTCTTTTGTCGATACCACACCGATATCGTAAAGCACTTTATGCCAGAAACGTGCATATAGTAGGTGAAGTACTGCATGCTCTGCACCGCCGATATAAACATCAACTGGCAACCAGCGTTTCAATAATTCTGGGTCTGCCAACATTTCATCGTTGGTTGGATCGATAAAGCGCAAATAATACCAGCAGCTTCCTGCCCATTGCGGCATCGTATTGGTTTCGCGGCGGCCTTTCATTCCTGTTTCAGGATGAACGACATTTACCCAATCCGTAATATTGGCAAGAGGTGATTCGCCTGTTCCGCTTGGCTTAATATCTGTCGTTACTGGCAACATTAATGGCAAGTCTTTTTCTTCGACAGGCGTCATTGTGCCATCTTCCCAGTGAATAATTGGGATTGGCTCGCCCCAGTAACGCTGACGACTAAACAACCAATCACGCAAACGGTACGTAATTTTCTTTTCGCCCACTTTTTTATCTACTAGCCAGTCAATCGCTCGTTCAATTGCTTCTTTTTTGTTCAATCCGTTTAAGAAGTCAGAATTGATCAATTCACCGTCTCCTGCATAAGCTTCTTCTTCAATATTACCGCCTGATACGACTTCAACAATCGGCAAATCAAACTGCTTCGCAAATTCATAGTCACGCTCATCGTGAGCTGGAACGGCCATGATTGCGCCTGTTCCATAAGTTGCCAATACATAATCAGCAATCCAAACCGGCATTTTTTCACCACTTGCTGGATTTATTGCATATGCGCCTGTGAAAACACCTGATTTGTCTTTTGCCAAATCTGTACGTTCCAAATCACTTTTCGTTTTAACGTCGTCAATGTATTTTTCAACAGCAGCTTTTTGATCCGCTGTAGTAATCGCAGCTACCAATTTATGTTCAGGAGCAAGCACCGCGTAAGTTGCGCCAAAAATCGTGTCTGGACGTGTTGTAAACGCACGGAAAGAATGTTCTGTGTCTGCGACTTGGAATTCTAATTCAGCACCTTCTGATTTTCCGATCCAGTTGCGTTGCATGTCTTTTAAGCTTTCAGGCCAATCCAAGTCGTCCAAATCTTCAAGTAAACGGTCAGCATAATTTGTAATACGCAATACCCATTGGCGCATAGGACGACGTTCAACCGGATGACCACCGCGTTCTGATTTGCCATCGATTACTTCTTCGTTCGCCAAAACAGTTCCAAGTGCTGGGCACCAGTTAACCGCTACCTCATCAACATAAGCCAATCCTTTATTATACAATTGGATAAAAATCCATTGCGTCCATTTATAATAAGACGGATCTGTTGTGCTAATTTCACGGTCCCAGTCATATGAAAATCCAAGTTCTTGAATTTGACGCTTAAACGTTTCAATATTTTTAGCCGTAAATTCTGCTGGATCATTTCCAGTATCAAGTGCATATTGCTCTGCAGGTAGACCAAAAGCGTCCCACCCCATTGGATGTAACACGTTATAACCTTGCATACGTTTAACACGGCTTAAAATGTCTGTCGCTGTATAGCCTTCTGGGTGTCCAACGTGAAGTCCAGCACCTGATGGATACGGAAACATATCCAATGCATAAAACTTCGGTTTAGACGGGTCGTCTATCAGTTTAAAGGTTTTGTTGTCTTGCCAATATTTCTGCCACTTTTTCTCGACTAGTTTGTGATTGAATGTCATTTCCGATTCCTCCTCAAAATAAAAAAATCCCGCCCCTCAAAAAATAAGGGACGGGATTTTCCCGCGGTACCACCCAAATTAGCGACTGCTCGCTCAACTTGACTCCTTAACGCGGAAAACGGTGTATCTTACTTAGTTTCACATACACTGACTCCAAGGTGAGTTCGGTTGCGCATTTTACCGGCTTGCACCAAACGCCGGCTCTCTGTGGAAAATACACAAACTACTAGTCCTCTTCGCTGTCATTAACTATTGTCTCTATTTTAGACGAGTCGCTGTTTTTTGGCAATAGCCTATGAGACTTTAACGTTTTCTGTGTTTAGCGGTGCATCTGTTGAATCGATTATATCTTGAACCGTAAAGCCATCAAAGACTTCTGACAAAACCAATCCGGCGTCTGTCACTTCAATTACTGCACGTTCTGTAATGATTTTATTGACGACGCCTTTACCTGTTAGCGGCAAATCACATTGCTTTTTAATTTTGGCAGAACCGTCTTTTGATACATGGTCCATAATAACAATTACTTTTTTCGCACCGTGCACTAAATCCATTGCGCCGCCCATGCCTTTAATCATTTTCCCTGGAATCATCCAGTTCGCTAAGTCGCCGTTTTCAGCAACTTCCATACCACCCAAAATTGCCACATCAATATGACCACCGCGAATCATCGCGAACGATTCAGCACTCGTGAAGAAAGCAGAACCAGGGATTGTTGTAACTGTTTCTTTGCCTGCATTGATCAAATCTGGGTCGACATTTTCTTCTGTTGGATATGGTCCAATTCCTAAAAGTCCATTTTCTGATTGAAGAACGACACTTTTATTGTCGGAGATGAAATTCGCTACAAGTGTCGGCATTCCGATTCCTAAGTTTACGTAATCGCCATCGTTAATTTCTTTTTCAGCTCGTTTTGCAATGCGTTCTCTGACTAATTGTTTATCCAAGATTTTCTCCACCCTTTCCTAAACAGTGCGTGTTGTAAGACGTTCAATGCGCTTTTCTTGATCTGCTTGAAGCAATCCTTGTACATAAATGCTTGGCGTTTGAACGTGATTTGGATTAATGTCGCCAATTTCTACAATCTCTTCTACTTCTGCAATGGTAATTTTTCCAGCTGCTGCTGCAAGCGGGTTAAAGTTTTGTGCTGTTTTGTTATACACCAGATTACCCATTTTATCGGCTTTATGTGCTCTTATTAATGCAAAGTCAGCGCGTAACGCGTGTTCTAGTACATATTCTTTACCATCAAATTCACGAACTTCTTTGCCTTCTGCAACTGTTGTCCCTACGCCAGCTGGTGTAAAGAAAGCCGGAATTCCCGCTCCACCTGCGCGCATTTTTTCAGCTAATGTTCCTTGTGGTGTCAATTCAACTTCGATTTCGCCCGATAACACTTGGCGTTCGAACTCTTTGTTTTCACCTACATAAGAACCAATCATTTTTTTTATTTGTTTGTTTTTCAATAACAGGCCAAGACCCCATTCGTCTACACCACAGTTATTGGAAATGACGGTCAGATCGGTTACCCCTTTATCAACTAGTGCTAAAATAAGCTGTTCAGGTATTCCTACTAACCCAAATCCGCCCACCATAATTGTGGCACCGTCTTGAATTTGTTCGACTGCTTCTTTTGCAGAACTATAAATCGGTTTCATTCCATTATGCCTCCTCTGACTCATCCACTTAAATTCATTAGTAAAACGCTTCCATTTCAATTTAAACAAACTATTGCTCTAAACGCAATATTCATAAAAATACATAGCCTCTTTAGTAGGCATTGTTCCTAGTTTTATCGTCATGCTACAATAGCTGTTGAGGAGTTGTTTCAATTGAATAAAGAGTTTCCTTTTTCATCTGATGGAAAACGTTATTATACATGGAATCGCCATTTGCGCGATCATTTTGGTTTTAAGGTGATGAAAATCGCGTTAGATGCCGGATTTGATTGTCCGAACCGGGACGGGACAGTGGCACACGGTGGCTGTACATTTTGCAGTGTCGCAGGGTCTGGTGATTTTGCTGGAGATCGTGTTGACTCGATTCCTGAGCAATTTGATAAAGTCAAAGAAAAAATGCATCGTAAATGGAAAGATGCTAAATACATGGCGTACTTCCAGGCTTATACTAATACACATGCGCCGTTACCCGTGATTAAAGAAAAGTTTGAAGCGGCACTTGAGCAAGAAAATGTTATCGGCTTAAGCATTGCGACTCGCCCCGATTGTTTGCCTGACGATGTTGTGGACTACTTAGCCGAATTAAATGAACGTACGTATTTATGGGTCGAACTTGGGTTGCAAACCGTTCATGAACGGACCGCTCTGTTAGTCAATCGTGCGCATGATTTTGAAGCATATGTTGAAGGCGTGACAAAATTACGCAAACGTGGCATTCGTGTATGTACACATATTATCAACGGTTTGCCACTTGAAGACCGAGACATGATGATGGAAACTGCTCGTGAAGTGGCAAAACTAGATGTTCAAGGCATTAAAATTCACTTGTTGCATTTATTAAAAGGCACCCCTATGGTCAAACAATACGAAAAAGGCATGGTCGAGTTTCTAGAAAAACAAGAGTATATTAATTTAGTAGCCGATCAATTAGAAGTGCTACCACCCGAAATGGTGGTGCAACGCATTACAGGTGATGGTCCGATAGATTTAATGATTGGGCCCATGTGGAGTGCGAACAAATGGGATGTCTTGAACGGCATTGATGCAGAACTCGCACGACGTGGAAGCTGGCAAGGGAAATTAGCTACGGGAAGTGTAACTTCATGACGATACAACGAGTATTACCTTTCACAAAATCTTTGCTTGAACAAGCAGTCAATTCTGGAGACGTAGTAATTGATGGCACGGCCGGCAACGGACATGACACACACTTCCTCGCAGGTTTAACAGGGGCTAACGGAAAGGTTTTTGCTTTTGATATTCAAGAAGAAGCAATTAACGCGACTCGACAGCGAGTCCAAGAATTTGACCACGTCGAACTGATTCACGATAGCCATGCCAAAATCAATGACTATGTGTCACAACCCATAGCAGCAGCTATTTTTAACCTTGGCTATTTACCAAAAGGCGATCACAGCATCATCACGAAATCAAAAAGTACACTCGCTGCTCTCGAACAATGCTTAGATTTATTGAAAATAAAAGGTCTGTTACTAGTTGTCGTATACAGTGGACACGAAGGTGGCAGCGAAGAACGTGATGCTGTCATGAAATTTGTTTCCTCGTTACCACAAAAAACCTTTGATGTGCTAAAATACGAATTTATCAACCAACAACATTCTCCACCATTTTTATTGGCAATTGAGAAGAAACAGGAACGCATATAAAAAACGCAGAAAAGAGAACATCTCTTTTCTGCGTTTTTATCTTTAATTTTTCACTTTTTCTTTTTCAGGTGGATTTGCTAGTAATGCTGCCACAATACCTAAGAGCGGGAAAATCATAATTGCCCACAACACTTCTTTATAGCCACCAAAAAAATCGTAAAATAAACCAAATGGTAACGGACCTAAAGCAGAACCAACGACCATAAAGGCCATCGAAATGCCGGTAATGCTGCCAAGATATTGCCGACCAAAATAATTTGGCCAAATCACACTAAGAGTTACCCGTTCAATGCCCAACATAAAGCCCCAAACAATTGCAAAAAGAATAGCTCCTGAAAATATATCTGCTTCTTTTAGTAAAAAAATAGATGCAATCTCCCCAGCAAAAACAAAAGCTAACATCCACTGTACGCGTATTTTATCTAGCAAGTAACCTGCTAGAAACGTTACCGGAAAACCGATAATCGCCATTAAACTTAAGACAGTAGCTGCTGTTTCAGGTGCTAAAGATTGAATCGAAAAAATAGACACCAAATGGAAAGTCATTCCCGTATTAACCAAAGCAGGCACCACTACACAAAACAACAAGAGCCAAAAAGTACGGGTCTTTTTCGCTTCTTTTACCGTCCAACTAATATCTGAAGACAAAGGCTTTTGTGGATCTTCTTCTCCTTCTGAAGGTCCATTATCTGGACGTAAGCCAATATCTTCAGGACGATTTCGGATAAAGAAAAATGCCAAAGGTGTAAAAATTAAAACAATAGATGCACCAAGAATTTGCCACGTCGCCCGCCAGCCATATGCTTCAATTAACCAAACATTGATCAACGGAAATGCAGCCGATCCAATCATGCCACCTAGCGCAGCTAAACCAAGTGCGCGACCTCGCTTTTGTATAAACCATTGTGGCACTAAGGCATTTGGGACGAGCGTCATCGACCCTTGACCAAACAACCGTATCGCGAAAAACCCTATAAACAGCATCACCCAATTGACGACGAAACTATTAAAAATACTAGCTGCGGCTAAAATTAATGATACGGCAATCGCCATTTTCCGCGCGCCAATTTTATCAATCAGACGACCGACCATAAACAGCAAAAATCCTGCAAGTAACGTCGCTGACGAATAAATACCAGACACGGTCGAGCGGCTCCAGCCAAATTCCTCTATGTAATAATCAATGAAAATCGCGTTTGAATAAGTTTGTCCAGGTCCAGAAAAAAAGTGAGACAATCCTGCGAGAATAACAATTATCCATCCATAATAAAACGGCGTTTGGATCACGCTGTTTCTATTAATCCTTTTTTCTTTCATACTCTTCTTATTAGCCCCCTCAAAGAAAAAAGAGCCAGTTAAACTCTTTCCATCATTCTATTATTTTACAATTACTCCGGTCCGATTTCCACGTCTTTCTATTTTTTGCTTGCATAAAAGAAGACCTTGCTTATCAATAAGCAAGGTCTTCTTGAGACATTTAAGAATAGCTCTAAACAATTATTTTAAATTCTTTTTGATATACTGTACAACTTTACGCAGTTCTTTTGCACTTGGACGTCCATAAGGGCTCGTTTGCTGCTGCTGATACAGAATATGGCCTTTTTCATCGAGTAAATAATGAGCAGCTTCACCATGAATTCCGTGGTCCTCATAAAGTGCATCTTCTCCGTGATAGTAAGCGCCGTATTTGTCTAACAAATCTTTTGTAACGTCAGACAAGAGCGGAAAGCTAAAATTATGCTCTTTTTTCATCCCTAATGAATTTTCTTGTGTATCCGTCGATAAAGCAGTAAAGTATACGCCTTTTCCTTCAAAATAAGAAAGGCTTTCTTCAATTTCTTGTAAATCTTGATTACAGACAGGACACCATGATCCTCTGAAAAAGACGATAAAACGCCATCCTGGACGATCCGTTAAATCTTTCTCAAGAGAATACGTTCCACCTTCTGCTAATGGTAGTTCAAATAATGGTGCTTTATCACCGAGTTGTAATGTTGTCATAGTTAGTTTCCTCCTAATTTTAAAACACAATCAATTTGACTTTATTTCCACTTTAACAATCCATTTAAATCGTCAAATATATAATCCGGCTCTAGATCTAACTCTTCTACCGGTGCATTTTTTCGATTGATCCACGCTGTTTGAAATCCAAAACTTTTCGCACCTGAAACGTCCCAACCGTTTGATGACATAAACAAAACTTCATGGCTTTCAATACCAAGCTTTTCTAATGCATATTGATAAGATGCTGGTGTTGGCTTGAATTGTTTAATGTCATCGATGCTGAGCACTTGGTTCAATAAATCGTTTAACCCAGCATTCTCAACTAAAGGGTCTAACATGTCGTGAGAGCCGTTTGAAAACACTACTAAATTTTTATCTTTTAGCTGAGTAAGAACTCTTTTAGATTCTAAGTAAAGCGGTAAATGTAAATACGCATCTAATAACTTCTGTTCATTTTCCTCGCTTACCTGCAAATCATTTTCATGGAGCGCGTACTTTAAAGCTGCATGCGTAATAGAGAAAAGCGTGTCGTAATTACCCATTAATTGACGGAGCATAAAGTATTCAACTTGTTTGGATCTCCATGTTTGACTGATTTTTTCACCATATCCGGGATATAACTCTTCGCATTCTTTTTTTATCGCCGTAACGTCGAACAGAGTTCCGTAAACATCGAACACAAAAGCTTTGATTGAATTGTCCACTCTATATCCTCCTTATACTGACATTGCGAACATGGACTATACATGTGTATACATTTGATTGATCGACTATAGAGTCTCTTCTTTCTTTACCCAAAGCCAGTCAGATTAATCTGAAACTATCAAGGTATTCTTCCCAAAAAATAAAAAACCCGTACCGGTGCACCTTTAAAAGTGCCCCCGATCGGGTTTAATCGTTCGTTTATTAAATTTATTTTAGAAAAAATTCATCGGATTCACTGCATTTGAGCGAGCACCATTCCATGGACCAACATGAATTTCAAAATGAAGATGTGGTCCGGTAGAACGTCCTGTGCTACCAACAAGTCCAACATTTTGACCTTGTGAAACGGCCTGTCCAGACGAAACATTGATCGCACTCATATGAGCATAAACAGTCGCATACGTTTGGCCATTAATGGAGTGAGTTAATATAACTACGTTGCCATAGCCACCCATGTATCCAGCAAAAGAAACATAACCAGTTGCTGCCGCAGAGATTGGCGTACCCGTTACATTTGCAATATCTTGTCCAAGATGCGATTCTGCACCGTCACCGATATCTCGTCCACCAAAACCTGACGAATATCGACCAGAAGCTGGCCAGATAAACATTGCACTAGGTGCTGGTGTAGGTGCAACTTCCACTTTTACAGGTGGAGTTACAGCAGGCGTAGGTGCCTTAGGCTTGCTAACAGATTTAGCTTTGTTACTACTTTTAGCTTGAGCCTGTGCTTGTGCCTCTTCCTGTGCTTGTGCACGAGCTTGTTCTTCTGCTTCTGCTTTAGCAGCTGCTGCTGCTGCTTGAGCACGAGCTTCTGCAGCCGCTTTTTCAGCAGCTATTTTCCGCTGACGTTCTTCTTCTTCTTTTCTTGCAATTTCAGCCAAGCGCGCTTGTTCGTTCATGATTTGTTTTTCCAAATCTGCACTAACTTCAAGAACTTCGGCATGTTCAAACTCTAACTCACCTTTTTCAGCAGCTAATCGTTTTTGCTCTGTTTCTAAGTTTCGAACAGCCTGTGCTTGTTCTGTTTTTTTACTGCTTAATGAGGCTTTTAGTCCAACCAATTCTAAGCGTCGTGATTCTTGTTCAGCTAACTTGGATTCTACCTGTTCTTTTTGTTCAGCTAGTAGTTTTTTATCTGCCGCTTGTTCACGCATGATTTCTCTATCTGCTTCAATTAACGTATTCACCGCAGAAAAACGATCAATAAAATCGATGAAACTGTTTGCGCCAAGTAAGACATCTATGTAGTCTACAGAACCGCCGCTTAACTGAATTGCACGAGCCCGCTCTTTCAACAACTCTTCACGTTCTTCTATTTTTTGTTCAAGCTCCTCAATTGACTTTTTCAGCTCATCAATTTCTACTTTAGTTTTATCTATTTCTCCTTGAACATCACTGATTTTCGCTTCTGTACCAGTAATTTGCGTGTTCAACTCTTCAATTTTCGATGCTAGTTGATCTAACTTTGATACGTTTTGATTGATTTGTCCCGCTTTTTCACTAATATCGGAAGTTAATTCACTTTTTTGTTGCTCTGTTTGTTGCTGTTTCTGTTCTAATTCATTTAACGTATCTGCGTTAGCTGTCGGTATCAATATTGATAAAGCTAATACAGAGGATAAACTAGTTACTAGCCATTTCGAAATCAAGTGTTTTATCCCCTTTCAATAATTACGATTGTTTCATCTATGTATATTTTTATAGGTTAAGTTGAAATATCACAAATGTCTTCATTTAATGCAATACGCTCAGTATAACAGCTCGTAATCTTTATTCTGTTACAGCAATATATCAATTTATTCTAATCTTGAAATATTTTTGTAATATATTAGAAGTTGAAATCTTTGGAATTGTACGATTTTTAAATACATAGCTTAGACTTTAATTATAATGGCTAAATTTGTTGCTGTATATTTATTTTTCTTTCCTTATGAATCAACTGAATCTAAAGAAGAGCTACACCCACGTAGCTCTTCTTTGTATATACTACTAAATTATTACTCTACACACTCAAAGTTTGAAGTTATAATACACCATAGAGATTGCCCAACCAACTAAATGAATAATCATCAAAGTGCCTAATACTTCTACCGCTGCTAATTCCAAACCTAAAATTACAAAGATAAACTCAATATACATGGCTACTAATGTGATCTTCCAGGCATTGGCGAATGCTTTTGTCGTAATACTTGTGTACCGCTCATCCAGTCCTCTATTTTCCGCAGCTTTTTTACGTCCCCACCACAAACCGAAAAGTCCTCCCGTTAACCCGAGTAATAATCCCAATAGACCTAATAGTTGATCCCATTCCATGATTATTCACTCTCCTTTTCAAATATAAAGACATCTTCAATCGTCAGTTGAAATAGTTTAGCTATTTTGTATGCCAGTTCCAATGAAGGCTTGTATCTTCCATTCTCAATCGAAATGATTGTTTGTCTTGAAACACTCAGCTTTTCGGATAGCTGCTCTTGCGTATAACCAAATGAAGATCTTAACTCTTTGATCCGATGCTCCATGTTCTACCCCTCCATGTAAAGCTAACTTTACGTAAAGTATACTTTACTCCGACCAGAATGTAAAGCCCACTTTACTTCTACTAATATTTACGAAATAAAAAAGAAGCCCTCACTGGAGCTTCACTTTCCGTAACAGCTTATGTAACTTGTTTTTTTTATTTGTATTTACTCAATAACGCTTTTGGAATATGACAATAATCATCTGGACATCTTGTTAGTCTATCTTGATGTTCTTTTGCACTTTTTACATAATTTGAAAGGGGCAACACTTCCACCACTATGCAGTCACGATCGCTCCTCTCATGAATAAAAGCTTTCACCTCTTCTAAATGCTTTAGATTTTCACTATATACTCCTGTTCTGTATTTCTTACCAACATCCTGCCCTTGCCGATTTAAACTATAAGGATCGATGATTTCAAATAAATACGACATCAAGTCTCGAATCGACAATGCTTCTGGATCAAATGTTGTTTTCACACACTCTGCGTAGCCATCATAGTCCCCATCGAGTGCTTGACTTGTTCCATTTGCGCGTCCTGCTTCTGTCGATTTTATTCCAGGTAAAGTTTTGATAAAAGCCTGTACTCCCCATAAACATCCACCCGCAATATATATGATTTCCATATGGTGCCCCCCCTAATTTTATAAAAGTATATCATTCGTTCTTAGGCTTCGTTTATCTACTAGATAAGAAAAGATCAAACTGAATCACTAAATAGAAAGTGAGCAGAGTGCGATGAGTCTTAGGAACTTAGAAATAGCAGTGTTCGTAAAAGTATACTTCTCCATTTATAAAGAAAAGAACTGGCATTGGATATATTTTGAAACTATTTTATAAATTGAACGTAAAGTATTAGGGATAAGAGAAAAGTTCACAAATCACTTGATTTTACATCTCTTCATAATTGTCTGTCGTCCATAGAGGAAAAAAAGAGCTTTCCAAAGAAAAAATTGATTCGTCTTTTATTTAGATCGTACTGCGTATGATTGTGTTCGTTTTTTTATTTTCTTCAATCTAATTCATACGAATATATCAAAAAACTAAAGTAAGTGGATTTATGAGTTGCTTGCTGCAAGACGTTTAAATTAATGTAACTAGTCTTTAAATTTTCTTACTAGATTAAAATAAGCTCATTAATAGAAAAGAGGGATTTTTTTGTTTGAGGTATTTGTAAAAAAAGTAAATTCTGATGTCGTGATTAGATGGCTATTCACTAAGATAACCATTCCAATAGCTGATATTTTAGCAATTTCTACAGATGATACTTACGGTGGAAAAGAAAAAACAGCCATTCGAATTGGAATGCCTTATGGCACAACCGATAGAGTTGTGATTACGACAAAGGACAGCACATATCTTTTGTTTACAACCAATTATGTATCAATACAAAACAAACTAAATGGCTATATCCACTCAATTTAGTTAGTAGATCATTAAGATCGTTGGCGTTTTTAAGCGCACTCATTTTTATCTTGTCAATTTCTCGCAACTTACCTTTTTTGAGGAAATTACTTTTCCGTACGTTGGATTACATTCAAAACTAGTTTGGAACTTTATCATAGAGGAGGATAACTCATGTATGGAGGTGAAGCAACATTCTGGTTAAATTTATTTCTCTTGCTGACTGTTTTTGTCGTGTTGATGACTGTATTCAATGCTCTCTTGCGGAGGTGGCTAGGAGTTGAGAAACCAAGAGCATTCTCTCATAACCACGTAAATGATCAACACAAGAAAATCGACTGGAGTATCAGGATTTTCTTTATTGCTGTAATGGTATTAGGATTTTTCATTAATATACCCAGGCTTCCAGATGAATCTTACTTGTTTTTGGAGCCATGGTTTTTATTGTTTGGGCTTGTTTTTATAACTGAGATAGTAAGAGCACTCATGGAAAGAAAATATGCCAAAAATCCCAATGCCTATATTTACACGATTAGTCAATTGGTTTTTATACTCGTGATTCTTACCTTATTATTTACGACTGATTTTCTCGGTTTTTTCTAACTAGATCATTTACTAGGATATGAATGCCACTTTGACACCTTCTAAATAACGCTTTTTTATTTGATTGGAACTGAGTGTCGATAAACTTACAATATGTTACATTTGCATGAACATTAGAACCACTAAATTTTCTAGATAAATGAAATCTGCTTTTAAGTTAATTGGTATAAAGGAATTGAAATAAATTTAATGAGGAGGGATTAAATATGAATCCTACTGAAATGATAAATTGGGGCGACGTTATCTACACGTTTCTTTTTTTTGTTGCGCTAATCTTATTGATACGCTTCGTAGTTACTTTAGCAAAAAAGAGAAAAGCAAAATAGTTAAGAGCATATCCATAAAGTAACCTTTAAATAATCTTGTATTTCTTTCTTCTTCATATCCTTTTCACCCTTTCTAAATAAGAATTTTTCAGAGATTATTATATGAATGAACAGAACATATCAGCATATGCCGATATGTTCTTTCTATTTTATTAAAGAATATTTTCAGAAGTCCAAGATAAATATCAGTGCGGAAAAATTCTCATCTCTTCTTTTGAATTGTTTGTAAGCTTTTTTCTTGAGTAACTGATATACGAATTACTAGATGTAGGGACACCACCAAAAGCCCTGCAGCTGTTCGTGGATGTACACTTATCCAAACAAAAAGCAGAAGCCTCTATTAAAGCTTCTGCCCTTCCAATAATCCGAGATATGTAATTTACATTTATTTTGTAATGATATCTCCTTTTTGTCAGCTTCCTCTTTTTGATAGCTACTTGTAGGTCACATACTTCTCTCTCGAATAATAGACTGTATTTAACTAGTTCAATTTTTGACGTTCTTTTCAATGCCAAAAACGCCTTTTTTCTACATGCCTTTGTGGGCAGAAACCTGAGAATAAAGTGAAAATATCTCTTTATTTTTCTGTTCCCAGGCAGGATCTTTTTGCATCGGAATTGCATAAGCCTGCTCGATGTCACTTGTCAGGGTGTCTAACATTATTTTTTTTCGATTTATTGGGTAAGTCCCCTGCATAATTATCTCATAACGTTTTTTGTAGTACTTCAACATCATTCTACATTTCTCCCTAAAGTGAAAAATTGGTTATGCTCTCTATCTCTTCTATTCCTTCAATCAGAACCCAATATACAAAAATGCGAGCGTATAATACAACCTCCCTCAATTCGAGAGTTTCTAAAAACTTCCTTACTTTTTTCTGTATATCGATTATATTAATTCATATCACAGATAGCTAGTGATAAAAATGAATCTCCTTCATACAATTAAAATTGTTCATAGAACACCCTGCACTTTCTTACAACATGGGTAAGCTCTCATCAAAGACCTTCGATAAAATTCTAGCTTTCATTTCATCGAAAAATAAAATTTCCTCTTCTATAGAAGAGAGTCCTTCCATTACATTAAACGATTCCTGATATACTAAAAATGTATCTAATTGGTATTCAAATACCTCGGCATATTCTTTTTTCATCAATTGAGCCCCATTGGTGTACACTAGCAAAAATTCACATTCCATAATCGAATCCCTCCTATATGTTCTGAATAATTCTAGCCTGGTGGCCGTTTTCAAAACAGTTGGATAATGAATTTGTGAGTATTGTAGGCAGTGACACTGCAATACTCTAACTAAAATTTCTATAACAAAAAGCTAGCCAAAAAGGCTAGCTTTTTTGTTATCTGTCTAATTATTGTTTGCGTGTACGAACTGCTACAACTGTTGTCAATGTCGCAAGCATCAAGCCCACTAGTACCCACATGATTGGGAATGATCCTTCGTCAGCTGTTCCGCCCATGCCTGTTTTTGGCATTTCAGATGGCATTTCAGTTGCGCCAAATTGGTCTGGGAACTGATCTACGATTGCTGCTGACAAGCCAGCTGCTGGCATTTGCATATGTGCGTATGCTTCGCGAATCGAGCTGTATGCTGCATCAAAATCGCCGGCTACGTATGAGTCAAATGCGGCTAGGAGTTGGCCAACGTGTGCTGTCAAGCCTTCTTCAAGTGCATCGGCTGGTACGCGTCCTTCTGTTGCTGCATCTAAGAATGCGGCTTGGTCCACAATATATTGGTCAAGTTCTGCACGTGCTTGTTCTTGGCCTTCTTTGTTGCCTTCACCTGTTGCTGTTACGTAATCCACAAAGTAGCCAATGTGTGACTTCCATGTTTCGTCAAATTGTGCACCGGCTTCTTCGCCGTATACCGAACCAACTGCTGCCGACAAGTCGTCAGCGTTCGCTAGTAACGCACCTGCTGCTTGGTCAAAACTTTCTGCGCCGTCAGCGCCGTCTTGCATTGCCATTACCGCAAGTCCTGCATGTTCAGTGAACGTTTGGTTTAATGTTGCACGCAAGTCGATCGCTGGTGTATCGGCACTTGTGTTTTCAAATTTGTCTGGGAATTGAGTTGTGATCGCAATAGACAAGCTTTCTGCAAACATGCTCATGTGTTGAATTCCTTCACGCTCTAATGAGTAAGCTTTTTCGAAATCACCCGCTACGTATGCGTCAAATGCCATGATCAACTGATCAACGTGCATGTCCAATCCTTCTTGAACAGCTGCCGCTGGCAGTAAGCCACCTGTTGCTGTGTCAAAAAACTCAGATTGTTCAACTTTGTATTTTTCCAGTTCTGCTAGGGCTTGGTCTTTGCCTTCTTGGTTGTCTTCAGCAGTTGCTGTTACGTAATCCACGAAATACCCGATATGTGATTTCCATACTTCGTCAAATTGCGCTGCGCCTTCTTCGCCATAAACCGATCCGACTGCTGCTGATAAGTCGTCAGCGTTCGCTAGTAACGCGCCTGCTGCTTGGTCAAAATCTTCTGCGCCGTCGACGCCTTTACGCATCGCTTCGATTGCAAGGAATGCATGCTCGGTTAACGTCGTATCAAGGGCGATGCGTAGTTCTCCAGCCGGTGTTGCTGTGGCCATTTCCATTGAAGCTTCGCTCGCTGTTGAATGTCCTCCGTGGCTGTCGGCAAGTGCCGCCGTTGGTACCAATAATGCTAGGCTGAGTGGTAAGGCTAAAAGTACTTTGTTTAATTTCATCTAAAATCGCTCCCTTTGTTTTGTTTTTTTTCGTTATACAGACATAACGCAAAGGGTTTTTGTTTAGATCACTTTTCCATAAAATAATTAATTTTTTTAACTCTTTTAACTTTAAATTTAAAGAAACTCTTTAGATAAGGAAAGTAATGAAGGACAATTTAATTCTCTCTTCTTATAGAAGAAACACGAAATTTCTCTTCGGTTTTCAAAAAACCAATCTATTTCTCAGCTTTTTGCGTTATATATGCAAGAACCTAAAACAAGGAGGAAATAATATGATTAACAAAAAATTCAACTTTATTTTGGCGACAGGTTTATTATCACTAGCCGCTTGTAGTCAAGAACAACCAGTAACCGAAGAACCAGCAGAACCCGTTTCCGAAGAACAGCAAAGTGCGACCGAAGAGCCAGAAGAAGAACCGGCACAAGAAAGTGCACCTGAAGCAATGAGTGGTACGGCTTCAAAACTCTTATCAAAAGGTGAAACGACAAGTTTTGTTTTTAACGAAGCTGGAGAATTTTCGATCTTCTGTGAGCCACATCCTGACATGCAAATGAAGGTAATCGTAGAAGAAGGTGCAGAAGCAATGGATCAACTAGAAGTGGATATTGCTGATTATGCGTTTAGTGAAGAATCTATCACGGTAGCACCAGGAACTACCATTGTTTGGACGAATCAAGATCAAGTTCAACACAATGTGGCACTCAAATAAAATCGATGAATGTTTTGTTAGTTTATCTAAGCAGCACAGGCACAAGCACAAGATTCAAGTTGTCTGTGCTGCTTCATTTTTACTGCAATGAACGAAATACCGGCAAGGAGGAAATAATCAAATGAATATGGAAATCGAAAAAAAATATATTCCTTTAGCAAATTATTTTTTATCAACGACAAATCCAACCATTACGTTACAATTTACAGAAATCGAAAAAATAATGGGCCAAAACCTTCCAAATAGTGCCTACTTGAGCTATAGTTGGTGGAAAAAAACCAAAGCTCCAGCTAAGCATTATCTAGCCTGGACTATTGCAGGGTATGCCGTTAAGCACGTTGACCTTAAACGCTACATTGTTTTCGTTCGAGTAGAAACAACGAACGATAAAGACAATATCAAAACAAATGAAAACATCTTATTGATTCGTTCTGCCTCTTACGGTGACGCAAGTTCCCTTTCAAGCCTACTGAAAAAAGTTGACGGCGAATCAGATTTTTTATTGTATGAAAAGGATGAACGATTATTATCTACACAAACAACAAGAAAACAAATCATTGAGAGGAACCAAAGTGGGCATTCACTCATTTTATTGGCGATCTTAAATGGAGAGCATGTAGGCTATTTAATAATTGAAGGATACCAAGCTCATCGCGCCAGTCATCGCGCTAGTTTGCGGTTTGGTGTTAAAAAGGATTCTCAACGCAAAGGAATTGGATCCTTCCTTCTCCAAAAAGCGGAATCGTGGGCAGCAGAAAAAGGCATTCGCCGCCTTGAAGTCATTATCCTAGAAACCAATTCACCCGCGCTATCTTTCTTACACAAAAATGGCTACGAATCTGAAGGGACTCGCCGTAAAGCGTTGATAATCGAAAATACCGCGTTCGATGAAATTTATCTCGCTAAATTATCAACCCATTAAAATAATTTAAACGATAGGTACCGGCCATTGTCAAAATTTTAGTTAGCTAGTTCGCTTTATCAATAAGTAGATTTTCTTAAATTAAACTGGGAAAAGAAGGTATAGCTCATATGGATGAATAAAATCGATATAAAGAAAAAAGATCAAAGCCACGTGATTATGCAGAATATGAAAAGCGAGCTGCAGTAGGTTAGTTGCTGATCCACTCAACTCAAGAGGTAAGTTACCATCCAGGGAATTTGAGCACCCCGCATGAAGATTTTGAATATACTATGCTATTTGGTCATTAAAAAATAATCTTCCAGAGAGACATGCATTTTCTAAAGACAAAGAAAAAAAGAAACTCGTCATTGAGCTTCTTCCCTGTTGATAATCCAAGATATGTTAACTAGACTATCTTTATAAAGTTGGTTTTTTCTTATAAACTGATTTTGCTCTACATACATATTTTAATCAAGCCTATGGTAATATAAGGATAAAAATAAAAGAGGTGAGCTGATGAATAGAATTTTGGCATTCTCGATTATAGGTATGGGGATAACGGGTGCCGTTTTAATCTTCTCGGTTGCTCTATTATTCAACCCTCCAATAGGAAATGCATTGAAGATTGTTATTGCTTGTTCAACCACAGCTTTTGTTATATTAGCGGTCTCGGCTCTAGTACTTCGTCGACGTTTAGATGAAATAAAAGAGTAAAGTATTCATTAAATTAATAACATCGGCATTAGTAGCAGACAAATTTGTGTACCTCTAATCTACAAAGACTGATTTCAGACTGAATGTAAATCACTCATTAAATACATTAAAACTACCACTCTAACTGTACGTTAAAGTACTGTTTCACGAACAAAAAGGAGTAAAGATATGGTAGTGCACCCCCAAAATTAGATTTGAACTCTAAATTTAATGAGCACTACCCAGTTGCTGTTCTTTTATAGACAATGACAAGGTCGTTTGATCAGTAGTCATCGTGTGAAAAGGTGGTTTGAATTTATCTAGCTTTTAAGGGTTTACTGAGTAAGTACAATAGATATTAACTTCTCAGTCCACGGCCTTTTTCAATCAGATACCAATTGAGTCCATAAAGTAAAACCACAAAAATAATCGAAATGAGAATAGAGACTAGAATCGGTACATCGATTACACCAAGGATCCCGAATCGAAATCCAGAAATCATATAAACAATCGGATTGAACTTTGATACAATCTGCCAAAACGGAGGCAACATTGAGATGGCAAAGAATACACCACCTAAGTAAGTTAATGGTTGAAGAATAAAAGTAGGAACAATAGACACATCATCAAATGATTTTGCAAAAATGCCGTTCAACAGACCAGCCAAAGAGAACAAAATAGACGTCATTAAAAATGTTAATATGACAATACTCCAAGAATGGACTTGCAACGGAACAAAAAGTAGCGAGATAATTGTGACCAATACCCCTACCAGAGTACTTCTTCCTAGTCCTCCCATCACAAATCCCCAAATAATAATATGAGTCGGGACGGGAGCGACCAATAATTCTTCAATATTTTTTTGAAACTTTTGTGAGAAAAATGATGACGATACATTCGAGTAGGAACTGGTAATGACTGACATCATAATCAATCCAGGGACAATAAACTCCATGTAGGAGAATCCTTCCATTTCGCCAATCCTTTTGCCAATCAAATTCCCAAAGATGATAAAGTATAAGGAAGTTGTAATAACAGGCGGAACCAATGTTTGGATCCAAATTCTAAGATAACGGTTCGTTTCTTTGACCGCCAAACCTTTTAATGCTACTAAGTATAGTTTAAACATGTGAATCCTCCACTAAACAGTTTCTTTTGTAAGTTTTAAAAATAACTCTTCTAATCGATTAGACTTGTTACGCATTGACAACACTTTAATCCCTTGTTCTGTCAATTGGTTAAACAGTTCGTTGATTCCTTGATCACGCCCTACTTCCACAGAAAGGGATCCTTCGTCCATAAGTTCACTCTTATAGCCTTTAATCACTGGCATTTGTCCTGAAGATTCAATATCTAAAATAATTGTTTCAAACTGCAGCTTAGCAAGCAATGATTTCATGCTTGTATCCTCAATCAGCTGCCCCTTTTGAATAATACCAATATTGCGGCACAACATCTCCGCTTCTTCCAAATAATGTGTTGTCAGAATTATCGTCGTACCATTATCATTCAACTCTTTCAGAAACGTCCACATCTCTCGTCTTAATTCAATGTCCACACCCGCCGTCGGCTCATCAAGAATAAGTAGACGCGGTTCATGCATCAAAGCGCGTGAGATCATTAATCGACGTTTCATCCCTCCGGAAAGCATTCGTGCCTGAACATTTTTCTTCTCCCATAAATCAGACTGCTTCAAGTACTTTTCGCTGCGCTCTAATGCTTCCTTCCTTGACACGCCGTAATAACCTGCCTGGTTTACGACAATCTGTTGGACCGTTTCAAAAGGACTGAAGTTGAACTCCTGGGGGACCAAACCAATCTGCAGCTTCGCCTGCATTAACTGCGTGTCCATATCATAGCCGAAGACTTTAACTTTTCCTGATGTCTTATTGACAAGGGAGGTCACAATCCCGATGGTCGTAGATTTCCCAGCACCGTTGGGACCTAAGAGAGCGTAAAAGTCTCCTTCTTCTACTTTCAAATCGATGCCACGCAAAGCCTCAACGCCGCCAGTATAGACCTTTTTCAAGTCGTTTATTTCTAATGCATATGTCATTCACTTTATCTCCTAACTATCTTTTTAATTAGTTGTATTAACTACCTAATTGCCAGTATGCCACTCCCTCATATTCGTAAAGCTTTGTGTATACATTTTTAAATGCGCCGGTTGTGAAATTAAGCTAGACAACTGAAAAAGTCATTCGTGGTACCTCACACTATGTTTTCCGACCAAAGAAAAACATCAGAGTGATCACAAATGAACCGGTGATAATAGAATCCTACTACCACCAAAATATGAACGTTTCAATCATCGCTGTGCGCCTGAATCGTTCCGAGCAGCCAATTTATAATATCATAAAATTCCTGAAATCTGGTCATAAAGCACTCGACTTTCCAAGCAGTACGAGAGAAACAAGAAAGGTTGCGGCTGTTGAAAAATGACTAAATAATTTTGAAAATAAAATCTTTCGTAAAAGTACACTTTCATAGACAAAAAAGAAGCTCTATCTTGAGCTTCTTTACTTCCGATAATCCTGAATATGTAAACCAAGTTGTTTGAAACTATCAACGATTTATTACGTAAGTATTTCCAGAGGTGAATTAAAATGATTTCATTTTTTATTTTTTATTTAATAGGAGTGCCCGTTTCTATACTATTGCATGAAGTAGGGCATGCTTTAGGAGTCATCCTATTTACAAAAGAAAAAGCACATGTATATCTTGGCTCAGCAAACGATAGTAACGAAGAAAATTTTCGAATTGGGAGAATGCACTTTCATATCAAATGGGCATTCTTTGGTTTTTGTTTTGTTAAAAACAGAAGCGATTTCACAAGCTTTAAAAGTATTATGTTTTCAGCAGGAGGTCCAATTATCTCTTTGCTGCTATGTATTGCTGCTTATCTCGTTTCAGCTGACCTAACGCATTATGGAACCAAAAATTTTTTAAATGGAATTATATACTTTAATCTCATCTTATTTATTTTCACAAGCATCCCTATAACTTATCCTAATTGGTGGAAACCGAAACCTTATGCTGGACGTCCTTCTGATGGTTATCAGATCCTAACAGCTTTAAAATCAAAAAATTAATTCAAGATGAATATCAACTGTTTGTAAAAATACAATTCACAAACAAAAAGGAGAAAAGATGTGCTGTGTACAGCCTCTTTTCTCCTTTTCATTACAAGTAACTTCCGATAATGTGTCATATGTAAACTTATAACAAACATGAATTAAGTAATTTTACTTTACTACGCATTGCTTGGGCGAGTTGAATCAGCGGCTACGTCTATGAACCAAGATAAGATCGTCGTACTATCACGGACATTTTTCTCTTTGATTTCTTCTAACAAGGCTTGTACTCCTTGCTCATTCGAAAGGGTTTCAAATGGTTTCCCGACTTCATTCGGGTTCGAGAAGTTGGCATCTGGGCATTCAACAAGCCCATCAGTGGTCAACAATATATGATTTTTCCCTTTCCTTAATTCTTTGGTTCCGACGCTGTAACAGGGAACCGGTAGGTCAAATGTATTCACTCGTCCAATCCATTCATAAAAGCTGCGGTGATTTTGTTGAGTTTCATTCAACGCTTTTAGATCTGGGTGGAACAGATAAAGAAGACAATCTCCAATGGATAACCACCAGAGATACTTCCCTTTCCGGACCACACATAAAACCGCTGTTTCCCCTTGTATTTTCCCACACGCTTCTTTGAAATGGGTACTGTCAAATGTAGTTAGCAGCGTCTCTGCTGTTTGTTCAAATGCTTGTTTGATCGGCAACGTCAAATTGCTCTGAATTGCATCTTTTAATGAATTTACTTCTGATATCACTAATTCGGCACTTTCAGCAGTTTGATGTGCATCTAACAGAACGGCAAATTCCCAGTCTTCTTTTTCATTGGTCCAAACCACACATCCATCTTCGTTCTTATATTGACCCGCAGTTGAATTGCCCCCGAACCGCCCTACTGTTACATTCTGTATATGACCGATATCAATCTCATCAACATAATGAGATTGGCTCCCCACCCAGCTGAATTCGTTCTTATGAAGGACATTACTCATACGGATTAACCTCCATGTAAGCTATGATTCTGTTACAAAGTTCGATCACTTCTCTGCTATCGCCCATCCGGGCATTCGGTGAATCGTAAACTTCCATTGGTCCCCAAAATTCTTCGGGTGTGCCCGGATAGCGTGCAACCAAATGCATATGAAGGTGAGGGACCGAATTGCCGGATACCAGCGCATAGACATGCTCGGCTTTTTCCGACTCCATCAGTACCTTGCTAATTCTGGCCATCATCATTCCAAATGCCTTTGCTTCTGCTGGATTCATTTCTGCAAGCGTAGCCACATGCCTTTTCAAATCGATCATGATATGCCCCAAGTAATTGTCCTTTTTTGCTTTATCGATATGCCCAACGTATAAATAATCATCTTCGAAAATTTTTACTCCGACAGTTTGGATCTTCTCATTGTGCTTTTGACAAATAAAACAATCTTTTTCTGTCATCCCAATTCTCCCCTTTACCATAGTTTTAGAAAACAAAAAAACCCATCACCTCATAAAGAGGCGATAGGTTTTCCTAGCGCGGTACCACTCTTCTCAGCCTGCCGTATTTTCACAGACCTTCTAAAAAACTTATCACGGGAGTCAGCCGTTCAGACCTACTTATCAGTCTGACCACTCACAGGCGAGTTGGGAAATTTTATTGGCTGCATTTCAGCAATTAACAGCTCTCTAAACAATAAAATTTTCTTAGTAATCCTGATCTATGCGTTTGCAATATTGGAATTATTTTACTTATCATACTAAATCCAATATTGACTGTCAATATCATCTTTGAAGAAATCTTCTACCTAAGAGCTTCCGATAACTGATGATATGTAAACTAGGCAGCGAATAAATGAATAGTATTTTCAAATGTAATGAAATTAATGAACCAGGTTTAACTTTCTTTAAATCCTATTGCATTGAAACCCCTTAAGAAATTTAATCTTTTCGCAGGCAACTACTATGCATCTCATTGAACGAAACAGCTTAGTGCAATTATTTTTAGTTGTATTGATGAAAATCTGTACCTGTGGGCGTGAGTGATTTGATGTATGCTATGTTTTCCTCACCGAGATTCGGAGCAAAAAACTCGGTTCCCCAATGCTCAGAGTGAAAAAGGGGGGTACTGTTTTTAATAAAAAAAATCGAAAACCATTTTAATTTGCCGTTTGCTTTTAGGTTCTCGTACAACAAGTAGTTTGATATATTATCCGTTTTGCTTCCTGTAATAACAGTAACATCTCTTCCATTTACTATTTCAAAAGAGTCTTTGAACAACAAGGTCGTTTCCTTAATAACATCTTTTTCGTCATTCCAGCAATGGATTTCGATGAAATTTGACTGCTTAATAAAATAGCTTATTAAAGGAACCCAGTAATCATAATTTTCATTTTCAGGGATTGGAAAGGTATCCAAGTCCTCAGTAAATGTCGGAATAGTAAAATGTAAATTATATTTCATTTTCACATTTCCTTTCTTTTGAAATGAAAAAAGTAGATTGTTTTGCGTCTTATCTCATTCAAACTGATCATGCATTTAAAATTTTCTAATTTGATGTACACTTCTATTTGGAATCTATATGCTTCTTTCAACTAAACCACTTCGTTAGTTCTTTAATTTATAATTATATAACCGTACTGAATGGCCTTTTCAATATATCATTTTTCTAGCAAATTCACTTTTTCTTCTTATGCTTAAAACTTCGCTAGAATAAAGGGGTGAATGTAACTTAATTAGTATTATGTTACATTCAAAATCAATTTCTGCAAAAATACTTTAACTTAATTGGAGATATTAAAATGAAAGGTCATTTCCTGGCACAGCAATTAGCAACCAATTCTCTCCGGTATATCCATAACCGTCTCCAGCCTGCCAACACTCATAATTGTCATCGTCCCCATTGATACAGAGTGTTTTTCCGGATTCAAATGTAATAAAAAGATGAGGAGAATCATTGCCTAACTGAACGTTTATTACTTTCTCTCTCCTATTTTCTACTAATAAATTCAAAGCTTCTTCATCATTCAATTCTTTTACTCCTTTACCTTGGAACCCCTCTCTCGTCTCGGAACTGGAAATGACTGTCATTTTCATTACCTCGATGTTTATCCATAATAAATCGGGTTCCTGATTGGAATAATGAACGAAATAAGCAAGCACTGCTCCCGGACCCACTCCAAACTTCACTCCATCAAGCTGGCTGCCTATAAATAATTTTTTCAGATTTTCTTCTGCGACGATTTTGTCTATGGAATCCATTGTTTCCTCCGAATCTTTATTTTATTGAGGGTTAATTATTACTTTCTGAATGTAACTTAATTCACAATAAGTTACATTCAGATTTGCTTAGATTCTTTCAAGCTTCTAAAAAGTAAACTGGATAAAATAAACGAAAGAATCACAATGGCTGGAATAATAATAATGCCTGATATTAATTGAGTTTGAGTATTTAGAGGGATATATGCATTTTCAAGCCACGCAAAAAATTTAAAAAGTAAAAAGAAAATAACAAAAGTCACTAAATAGTAAACCAGTTTTTCTGAGATTTTTTTCAATGTAGACCTCCCGTTATATTTACTGGATTGTCACACTTGTTTTGAATGTAACTTAACTGCACATAAGTTACATTCAAATCCTATTCTTTCCAACAAAAAACCTACGCAGGATTTTCGGGGATTTTTTAAAATCGTCTAGTTTAGTTTGCAGCTCGGTGATTTTTTGATTATGACTCATGCTCAACTCGATAATTTGGTTAAAAGATCGTGATAAAACTAAAAAATAGTAGTACACTTTCAAGAGTTCGAAAATCTTGAAAGTCATTATTTTTCCTCAAGTTGCTTTATTCTTTTTTCTAGCTTTTCAACTTTGGAAGTATTAAGTACTGCTATAGCTAGGATTATCATCATTAAAGAAAATAAAAATATCGTCTCCATCAGTTCTCCTCCTTGCATATCATTATTTTTAACTAGATATAAATTGATAAACATGAATAATTTGTTAATTAAATTTTAACAATACTTCTTAAGTATAAATACATGAAACTTAAATCAACGTAGTACAAATAATATCGTTCGTAAAAGTACACCTACATGAACAAACTGGAGAAGATGCTTAGGACCGGCATCTTCTCCAGTTTGCTTTTATAAACTTCCGATAAGCTACGATATGCAAACCTATATCTTTTGAGATTCAAGTTTGAAAACCTTACAAAACAACATTCTGAATGTATCATTTTTTCTAATGAAATTAGTTCGGAATGATTTTCTGGGGAAGCCAGTAGAATCAGGGTTTTGAATAACTTAATTACACTTATGTTACATTCAAATACTGAAAAAAGATAAACTCAACCAAGTAAATATGCCCGAAAAAAGACCAAATAAAATGACTATCAAAGCCTTTTGATATTTGTGATTCGCTCTACTTTTGTCTTTTTCTTCGTCTGTAAGTTTTTGTCCCTCTTGAAAAGCCACGATTTCTTTATAGGTCTTTAACTGGTGCTTTTTCTTGATCCCCTCAATTTTGTTTGCGGAATACAATGAAAGTAGGAATAGTACTGCCGAAATCAGCAATCCTTTGGTTCCAAATAGACTGATCACCGGGCCAGCTGATAGGGCTGCTAGCAATGCAAATACGCCCATTGAGATTGTCCACTTGTTCAGTTGAGCATTTTGAATTTCGTTTTTCATGATTTCTACATCTCCTTTGACTAAATCGTCTAAGGATACGTTAAAAAGAACACTCATCAGCAATAAATTGTGTATGTCTGGATAGCTTCGTTCATTTTCCCAATTTGAAATGGTTTGCCGAGAGATATAGAGTTTCTCAGCTAACTCTTCTTGGGAAAGCTGTTCTCTCGTTCGGTACTTTTTGATTTGTTTGCTGAGGTTCATTTTACTCGCTCCTTCTAATTCGAGAGTAGTTAAAAAATGAGGGGGGTGCTATCAAAACTCTTTATAATTAAGTGATTTTACCATGTCAAAACTCTTTGTCATAAGTATTCCTGTTTTGAATGTAACTTAATTAGTAATAAGTTACATTCACATCTAGGGAAATTTTTAGGCATTTACTATGAATACTTGTGCTGAAACAAAGAAAAAAAACATGGATATAACGACAAGCATGTACCCCCAAAACTCTTTTCGATCCCTCTGGATTCTTTCAAAACCTGCTACCAACGTCAAAACACCTAGAATCAGCATGAGATATGGCATTAATGTAAAGTCCTGACTCCATAGAACATAGGCTGCTAACCCAAATCCGACT
The DNA here is from genome assembly GCF_000785555.1 of Planococcus sp. PAMC 21323. Classification (NCBI taxonomy): domain Bacteria; kingdom Bacillati; phylum Bacillota; class Bacilli; order Caryophanales; family Caryophanaceae; genus Planococcus; species Planococcus sp. PAMC 21323. Next base: position 1,044,516 of record NZ_CP009129.1, on the reverse strand, counting down.
ACTTGTAGGATGATCCTAATTATTTTAAGAATAGTACCTCTCCTCTAACTAATATTTTTCAACTAAATCACAGTTTTGAATGCAACTTAATTAGACTTATGTTACATTCAAAAGCGCATTATTTAATTTCCTCTATAAACCAAATTTCACTTTCATAATAACCATCCTCATCATCAATAACTTCTTTAAAACCAGATATGGCAAAATCGTCAGGAACGGCTAACTCCCAGTCAGTTTGAATGTTTCTGTTATCTGAAAGAGGAATCCATTTATAATAATCGCTATCCCTGTTAAAGAAATCTTTAAAATAATCTTCCCCTTTGAAGATGATAATTTGCGAATTCCATAAACTAGGCAAGGTAATAAAGACAGTAACACGATATTTTTCTTCATCATGTGGCTGCAGCCCTTTTAGATATTCTGCGCGATCCACTAATGTTTGAATGCACAATCGTTTGGCCTTCCGAGGAGTTTTATCTGAGCTGATAAAACCTTGGCCGACCGGTAAGTGCATATGCCAGTAGCCATTGTAAAATTCTGTTGGAAACTCCAGTGTATTTTCTTCGATCCGGTTGACCATATTCTCCGTCTTCCGTTTAATCCCCCGGATTTTTTTCTCGCGCATATAATATTCTCCTCACTTTTAGTATCAAGCATAAATAAATTATGGGGATCGATAGAAACTAATTATATTGAATCTGAATGTAACTTAATTGCTATTAAGTTACATTCAGATTCAGTAGATAATTTCTATAATACTTATCTTTTAGCGCGCTTAGGCAAGAATAAAGAGCTACTGCCCATTAATATTCCTCCCAGTACTGCAAGAAGTACGCCAACTATAATCCAAGTTGTAGTTAAAAAAGTGGATACATAAATTCCTGTAGTTAGGATTAACAGTCCTATAAACATACATGATAGTAGCTTCCCCATTTTCTACCTCCAACAGATATTTTGAATGTAACTTAATTCACAATAAGTTACATTCAGATTTCTTTGTGCGATATAAAGAAACATTTATAGTTTCTCTTGTTTTATCCAACTCACTATTCGATAAGAACCGAAAAAGTTTACTAGTAAAAGAAGGAGCAAAATAAATATCCAAATCCCCAAGCTACTAATTTCTTGGAGGGCTTGGGCATTAATAACAATAAACCATAGAATCCCGATGGCTAAGAGATAAAGTAAGACATTAGGTATTATCCAAATCATTTTTAATCCCATATTCTTCATACTCTTATTCATCTCCATTTCATGTTGAATGTAACTTAACTGCACATAAGTTACATTCAAATCCTATTCTTTCCAACAAATAACCTACGCAGGATTTTCGGGGATTTTTTAAAATCGTCTAGATTAGTTTGCAGCTCGTTGATTTTTTGATTATGACTTATGCTCAACTCGATAATTTGGTTAAAAGATCGTGATAAAACTAAAAAAAAGTAATACACTTTCAAGAGTTCGAAAATCTTGAAAGTCATTATTTTTCCTCAAGTTGCTTTATTCTTTTTTCTAGCTTTTCAACTTTGGAAGTATTAAGTACTGCTATAGCTAGGATTATCATCATTAAAGAAAATAAAAATATCGTCTCCATCAGTTCTCCTCCTTGCATATCATTATTTTTAACTAGATATAAATTGATAAAAATGAATAATTTGTTAATTAAATTATAACATTACTTCTTAAGCATAAATACCTGAAACTTAAATCAACGTAGTACAAATAATACCGTTCGTAAAAGTACACATTTGCGAACACTCTAAAATCAGCACAAAAACACAAAAAAGAACGTTCGTAAAAGTAGCGAAACACTTTACGAACGTTCACGTTTTACATATACATTTACGAACGCTTTTTTGGACCCATTCTTATTAACCTCTAAATAATATTAACCTTAAAGTAAAACACTACTTCTTTCATTCCACATTCCAACTTCATTCAGATGTACGATTTTCTTGGTAAGATAGTGTATCCCAGAACGAAATGTCCGCGTCTTCTATAGAGTCATCTGCAATTGCGCGAACTGTAGCATCAAGTGTCGTGATGGTTTGTTTAATTAAATAGCCATTGCTCTTTTGTCCCAATACATACGACTCGTAAGTATGATCTGACATGCCACGCATCTCGAATAAAAGGGTTGAAATACCATATTCGACTGCAATACCATTTCGACTAATTGTTTCTGCATTTCCACCTCGATACTTGCCTAAATGTCCCCATCCTTTTGAATCGATGGCATCAAATACCACGGCTCCCAGCTGTTTGGATTTTAGAAGTACTTCCGGGTCAACATTTGGTGTTGTCGGGTACAAAATAGAACCTGAAACCAGTTCTCCATCTCGCTCGCTTTGAGTACCTTGATGATGCAAATCAATCATGTAATCAATATCATACTTGCTCATCACATTTTCGTGGAAAGCTTTAGTTTCAGGTTGGATTTTGGTAATGTGATCGCGGTTCAAGTCGATGCCGTCCGCGTTATAGCGTGTGAGATTCCGCTCTCCTTTCGCTATGTAATCATCTAATGAAAAATTCACATCTCCCATAGCTCCATCAGGATTTAGCATAGGTACGATTAAAATATTGACGCCATCTGTTACACCTTTCATCTTGCCTGTTCCAAGATGTTTAATAAATTCAAGCGTGCCTTCAGTTGTAAGCTGTTCGTTGCCGTGTTGTTGAGTCAGAAAAAGAATTGTCGGGTTTTCAGGATTCGTCACATATTTAACTAAGTACAAATCACGCCCTTTAATACTTTGTCCAATTACTTCAAGTTCCATATTTTTTTGTTTGGCTTCTTGAGTCTGTAAAAAATCTGCCATTTCATCATATGTGGTCAGTATAGATGTGTTGATGGTTTCATTGCCACCATAATTTGGGCCATTTCCAACTGCTCCGACTGCGGGAGACATAAATGGCGAAGCACCCAGAACCATAGCTCCAGCGATAGTTAAAGTTATCATTGTTTTGCGCATTGTTTTATTGCTAGCTGTTTTCGTCATATTCATTTTCTTCATTCATATTCCACTCCTAAAGTTTTTTTAGAAACATTTTCGAGAAAATTAATACAGCTCCGTCTCCAGCCTCCGTTCAGAAGTATTTCGTCACCCTAAGTTCTTTCTTCTTTATTATTTAAAATCCTCTAATTGCTTTTAAAATGATTAAATGGAATTAGTACGTTTTAAATTAACAGTCTATTAGTCACGTTGACCGCTATGCCTTTCTTCTTAACATAAAAAAACCACTTCCTCTAACAGAAGTGGTAGCATCCTATCCGTGAACAAAGCGATTTCAATTTAACTACGTCTCTTCATTTCTTGCGCAATCAATTCGAAGGTTTTGAGTTTGTCCTTAAAATCGTAAGCTGCAGAAACCAACATGACTTCGTCTGCTTCATATTCTGAAGCTAATGTTTCAAGTTTGTCTACGACATGTTGTGGTGTTCCTACTACCATGCGCCGACGATTTTCAGCAACTAATAGCTTTTCAAATTTCGAATATGGATAAGCTCGTGCTTTTTCAGGAGCTGGTGTGCCTTGTGAAGGCATTCCTTGTGCTCCCATTGACAGTGATAAATCTAAAGAAGAAGCTACCCATTCTGCTTTTTCTTGCGTTTCTTGGCAGACAGCGAAAATCGCAAACCCAACATAAGGTTTACTTCCATCATATGATTTAAAATGTTTTCGGTATTCTTTTGTAAAGGATTGGCCGCCTTCTCCATTGATAAAATGAGCGAATACATAGGTCAGTCCTTTTTCGGCGGCAAGAACTGCTGAACTTCTGCTTGTCCCTAACATCCAGATGGGCGGATGATTCGGCGTCATAGGAGTTGCTTTCATGCCATAATAAAGGTGATCTTCAGGGATGGAATCGGTCAAGTACATCCGGAGTTCATCTAATTGTTTAGGAAATAAACTGGTGTCGCGTTTCTTTCCTTCATTTAACGCATATGAAGCACGTGGCATGCCACCAGGTGCGCGACCCATCCCTGCATCAATTCTTCCGGGATACAAGGCCTCGAGCAATTTGAAGTTTTCAGCTACTTTAAATGCAGCGTAGTGTGGCAACATTACGCCACCTGAACCGAGACGAATGGTAGTTGTGACAGCTCCTAAATGCGCAATTAGCAATTCAGGAGACGAGCCAGCCAAAGTAGGTGCATCGTGATGTTCTGACACCCAAAAGCGTGTATAGCCCCATTTCTCAGCGTTTTGTGCAAGTATAGTGGTTTGTTTTAATGCTTCTTGCGGCGTACTGCCTTCTGAAATTGGTGATTGGTCTAATACGCTATACTTTAGCGCCATAAAGTCTCTCCTTCCCTTCTAAACAAGACATTTTATTCTTCAATCAAGTAGCCGACCGAACGCAATACGGTATGGATAAATCCTTGAGTGGCCAAAAAGACTTCTTCTTTTTCAGGTTCTTGAAAAATATCATGATAGCAATATTTCCACTCTTTATAAAAGAACTCAGTTAATTGTTGTTTTAGCAACCATTGACGAGCTGCTTCTTTTTCTGTGATTAAATCCCGTTCCGCCGTATACAAGCATGTCGGAATTTGTGGGTAAACCTCAATAGCTGCCGAAGTTTCTTTCATATAACTTTGCAATTCTTTATACCAACCCGCTGTAATAACGGTATGATATTGCTTACTCTCGTTTTCCTGACTAACAGAAAATTGATCTCTCATTAAATGACGCAATTCGATGCCATGATCTATTTTCCTGCGCCCTGTTAACTGGGCAACACCCGGAAATGCATTTGGAGCTTTTGGTGGCAGTTTTTTTAACTGCAGCCAAGGAGACGTAAAAATGGCTCCGGCTACATTAAACTTACGATGACCCAAAACATTCATCGCAATCGTCGCACCTAGCCCGTGAGCAATCACAAATACTGGTAAATCATTGTCTGACGCGAGTTTCAGCATTTCCATAACGGCTTGTTCATATTCTTCAAACGATTCGCGGTGAACATTATCCGCCCCCGCATTTTTGCCGTGTCCAGGTAGATCCCCTGTGTATACATGAAATCCGACCGAACGCCATTTTTCAATTTGCCAAGCATAGCGCATATGCTGTTCATATGCGCTATGGATTAACACCACTACTGCTTTTGCTGTACCTTCAGCCTGCCATTTCCACATAATCAAACTTCCTTTCCTTGCCAATCAGCTCTTGATGTCGTTTTGTTATTTGACGTTTCGTTTTGTTTTGATACGATTATAGAATATCTTATCTTGTTTAAAGGAGCTTTGCCATGATTTATCCATATAAAGACAAATTTCCACAAATCGACACATCTGCTTTTATTGCAGACTATACGACAATTTCTGGCGATGTAACCATCGGTGCTGACTCATCCGTTTGGTTTAATACCGTTATCCGTGGTGATGTTTCCCCAACCATTATCGGCAATAAAGTAAATATCCAAGACTTGTGCATGCTTCATCAAAGCCCAGGCAAAACATTACTTCTAGAAGATGAAGTGACAATCGGGCATCAAGTAACGCTTCACAGCTGCATCATTCGGAAAGGTGCGTTAGTCGGCATGGGTTCTATTATTCTCGACGGAGCTGAAATTGGAGAAGGCGCATTTGTTGGTGCAGGTAGTCTCGTGCCGCCAGGAAAAGTGATTCCTCCTGGCATGCTAGCGCTTGGACGCCCTGCAAAAGTCGTCCGTGAACTTCGCGAAGAAGATAAGGAAGACATGGAACGCATTGTCCGTGAGTATGCAGAAAAAGCTACCTATTATAAATCGCTCCAAAAAGAGGAATAACTAAAAAAAGGACGACTAGGCAGGGATGCCCAGTCGTCCTTTTCGTTTTATTAGCTTAAACGCCAGCTTGTTCTTTTAAGATAGCTGCTTTGTCAGTACGTTCCCACGGCAAATCAACATCCGTACGGCCAAAATGTCCATACGCTGCAGTTTGTTTGTATATTGGACGACGTAGATCCAACATTTTAATGATGCCAGCAGGACGCAAGTCAAAGTTTGCGCGTACCAAATCATCTAATTTGTCTTCATCAACGATGCCAGTTCCAAACGTATCAAACGCGATAGATACAGGATGTGCTACACCAATTGCATAAGCTAATTGCACTTCACATTTATCTGCAAGGCCAGCTGCTACAATGTTTTTCGCTACATAACGTGCCGCGTAAGCAGCTGAACGGTCAACTTTTGTCGCGTCTTTTCCTGAGAATGCGCCGCCACCGTGACGTGCGTAACCACCGTAAGTATCAACAATGATCTTGCGTCCAGTTAAACCTGCATCTCCTTGAGGTCCGCCGATAACAAAACGACCAGTTGGGTTGATAAAGTATTTCGTATCTTCGTCAATCCATTTTGCTGGTACAACTTCGTTAATTACGTATTCTTTAATATTGCGTTGAATTTGCTCTAATGTTACTTCTGGGTGATGTTGAGTTGAGATAACAATTGTATCCACGCGAAGCGGTTTATTGTTTTCATCATATTCAACTGTTACTTGTGTTTTGCCATCTGGACGCAAGTATGGAAGAATTTCCTCTTTGCGTACTTCAGCTAACCGACGAGCCAATTTATGTGCCAATGAAATCGGTAATGGCATTAATTCTTCGGTTTCGTTGTTCGCGTATCCGAACATCAACCCTTGGTCGCCTGCTCCGATGTCATCTAATTCTTTATCTGTCATTTGACCATCACGTGATTCAAGCGCTACGTTAACTCCTGCAGCGATATCAGGTGATTGCTCATCAATTGCTGTAAGAACAGCACTTGTTTCTGAGTCAAAACCATATTTAGCGCGTGTGTATCCAATTTCTTTAACTGTTTGTCTAACAACTTTTGGAATATCTACATAAGTAGTTGTCGTAATTTCTCCTGCTACTAAAACAAGTCCTGTTGTAACAGTCGTTTCACACGCTACACGTGCGTTTGGATCCTCGGCTAAAATAGCATCTAAAATTGCATCTGAGATTTGGTCACAGATTTTATCTGGATGCCCTTCTGTTACTGATTCTGATGTAAATAATCTACGGTTTTTCAAAAAATGTTCCTCCTTATATCCTGCGAGATTGCTCTCGAAATTGATACGGTACTCGTTTCCCATGTCAAGTCCGTTCCAGAAAATCTGGATTGAACTTCAAGCCGTTTGTGGCCTTTGCACACGAGGATTAAGGGCATTTCATAAAAAAATCCCTCCACTCATTCATTATGAGGAAAGGGAAAATCATCATACGCACCTTTCACTCTTATCATCCAAGGCTTGTTCACCTTGTTCAGGTTTGGCACCAACGCTACAAATGCAGCAGGTTGCCGGGTTTCTTAGGGCCTGTCCCCTCCACCAGCTCGGAATAAGAGTATCCGTTCAATTTTTCATCATACGGAAATAGCACTGCGATGTCAACATTTTATTCAAATAAAAATTGACAGACTTTGCGATTCATACTTATAACACTACAACATATTAAAATGCACAAATATTCTTTCTATATATAGTGTTAATCTCTTCCACTTTTTTTAATTTCTATAATGGATTAGTGTAGACTAATAAACCTAATGTGTTATACTAATGAACGAATATACATCCTCCCCATTACTATGGGAATAAAAGAAAAGGAAGGTACATATATATGACTTCAGTGAACTTTGCAAACGACTTGAAGGAACTTTTAACTGGCCAAAATGTGCATGTTCAATTATCAGTGCCACAATTAGTGGAAGCAGCAACATCCCGCAAGGAAGCGGTATTAACTCGGGAAGGCGCTGTAAAAGCGGAAACAGGCAAGTATACTGGCCGCTCACCGAAAGACAAATACATGGTGGAAGAAGAAAGCTCTAAAAACAAAGTCGACTGGGGCAATGTGAACCGTCCAATTTCTAGCGAAGTATTTGAAAAACTATACGCTAAAGTAATCAACCACTTGAAAGATAAAGATGCGCTTTACGTTTTCAAAGGATTTGCCGGAGCTGACCACGAATCACGTGTGCCTATCCAAACAATCAATGAATACGCATGGCATAATCTATTTGCTCACCAATTGTTTATTCGTCCGTCGGCTGAAGAGTTAGAAACTCACGATGCTGAATTCACTGTTGTCTATGCTCCAACTTTCCAGGCAGACCCTGAAGTTGACGGTACAGCATCAGAAACATTCATAATCGTATCGATGGAACAAGGCATTATTTTGATCGGCGGAACTGAGTACGCTGGCGAAATGAAAAAATCGATCTTCTCTATTATGAACTACTTACTTCCTGAAAAAGGTATTCTTCCTATGCACTGTTCAGCAAACGTTGGTCCAGAAGGCGATGTTACTTTATTCTTCGGTCTATCGGGAACAGGTAAAACGACTTTATCAGCTGATGGCGATCGCAAGCTAATCGGTGATGACGAGCATGGCTGGTCAGATAACGGCGTCTTTAACATTGAAGGTGGCTGCTATGCTAAAACCATTAATTTGTCTCGTGAAAATGAACCACAAATTTACGACGCAATCCGTTTTGGTTCAGTACTTGAAAACGTTGTAGTAGATCCTGAAACACGGATTCCAGATTATAACGACGGTTCATTAACTGAAAACACACGCGCAGCATACCCAATGCAAGCAATTGATAATATTGTAGACCCTTCAGTTGCAGGACATCCAAAAACGATTGTCTTCTTAACTGCTGATGCATTTGGCGTATTGCCTCCAATCAGTAAGTTGACAAAAGAACAAGCGATGTACCATTTCCTAAGTGGTTATACTTCAAAACTAGCAGGAACAGAACGCGGAATTACTTCACCTGAAGCTACGTTCTCAACTTGCTTTGGTTCACCTTTCTTGCCGTTACATGCAACTGTATATGCTGAAATGCTTGGCAAGAAAATCGACGAGCATGGCGCACAAGTCTTCCTTGTGAACACAGGCTGGACTGGCGGCGTTTACGGAGTCGGTAGCCGTATGAAACTTTCTTACACGCGTACAATGGTTCGCGCTGCAATCAAAGGCGAATTGAACAATGTACCAACTGAAAAAGAAGCAATCTTCGGTTTTGAAATTCCTACAGAAGTACCTGGAGTTCCGACTGAAGTATTAAACCCGCGCCATGCATGGTCAGACAAAGCAGCATACGACCAAAAAGCAAATGAATTGGCACAAGAATTCCAAGAAAACTTCAAAAAGTTCGGCACTGTCGCACCTGAAATTAGCGTACAAGGCGGCCCAACTCAAAAATAAAATTTCAAGAAAGCCCGTTCGGAAAAAATCCGAACGGGTTTTCTCTGTTTTTCTAAGCTTCCTGCTCTCTCATCCACTCGCAAACCGCTATTACTGTTTGTCGATTAGCCGCAGGTGGAAAAAAGTGGGTGTAATCAGTGAAATACCAAGTTTCATGTGGCTGACCATTCAACTTTAACGTCTTTTCTAACAAATAGGCTTGCTCTGGTGAGACATTGTCATCTTGTAATCCGTGGATGATCAAAATAAGCGCAGCATTTTCTTCAATTCGTAGTAATGGATTGCGGTCTTCAAAATTAATGATAGCCGTATTTGGAGTTCCTCCGTATAGCCGCTTCATCATACGACGCATGTCGGGGCGTTCTTTATACGTTAATACTGTGTCCGTGACACCTGCCCATGTCACAACTGATGCAATATCTTTACGCAAAATAGCTGTCCATAACGCCATAATGCCGCCTCTAGAAAATGCTAGCAAATGGACATAATCATTACTGAATTTTTTTAGCACATCAACTGCGTGAACTGCATCCCACCGATCTTCGCCTGCAAATTCGTCGCGACCCTCACCGCCTCGATTGCCTCGATAATACGGAGCAAATACAACAAAACCTTTAGCCGCAAACTGAGCAATTCGCGCAGGACGAACCATTCCAATCGACTGAATGCCACCTCTTAAATATAAGATACCACTATAACTTCCATTTATTTTTGGTTCTGCTAGCATGCCTTTCACTCTCAAACCTTCTGACCAATAGACGATTTCTGTCAATTGAACGTGAGGATTTGGAGAAGGATAGCGCTTTTTTGTATCAATCGTTCCATTTTCCAAGTAGTTTCACCTTCTCTATGATCGTTGCCATTCCATCATCTTTCATTAAAAAACTAAACTCATCTGTAAGTTTTAACTCTTTTAGTAAGACAATGCCTTTTGTCTCAAGAAGTGGGATGCTGTCTATTTGGTCGACTGTCCCGATAAAAACTGTTTTGCAAAAAGGCTTTTCTGTGTAAACAACATATTCCGCCAACCATTCCAACTGCTTTACCCGGGCTCCTGTTTCTTCATAGACTTCTCTTGTGGCAGCCTCTTGTAAACTTTCACCAACTTCTACTTTGCCACCTGGAAACTCTAGGCCACGTTGATTGTGTCGCGTTAAAACCCAGTCGCCTTTATAGCAACAGATTACTAGAACGTGTTTACTGTTAATAGGAAATCGTTTTTTTTCAAATGATAGTTCGCATGAATATCCGTTCAGATCTTGATAGTCCATTTCTTCACCCCGATGCCATAAGAAAAACGTACACTAAAACTCAGTGTACGTTTGTATATTCTTATTTTACTTCTTTTCACCCAAAAATGCTGATAACATCCAAGAATGTTTTTCAAGGTTTTGATGAATGGCATTAAACATATCTTCTGTCATATCATCACCAGCGTCTGCAGCTAACTTCATCCCTTTTTTTAAGGACTTCATGATTTTGTCATAATCACTTACAACAGCATCGACCATTTCTTCTGCAGATTCTTTACTGCTCGCTTCATCGACTACAGAAAGCTCTAACTGTTCTTTCATTGTCGCCACTGGCTTTCCACCAAGCGCAAGTAATCGCTCAGCAATTTCATCCATGTGTAAAGTTGCTTCGTTGTATAATTCTTCAAATTTCACGTGTAAAGTAAAAAATGATGGTCCTTTTACATACCAATGAAAATTATGTAATTTTGTGTAAGCAACAGACCATGTTGCTACCTGTACGTTTAATTCGTGATTTAATTCATTCGACATTTCTACTCACACTCCAATTTATTTGTTAAGTTCTTATACTTTATTTATACCTCTCCTGCACCTACAATAAACATATAACGTAATTTCACGAAAAGAGCTGAACGATTTTGAAAACAGCATTATTAAAAACATTTCGCTTTTATCAGCGATTTATTTCACCGTTATCTCCACCCAGCTGTCGCTTTTATCCTACTTGTTCTCATTATGGAATTGAAGCAGTAGAAAAGCACGGTGCATTAAAAGGTGGTTACTTAGCAGCAAAACGAATTTTGAGTTGTCACCCTTTCCACAAAGGTGGAATCGATTTTGTTCCAGAAGAATGGCCACCAAAAAAATAGTTGGTGGTTTTTCTTGTGTTTTTAAAAAGCATGCTGTATTATTTTAATAGTCATTAAAACGTAATCATTACACTTTGGAGGTCGACATGAAAAAAATTCTAGTAATGCTATCTTTACTTTTATTATTAACAGCTTGCGGAAAAACAAGCGAAGAAAAACAGAGCATCGACAATGATGACTCGAAGCTACAAGTTTATACAACAGTTTATCCACTAACTTATTTTACTGAACAGATCGGCGGCGACTTTGTCGATGTTCAATCAATTTACCCAGCTGGTGCGAATGAACATACCTTTGAACCGACGCAGCAAGATATGATCAAACTCGCAGATGCAGATGTGATGTTCTCAATTGGTCTTGGCCTAGAAGGATTTATCGATAATGCGAAAAAAACGTTAAAAAATGAAAAAGTCGAATTCGTAGCAACTGCGGATAACATTAGTGACGAAGATTTAGAGGCAGCATTAGGTCATCAAGAAGATACCCATGAAGAAGATATAGTCGCTTACGAACATGCTGAAGAAGCTGAAAGTCACGATGATCATGATCACGGTTCAACTGACCCACATGTTTGGATGTCCCCAGTACTAAGTGAAAAACTAGTAGAATCGATTAAAGATTCTTTAGTTCAAGCGGATCCTGAAAATGCGGAAGTATACGAAAGTAATTATACAGAACTTATTGTTCAATTGGAGAATTTAGATCGTTCGTTCGACTCTTTAGCAGAACGTGTTAGCAAAGATACATTCTTTGTTTCTCATGCTGCTTTTGGTTATCTTTCAGAACCATATGGTATTAAACAAATCGCAATTGCTGGCTTAAACAGTCAAAATGAGCCGTCGCAAAAAGAATTGACGGAAATTGTCGATTTAGCCAAAGCAAACGATTTACAGTATATTGTATTCGAACAAAATGTATCGTCTAACTTAACAAAAGTTATCCAAAAAGAAGTCGGTGCAGAAGCTATCGAAATGCACAATCTTGGTGTCTTAACACAAGAAAATATTGATAACGAAGAAACTTATTTCACATTAATGGAGAAAAATCTTCAAGTATTAGAAACGATTTTGAAATAACGGATATAATTTCCCAATATAAAAAGACGAAGAAACGATTCTCAGTTTCTTCGTCTTTTTGACTGTTAAATATCAATTTCGAATGCATTAAACACTTTTCGCACTACTTCCCTGACGTCAATTTAGTCAATCGCTTTGTCAAAAATTGGCGCCATTCATCTGCTAGCTCATCTGCTTCAAGCACTTTCATAATCCCATCAATGTCTTTAGGCTTGTGGAAGTTGATTTCATTCGCATAAAGAACGGACACTTGTGTTGGACTTTTTGACACCTTTCGAATGACCGAATCAGCTCGAACCATTCCTTCTTCTAACACTCGGCAAAGATAGCCGGTGTAACCCGTTTTCACCATTGCCTTTAACAAAGGCTTCATCTCGAGTCGTCTATCAATTGTGTTACAAGGAACTCTTCCTTGTGTCACTTGAACAATGGCTTCACCTATTTGAAAAATATCGCCAATGCAAATTTCCCGCTCCAGCATATTTGTCACAGTTAAGTTTTCTCCGAAAGCGGATGGTGGCAATTTTGTTTCAAATTGATCGTTCCAAAGAGCATAATGTTCATAAGGATATAGACAAACGGCACGGTCAGGTCCACCGTGATACTTTAGATCAGCAACACCGTCTCCATTAAAACCGTCTTTCGTTAAAAACGCTTCTTGCACTGTTTTTTTGCGGATAGCTGTTTCCATTTCCTGGCCATTCCCGTAAGACATTTTCTCAGGTAAGCCAATCGCAAAATTTTTGATGATCGCCTCTTGTGAATTCATCATATATCCACCGCCTTATAATCCTTTAGCCACTCGGCTCCGATTTACTTTTCTGTATTATACACCCAAAAGCCAACTTTTCATCGAAGATTTTTTTATTCTGTACAATTTACCGAATAGCCAATACCTAGTTGATTACTTAACTGGATTTCTCCATTTTCAACAATGACTTCCGGTTGGATTATATCTTTTTCCCAAAAATGAGTAGAGGCTGAAAAATCACCTGGGTAATCGATACCTGCCAAAGACGCCAGCGCCAAATTATGTGCTTTTGATACACCAAACTCAATCATGCCCCCAACCCACATGCCAATTGAATGTTTGCGGCACAATTCCACCACTTTCAAGGTTTCAGTCCAACCACCAAGGCGACTCATTTTTAAAACGACGATATCTCCGGCTTTCATGTCGATCATTTGTTGAACATCTTCTACACTAGAAATGCTTTCGTCTAAACAAAGTGGTGTCGTGAGCTCTCTTTTTGCTCGCGCGTGCAAACTCCACTCTCGTTCTCCGAAAGGCTGTTCAATAAGAGTAAATCCCACATCATCAAATTCTTTCAAGCGCTCAAAATTATTTTCGCTGAAACTGCCATTGGCATCTGCGAAAAATAATAACGCTGGATAGTTCGTAACAATGGACTTTAACATAGATGGATTTGTATCCGGATGAATTTTGATTTTGATTCGTTTATAGCCTGCGTTGTTTGCCTGTGCCACTCGGTCATGAATTTGAGACGGATCTGCTGCAACGACAACGCCAGCAGAAATTGCTTGCGAAATGCCTCCGACATACTTCCATAGCGGCTCCTGTTGTTGTTTTGCAAACAAGTCCCATACAGCCATTTCAACTGCTGCTTTTGCCATTCGGTTGCCTTTTACAGATTCGAACAGCGCCCAAACTTGTTGTGGATGATAAATGGTTTGATGTATTAGCAGCGGCACCAATACTTGCTCTAGCAAAAAACGACAACTCGTAATGGTTTCTTCTGTATACCAAGGCGTTTCAAAAGCTACAACTTCCCCGTACCCAATATGCCCCGATTCACCTTTCACACTCACAATAATTACTTCACGCTCGTTGACTTGTTGTAAAACTGATATAAACGGGTTTTTAAGCGCTCTTCTCACTGTCTTTAAGCCAATCTCTTTAATTATCACAACCATGCTCTCAGCTCTCTTCTCAACAGCTTATTTGAAGCATTACGTGGCAACGACTCAACAATCGTCAATTGCTTTGGCACTTTATAGGACGCCAGCTGTTCACGGCAATAAGCAAGCAATTCTTCTACTGTTGCTTCTTGCTGCAATACCGCAAATGCCACTGGAACTTCTCCCCACTTTTCACTCGGAGCCCCGCAAACGCCAACTTCTCGAACAGCAGGATGACCAGATAAGACTTTTTCAATTTCAGCCGGATATACATTTTCTCCACCAGAAACGATTAAATCTGAACGGCGATCTACCACAAATAGAAATCCTTCGTCATCTAAATAGCCGATATCTCCTGTATGAAGCCAACCATCTTGTTGTACATTTCGTTTGGCAAAAGCACCAATATAGCCAGGTGTCACTTGAGGACCCCGAATGAGAATTTCGCCCACTTCATCTTGTTTTTCTGTTTTGACTTCATATAAAAATAATGGCTTGCCTGCAGATCCGATTTTCCGCTCTGCGTCCGCCACTTGTAAGGTTGTTGTTTGTGACGATGTTTCCGTCATACCGTATGTTTGCAACACCGGAATTCTACATTTTTCAGCACGTTTCATATAAGCAACTGGAATTGGTCCACCTCCGGCAAGAACTGCTTTAAAGCGATCAGACGCTAGCATAGAAGCTTGTTCCATACTCGATAAAATACGTTCCAACGTCACTCCAACAACTGACATATGCGTCACGCTGCCGTTGCAAATTTCTTCTGCGCTGCGTTCTGCGTCAAATTTCTCGTATAACCGCACACCCATGCCATATATCAACGACCTCATCAAGATCGAAAATCCACTAATGTGAAATAAAGGCACAGCACATAACCAAACATCTTCTGGGGCTATGCCAATATTGAGCGCAGAAGATACGGCACTTGAAAAATGATTTTCCGCTGTTTGGCGAACCCCTTTTGGATGCCCGGTAGTACCTGAGGTATACATAATCGAAAGGGTGCGATCTTTTGGCCATTGCTGCTGCGGGTCAAATTGAACTGGTTTTGTATCTTCTATTTCACTAAATAAAACGACGCGTGAATCGTCTACTTTTCCCTTCAGCACATCAGCTACGAAAATAAATGCTACTTCCGCATCATCTATTTGATAAGCCAATTCATTGCTTGATAGACGTTCATTTAGCATGACCATCTCACAGCCTAGGTGCATACAGCCATACAAGACAAAAACAAATTCTGGAGTAGATTTAGCCAATACCGCGACACGTGAATTTTCTTTTACGCCAAGCGCCGACAGTTTTCCTGCATAAGCCAGCGCAATTGTATTTATTTCAGAAAAAGTCCATTGTTGATGTTGAAACGACAATGCCATACGATCGCCACTCAAATAGCTTCGCTGAGTCAACCAATTCGGGTACGTCATAAAAAAATCCTTTCTTCAAAAAAAGCTGTCCCCAGAGAGGACAGCTTTTAATTATTCAATAATCATGGGAACCGTGGGAATTGACCAAAGTCTGGTTTGCGTTTTTCTTTAAACGCGTCGCGTCCTTCTTTTGCTTCGTCCGTTGTGTAATACAATAATGTTGCGTCTCCAGCCATTTGCTGCAATCCAGCAAGACCGTCTGTATCAGCATTCATCGCCGCTTTTACAAAACGAAGTGCAGTCGGGCTCATTTCAAGCATTTCCTGACACCATTGAACCGTCTCATCTTCTAATTGCTCAAGAGGGACAACTGTATTGACTAAGCCCATGTCCAATGCTTCTTGTGCATCGTACTGGCGGCATAGGTACCAAATTTCACGTGCTTTCTTATGACCGATAATACGAGCCAAATAACCAGAACCGTATCCAGCGTCAAACGAACCAACACGTGGTCCTGTTTGACCAAAGCGTGCGTTATCTGCTGCAATTGTCAAATCACAAACAACGTGCAAGACGTGTCCGCCGCCGATTGCATAACCGGCTACCATTGCGACAACTGGTTTTGGAATAACACGGATTAAACGTTGTAGATCTAATACGTTCAAACGTGGAATTTCATCTTCCCCAACATAGCCACCGTGTCCGCGTACAGATTGGTCGCCACCTGAACAGAAAGCTTTTTCGCCTTCACCAGTTAAAACAATAACGCCTACATCTGCGTTATCACGTGCACGTGAAAATGCATCGATTAATTCGTGAACCGTTTTCGGTCGGAATGCGTTGCGCACTTCCGGTCGGTTAATCGTAATTTTTGCAATGCCGTTAAAAATTTCATATTTAATGTCTTCATATGTACGTTCTGTAATCCACTCGCGTGTCATGATTTTCCTCCTTGATAGTTCAAACTTAAATACTCTCTTACTATTGTAGCAAACTCAACAGGTTTTTCCACATGTATTGCATGACCCGCATCAATTGTTTTATGAACACCGTTTGACAAACATTCCATCATTTTTTGTGCAATTGCTTCAAACTTTAGATCTAACCGTCCTGTCACCAATAAAACCGGTATATTCAAACACTCTAGCTCTTGCCAATAAGACTGTTGGGCACCTGTTCCCATACCAAGTAAACTATTCGCAAGCCCTAGTGGATTTTGCGCCAACCGTTCTTCACGTACCGATTTTTGAACTGCTTCAGTCAATGTTTTTTGACTTGCAAACAACGCAATGTTTTCCCAAGCATTAACGAAATTAATTAGTCCGCCTGTCACAATCCGCTCTGCAAGATGCTTATCATTGATTTGACGTTCTTTTCTTGCTTGTTCACTTTCAAGTCCAGGCGATGCACTTTCAAGCACTAGCTCGGTTAATCGTTCTGGATAGTGGCAAGCATAAGCGAGTGCCGTACGTCCGCCCATTGAATAACCAACAAGCGTAAAGTTGTCCAACGCTAATCGATTAAACAAAGCATCTAAACTTTCTAGCTGGCGTTCCATCGAATAAGCTTCAAGCTCTTCTGGACTAGCTGACTCTCCGTGACCAATTAAATCGATTAAAACAACTTTTACATCCGTCCAGTTTTCAATAACCGAATGCCACGTTTTCGTGCTCCCTGTAAAACCATGCAAAAAAACCAAAGTTTTCAGTTTTTCTGGATTCCTTACTTCAACATAATAGACAACGCCGCCGACTTCTAGCTTCATCCTTTAGCCAGCTCCTCGTCAAAACGGCTCCATAATTTACGATGCGTCGTAACATTGTTTTCACGATCAGTGAACACTTCAATAATCTTCACTAAATTTGTTTTTGGCTCGTCTAGCGCAGCAGCAAATTGGGCAACTGTTTCAGCAGATAAATATTGTGCATCATACATCTTCGCTGCATCGCTAAACGTCAATCCAGTCGGTGTACCAAATAACTCTTCAAAATAACGTTCTTCTTGAGACTGTGGCAAATATGAGAAAATACCACCGCCATCGTTATTCATTATCACAATCGTTAAATCCGTCTCTTGCATTTTTGATGCAATCAAGCCGTTCATATCATGCAAAAACGACAAATCGCCAATATACAAATAAGCTGGACGCTGTCTTGCTGCTTGTACACCAAATGCCGTTGAAACCACTCCATCAATACCATTCGCTCCGCGGTTCGCATAAAGCATAATATCCCGCTCAGTTGTTTGGAAATACGTATCGACATCACGGATTGGCATACTGCTCCCCACAATTAAATCGCTTTGATCTAATCGATCGAAAAGTACTTTTGCTAATACACCTTCATCTAATTCCGTCTGGCAATGCTGCTCAACAACTTGCCAGTATAATTCGGATGCTTGCGCCCATTTTTCACGATATGCATTCGTTGATTTACTTTCTAGCGGCAAATTCCATAAGCCTTTTTCAGCTGCTTGAATGTGATGTGTCGCAACAGATTGCGGATCACGTAACATCGGACTTTCATCAAACACTACATAGGTTTCTGGTTTTACTGCGGCTAAATACAAGCTCAAAGGTTTTGAAACCGGTTGCGGTCCGACACGAATTACTACATCCGGCTTGACCGCGTCTTTAAACTTCTCACTTTTAAGCAACGCATCGTAGGAATCAATAATTAACGATTTTGCCGATTGTGGTACATTTGCACGGATATTGGATAATGGATCCGCCAACACCGGCCAATCCAGTTTCTCAATAAACGCCCAAAACTCATCCGGCATCTTTAGTGTTTGTTCGCCAACGATCAACAAACCTTTTTCTTTTTTTAGCAATTGTTGTAAAAACAGGCGGCTTTCCACACTTAAAGACAGTTCTCCTCCAAAATGAGAAATTTCCTGCTGACTTTCGTAAGTTTGCTCGAAATCTATACGCAATGGTTCACGAAACGGTACGTTTATATGCACCGGTCCTCGGGGTTTAGTCATTGCATGTTGAACACTACGATGCAAATGCCGTGTTAAAAACCCCAATTGATTTTCCGGTTCTGGCATCGGCATATCCGTAGCCCATTTAACATGCGCACCGAATAAATGAATTTGGTTGATTGCTTGTGGAGCACCAACTTCTCGCAGTTCGTGTGGACGATCTGCTGTAACAACAAGTAAAGGCACACGTGCATAATATGCTTCAACAACAGCTGGAAAATAATTAGCCGCTGCTGTTCCCGACGTGCATAATAACATAACAGGTCTACCAGAGGCTTTAGCTAAGCCTAGCGCAAAATAAGCGGCTGAGCGCTCATCAATTTGGCGGTAAGTTATTAAATCTCCTTGTTTCATACAAGCATAAGCAAGTGGTGTCGAACGAGATCCAGGACTAATAACAACGTCTTTAACCCCTTGCTCGACTAATGAATGCGTAAAAGCTGAGACATATTCGGTTAATGCTTTACGATTCGTCACTCAATTGACCTCCCAATGCTCGGAGCATCGGTCTAAACTTAACCCATGTCTCGTCATACTCTGATTCTGGCGTCGAGTCTGCAACAATTCCGCCACCTGCATATAAATACGCTTTTTCTTCATCCAATAATGCTGAACGAATAGCAACCGCAAATTCGCCGTCTCCTTGTGTATCAATCCATCCAATTGGAGCCGCATAATAGCCACGGTTCATCGCTTCGTGCTTGCGAATCATTTCTAAGGCTTCTATTTTCGGTTCGCCGCCAAGTGCAGGTGTTGGATGAAGTAGTTCGACCAAGTCAAACAATGTAGATCCAGCATTTAACACTCCTTCGACCGGTGTGTACAAATGCTGGATATCTCTAATTTTCATCAATTTCGGTGTTTTCGGTACGATGGTTTGACTGCAGGTTGCTTTAAAAACATCGCTAATCATACTCACCACATATTGATGTTCCGCACGATTTTTGGGATCTTGCAGCAGAATTTCACCAAGTTCAGTATCTTTCTCGATGGTTTTCCCACGAGGCGTTGAACCTGCTAAACACGTCGATAATGCTTTTTCATTTTCTACTTTAACAAGCCGTTCTGGAGTTGCTCCAAAGAAAAACTGCTCTTCTGCTTCTAAACCGAATAAGAAACTTTCCGGTTGTTCATTGGCTACTTGGTATAGTGCAGATGTTGGAGAAAGTTTCTTTTCAAACCCAAGTTTCACTGTGCGGGCAATCACAACTTTCTCGACTTCTTTTGCTTTAATAATATCTGTGACCCGTTGAATCGATTCTAAGTATTCATCTTTTCTTAATTCAGTCCGTTCAATCACATTTGGTTTATCGTATTTATCTACTTCAGAAACCTGTGCAGCATGAAGTAATTTATCTCGCTCTTTTCGTAACGCGTCAAACTCTTTAAAACTATCTTGTTTTTTCGTGATCAAGTGAATACTCACAAAAGCTTGATCACCTTTTAAGATCAACTGAAAAGTTGGCACTACAAAATAAGCCTGAGGGAATCTTCTCCACTCACTCGGCTTAGTATTTAATGGGTCAAACGAAAATCCTCCGAATAGGACCGGATGAACCGATCGTTCTTCATTGACGATTTGGCTACATAATTTTTTCCAGTCGTTTTTTATATTTTCAAACCTTCCATTTGTCTCATTGGAAGAAAGGACATGAGCATGTCCAATTCCAACGAGTGTAAAGGTCTTTTCACGATTTTTCCAATACATGCGTTTTCCTGTGTGGTCGTTTCCGCCAGCTTCAAAAAATGCTAATGCAGACATATGTGTAACTTCGATTGTTTCAGTGTAAAAGCGATAGCCTTCAAACTGGTCTGTCGCAAATTGCTGGGTCGATGAAGACGATTCTGAATTCACCTGATTACCTCCGTTTTAAGACAATAGTCTAGTTTATTCCACTCACTGTTTCACTTTTTAATCTCTACCCTCTATCATACTCTTTTCTGCTAAAATCAGCACATCATTTGCTGTATTCCACACTATTTTAAAGTACAATGAAGAGTGGAAAGAATTAAAGGAGAGATTAAGATGACACATTCACTACAAGCAGATAGCGGATGGCGCGTATGGTGGCAATTAACACGTCCGCATACACTAACCGCTTCGTTCGCTCCCGTATTCCTTGGAACGATGATTGCTTTACAGTATTCCCCGATCGATTGGATTTTATTCCTATCTATGCTTGTTGCCAGTTTATTGATCCAAGCAGCGACCAATATGTTCAATGAATATTACGATTTTGCGAGAGGTCTAGACAATGAAAATTCTGTCGGGATTGGCGGTGCCATAGTTCGAAATGGAGTAAAACCAAAAACTGTTTTAGCTTTAGCATTCGTTTTTTATGGTATTGCTGCAGTTATCGGCATTTACATTTGTTCACAAACTAGCTGGTGGCTTTTAGTTGTAGGTGCAGTTTCTATGGCAATTGGCTACTTCTATACAGGTGGTCCTTACCCGATTGCTTATACGCCATTTGGCGAACTTTTTTCAGGCGTAGTCATGGGCTATTTAATTGTTATTATCGCCTTTTATATCCAAACCGGCATGATCACACTTGAAGCTTCTCTTTTAGCTATACCAAGTACGTTGTTAGTAGCAGCTATTATGCTAGCTAATAATATTCGTGATATCGTTGGAGATGAAGAAAGTGGGCGTAAAACACTTGCGATTTTAGTCAAAAGACCGACTGCTGTGAACATACTGATGGCATTTTTCGTTTTAGCCTATGCCTGGATTATAGTTCTTGTTATTGCAGGAACATTAACCCCATGGACTTTACTCGTTTTCCTTAGCATCATAAAACCGATTAAAGTGGTTCAAATTTTCAAACGTCATACAGCACCGTTAAAAGTTATGCCCGCCATGCAAGACACAGGAAAAACAAATACACTATTTGCTTTATTACTTGGTGTTGGTTTACTAATTGAATATCTTCTTTAATTAGAATATCAAAAGGGATTTCAGCTGAAATCCCTTTTTTTGTATCCAAATAAAGTTTTGTAGAACTATCGTTTATGCGTTATAGTTGATAAATAATTCAAAATACTTAGTAAGGAGTATATTAAGTGAAACCCATTATAATTGGTATCATTGCCGCATTTTTCTTCGCATTTACATTTGTATTAAATGCCACAATGGAAGCTAGTGGCGGTAGTTGGATTTGGAGTGCTTCTTTACGTTATCTTTTCATGATTCCTTTCTTACTATTAATCGTTATATCCAGAAAAAACTTAAAACCTTTATTACAAGAAATGAACAAAAGCAAAAAAGCATGGCTCATATGGAGCTTTGTAGGATTTGGATTATTTTATGCTCCTCTTTGTTTTGCAGCAGCTTATTCTCCTGGGTGGTTAATCGCAGGCACTTGGCAAATTACGATCATTGCAGGTACACTGCTTGCTCCCTTATTTCTCATCACTATACATACTAAAGAAGGAGCAGTTCAGCTAAGAGGTAAAATTCCAGTAAAAGGACTACTAATTTCTTTTATTATATTAGCGGGAGTTAGTCTCATGCAGTTAGAAAATATCGCGATCGTCTCTTCTGCCACATTGTGGCTTGGTTTCGTCCCTGTTCTTCTGGCAGCATTCGCTTACCCACTCGGTAACAGAAAGATGATGGAAGTTTGCGACGGTAGATTGGATGCCTATCAAAGAGTTTTAGGAATGACATTAGCAAGTCTTCCCTTCTGGTTTATATTGTCGCTATATGGATTACTTACAGTTGGCGGACCATCTGCTTCACAAAGCTTCCAAACCTTAATTGTTGCGATTAGTTCGGGCGTAATTGCCACAGTATTATTCTTCAAAGCTACAGATCTTGTTCGAGGAAACATGCAGAAGTTAGGTGTAGTTGAAGCAACTCAGTCAATGGAAGTTTTATTTGCTTTAGCTGGAGAAATTCTTTTCTTATCGATAGCGTTACCTTCAGGATTATCATTAATTGGGATTGTGATTGTGATGGTTGGAATGGTTCTTCATAGTCAAAATTCAACTAAAACGAAAAAAAGAGTCATGCAATTAAATGCATGACTCTTTTTTATGATGACCCCTACGGGATTCGAACCCGTGTTACCGCCGTGAAAGGGCGGTGTCTTAACCGCTTGACCAAGGGGCCAAATACTGGCGGAGAAGGAGGGATTTGAACCCTCGCGCCGGTTGCCCGACCTACACCCTTAGCAGGGGCGCCTCTTCAGCCACTTGAGTACTTCCCCAGTATGGCTCCGAAGGTAGGACTCGAACCTACGACCATCGCATTAACAGTGCGGTGCTCTACCACTGAGCTACTTCGGAATGGTGGGCCTAAATGGACTCGAACCATCGACCTCACGCTTATCAGGCGTGCGCTCTAACCAGCTGAGCTATAGGCCCATATGTAATAATTATGGAGCGGGTGGGGGGAATCGAACCCCCATCATCAGCTTGGAAGGCTGAGGTTTTACCACTAAACTACACCCGCATAAAATGGTGGGTCAGGACGGAATCGAACCGCCGACACTTAGAGCTTCAATCTAATGCTCTACCGACTGAGCTACTGACCCACTACATTAAATAAAAATGGCGGTCCCGACCGGGATCGAACCGGCGATCTCCTGCGTGACAGGCAGGCATGTTAACCGCTACACCACGGGACCATTTGGTTGCGGGGGCAGGATTTGAACCTGCGACCTTTGGGTTATGAGCCCAACGAGCTACCGAACTGCTCCACCCCGCGACAATAATATAGGTACTAATATCCAACATTTTTTAAAAATAATTGTCCACACATTTAGAAAAAATGGAGGAGGAAGAGGGATTCGAACCCCCGCGGGATTTGACTCCCCTGTCGGTTTTCAAGACCGATCCCTTCAGCCAAACTTGGGTATTCCTCCGTGATAAAATACAAATGGTGGACCTTGCAGGACTCGAACCTGCGACCGGACGGTTATGAGCCGTCTGCTCTAACCAACTGAGCTAAAGGTCCTAAAAAAGTGGCGGCAGAGGGGATCGAACCCCCGACCTCACGGGTATGAACCGTACGCTCTAGCCAGCTGAGCTACGCCGCCGGGATCTTTAATGTAATGAGTTGGTGGAGCCTAGCGGGATCGAACCGCTGACCTCCTGCGTGCAAGGCAGGCGCTCTCCCAGCTGAGCTAAGGCCCCATTGTTTGGTCGGGAAGACAGGATTCGAACCTGCGACCCCTTGGTCCCAAACCAAGTGCTCTACCAAGCTGAGCTACTTCCCGAACTTAGGTGCTGAGTTTTTTAAAAAATATGGTGCGCCCGAGAGGACTCGAACCTCTAACCGCTTGATTCGTAGTCAAGTACTCTATCCAATTGAGCTACGGGCGCATGATGCTATTGATGTAAATGGTGCCGAGGACCGGAATCGAACCGGTACGGTAGTCACCTACCGCAGGATTTTAAGTCCTGTGCGTCTGCCAGTTCCGCCACCCCGGCTAAGGGTCGGTAACGTTGAAAATCATATGGAGCGGAAGACGAGGTTCGAACTCGCGACCTCCACCTTGGCAAGGTGGCGTTCTACCACTGAACTACTTCCGCAAAAAATGGTGCGGGTGAAGGGAGTCGAACCCCCACGCCCGAAGGCGCTAGATCCTAAGTCTAGTGCGTCTGCCAGTTCCGCCACACCCGCGTGGCATTATTAAATTTAGAATAAAATGGTGAGCCATGAAGGATTCGAACCTTCGACCCTCTGATTAAAAGTCAGATGCTCTACCAACTGAGCTAATGGCTCGAAATAGTGGTGCCGGAGAAAGGAGTCGAACCCTCGACCTACTGATTACAAGTCAGTTGCTCTACCAACTGAGCTACTCCGGCAAAAAAATGGTGGAGGATGACGGGATCGAACCGCCGACCCTCTGCTTGTAAGGCAGATGCTCTCCCAGCTGAGCTAATCCTCCGATATGTATTGCCCAGCGACGTCCTACTCTCACAGGGGGAAACCCCCAACTACCATCGGCGCAAAAGAGCTTAACTGCCGTGTTCGGGATGGGAACGGGTGTGGCCTCTTTGCCATCATCACTGGACTATTTGGTTTTGAAAGACAAGATTCATTATACCAGTATATCACTGGTTTATTCAAGCTTTTTTTCAAAAACTTTTTCTTATTCTTTCAAAACTGGATAAACGACATTGGAACATGCAAGATCTTCGCCTACAGTTTGTTGGTTAAGTCCTCGATCGATTAGTATTCGTCAGCTGCACGTGTCGCCACGCTTCCACCTCGAACCTATCTACCTCATCGTCTTTGAGGGATCTTACTTGCTTGCGCAATGGGAAATCTCATCTTGAGGGGGGCTTCGTGCTTAGATGCTTTCAGCACTTATCCCGGCCACACATAGCTACCCAGCGATGCCCTTGGCAGAACAACTGGTACACCAGCGGTGTGTCCATCCCGGTCCTCTCGTACTAAGGACAGCTCCTCTCAAATTTCCTGCGCCCGCGACGGATAGGGACCGAACTGTCTCACGACGTTCTGAACCCAGCTCGCGTACCGCTTTAATGGGCGAACAGCCCAACCCTTGGGACCGACTACAGCCCCAGGATGCGATGAGCCGACATCGAGGTGCCAAACCTCCCCGTCGATGTGGACTCTTGGGGGAGATAAGCCTGTTATCCCCGGGGTAGCTTTTATCCGTTGAGCGATGGCCCTTCCATGCGGAACCACCGGATCACTAAGCCCGTCTTTCGACCCTGCTCGACATGTACGTCTCGCAGTCAAGCTCCCTTCTGCCTTTACACTCTACGAATGATTTCCAACCATTCTGAGGGAACCTTTGGGCGCCTCCGTTACTCTTTAGGAGGCGACCGCCCCAGTCAAACTGCCCGCCTGACACTGTCTCCCAAGCCGATCAGGCTTGTGGGTTAGAATTTCAATACAACCAGGGTAGTATCCCACTGACGCCTCCTCCGAAGCTGGCGCTCCGGAATCTCAGGCTCCTACCTATCCTGTACAAGTTGCACCAAAATTCAATATCAGGCTACAGTAAAGCTCCACGGGGTCTTTCCGTCCTGTCGCGGGTAACCTGCATCTTCACAGGTACTATAATTTCACCGAGTCTCTCGTTGAGACAGTGCCCAGATCGTTACGCCTTTCGTGCGGGTCGGAACTTACCCGACAAGGAATTTCGCTACCTTAGGACCGTTATAGTTACGGCCGCCGTTTACTGGGGCTTCAATTCGCACCTTCGCTTGCGCTAAGCACTCCTCTTAACCTTCCAGCACCGGGCAGGCGTCAGCCCCTATACGTCACCTTACGGTTTTGCAGAGACCTGTGTTTTTGCTAAACAGTCGCCTGGGCCTATTCACTGCGGCTCTCTCGGGCTATTCACCCTACCAGAGCACCCCTTCTCCCGAAGTTACGGGGTCATTTTGCCGAGTTCCTTAACGAGAGTTCACTCGCTCACCTTAGAATTCTCTTCTCGCCTACCTGTGTCGGTTTGCGGTACGGGCACCTCCCGCCTCGCTAGAGGCTTTTCTTGGCAGTGTGAAATCAGGGACTCTAAGGGTAAACCCTCTTGCCATCACAGCTCAACGTATCAGGAATGGGATTTGCCTCATTCCACGCCTCACTGCTTGGACGTGCACAACCAACGGCACGCTCTCCTTATCCTTCTGCGTCCCCCCATTGCTCAAACGGCGGGGAGGTGGTACAGGAATATCAACCTGTTGTCCATCGTCTACGCCTATCGGCCTCGACTTAGGTCCCGACTAACCCTGAGCGGACGAGCCTTCCTCAGGAAACCTTAGGCATTCGGTGGACGGGATTCTCACCCGTCTTTCGTTACTCATACCGGCATTCTCACTTCTAAGCGCTCCACCAGTCCTTCCGGTCTGACTTCTACGCCCTTAGAACGCTCTCCTACCACGGATCTCTTACGAGATCCATCCACAGCTTCGGTAATCCGTTTAGCCCCGGTACATTTTCGGCGCAGTGTCACTCGACCAGTGAGCTATTACGCACTCTTTAAATGATGGCTGCTTCTAAGCCAACATCCTGGTTGTCTAAGCAACGCCACATCCTTTTCCACTTAACGGATATTTGGGGACCTTAGCTGGTGGTCTGGGCTGTTTCCCTCTTGACTACGGATCTTATCACTCGCAGTCTGACTCCCAAGCATAAATCACTGGCATTCGGAGTTTGTCTGAATTCGGTAACCCGGGATGGGCCCCTAGTCCAAACAGTGCTCTACCTCCAGGATTCTCTATCTTGAGGCTAGCCCTAAAGCTATTTCGGAGAGAACCAGCTATCTCCAGGTTCGATTGGAATTTCTCCGCTACCCACACCTCATCCCCGCACTTTTCAACGTGCGTGGGTTCGGGCCTCCAGTAAGTGTTACCTTACCTTCACCCTGGACATGGGTAGATCACCTGGTTTCGGGTCTACAACTACATACTCTGGCGCCCTATTCAGACTCGCTTTCGCTGCGGCTCCGCCTTCTCAGCTTAACCTTGCATGTAATCGTAACTCGCCGGTTCATTCTACAAAAGGCACGCCATCACCCATTAACGGGCTTTGACTACTTGTAGGCACACGGTTTCAGGATCTATTTCACTCCCCTTCCGGGGTGCTTTTCACCTTTCCCTCACGGTACTGGTTCACTATCGGTCACTAGGAAGTATTTAGCCTTGGGAGATGGTCCTCCCAGATTCCGACGGAATTTCACGTGTTCCGCCGTACTCAGGATCCACTCTGGAGGGGTAGGGTTTTCGGCTACGGGGCTGTTACCCGCTGTGGCGGACCGTTCCAGGTCGCTTCGCCTAATCCTACCTTTTGTAACTCCGTATAGAGTGTCCTACAACCCCAAGAGGCAAGCCTCTTGGTTTGGGCTGATCCCGTTTCGCTCGCCGCTACTCAGGGAATCGCATTTGCTTTCTCTTCCTCCAGGTACTTAGATGTTTCAGTTCCCTGGGTCTGCCTTCTCATGTGCTATAGATTCACACATGGATACTACCCGATTAAAGGTAGTGGGTTCCCCCATTCGGAAATCTCCGGATCATCGCTCACTTACAGCTCCCCGAAGCATATCGGTGTTAGTGCCGTCCTTCTTCGGCTCCTAGTGCCAAGGCATCCACCGTGCGCCCTTTCTAACTTAACCAATGGTTAATTAAAAAGTTGTGACCAATGGTCACGCGTACTTGAATTTCTTGCATTTGTTTCAATGTCGTTTTATCCAGTTTTCAAAGAACAAGTTCATCATTTCTGCGTACAAAATGATTGGTGGAGCCTAGCGGGATCGAACCGCTGACCTCCTGCGTGCAAGGCAGGCGCTCTCCCAGCTGAGCTAAGGCCCCAAGAAGAATGGTGGGCCTAAATGGACTCGAACCATCGACCTCACGCTTATCAGGCGTGCGCTCTAACCAGCTGAGCTATAGGCCCTCTTGAGTATAATTGTCTTACTGATAAGAAGATTTTTTTCAATGTTGCCATTGAAGGTGAACCTTCAAAACTGAACGCAAAACGTCAACCCCGAGAAAACTCGGTTCCGAATTTATCCTTAGAAAGGAGGTGATCCAGCCGCACCTTCCGATACGGCTACCTTGTTACGACTTCACCCCAATCATCTGTCCCACCTTCGGCGGCTGGCTCCACAAGGGTTACCTCACCGACTTCGGGTGTTACAAACTCTCGTGGTGTGACGGGCGGTGTGTACAAGGCCCGGGAACGTATTCACCGTGGCATGCTGATCCACGATTACTAGCGATTCCGGCTTCATGCAGGCGAGTTGCAGCCTACAATCCGAACTGAGAACGGTTTTATGGGATTGGCTCCCCCTCGCGGGTTGGCAACCCTTTGTACCGTCCATTGTAGCACGTGTGTAGCCCAGGTCATAAGGGGCATGATGATTTGACGTCATCCCCACCTTCCTCCGGTTTGTCACCGGCAGTCACCTTAGAGTGCCCAACTGAATGCTGGCAACTAAGATCAAGGGTTGCGCTCGTTGCGGGACTTAACCCAACATCTCACGACACGAGCTGACGACAACCATGCACCACCTGTCACCACTGTCCCCGAAGGGAAAAGTGTATCTCTACACCGGGCAGTGGGATGTCAAGACCTGGTAAGGTTCTTCGCGTTGCTTCGAATTAAACCACATGCTCCACCGCTTGTGCGGGCCCCCGTCAATTCCTTTGAGTTTCAGCCTTGCGGCCGTACTCCCCAGGCGGAGTGCTTAATGCGTTAGCTGCAGCACTAAGGGGCGGAAACCCCCTAACACTTAGCACTCATCGTTTACGGCGTGGACTACCAGGGTATCTAATCCTGTTTGCTCCCCACGCTTTCGCGCCTCAGCGTCAGTTACAGACCAGAAAGTCGCCTTCGCCACTGGTGTTCCTCCACATCTCTACGCATTTCACCGCTACACATGGAATTCCACTTTCCTCTTCTGCACTCAAGTTCTCCAGTTTCCAATGACCCTCCACGGTTGAGCCGTGGGCTTTCACATCAGACTTAAAGAACCGCCTGCGCGCGCTTTACGCCCAATAATTCCGGACAACGCTTGCCACCTACGTATTACCGCGGCTGCTGGCACGTAGTTAGCCGTGGCTTTCTGGTGAGGTACCGTCAAGGTACCAGTAGTTAGTTGGTACTTGTTCTTCCCTCACAACAGAGTTTTACGATCCGAAAACCTTCGTCACTCACGCGGCGTTGCTCCGTCAGACTTTCGTCCATTGCGGAAGATTCCCTACTGCTGCCTCCCGTAGGAGTCTGGGCCGTGTCTCAGTCCCAGTGTGGCCGATCACCCTCTCAGGTCGGCTACGCATCGTCGCCTTGGTAGGCCATTACCCCACCAACTAGCTAATGCGCCGCGGGCCCATCCTGCAGTGACAGCCGAAACCGTCTTTCCGTGCAGCCTCAGGAGAGGCCGCAAACTATTCGGTATTAGCACCGGTTTCCCGGAGTTATCCCGATCTGCAGGGCAGGTTGCCCACGTGTTACTCACCCGTCCGCCGCTAAACAATGGGAGCAAGCTCCCAATGTTCCGCTCGACTTGCATGTATTAGGCACGCCGCCAGCGTTCGTCCTGAGCCAGGATCAAACTCTCCATTATAGAGTAGTGTTGATTGCTCAATACTGCTGGCGTATCGCCGTCCGAAGACGCACGATTCGCTTTGATCTGCGTAAGGCTGATCAGTAAGTTTTGCGCGGGCCGTTTTGCGCGACCGTTGCTATTTGTTGACGTTTTGCTGTTCAGTTTTCAAGGTTCAATTTGTTTGCCGCGCTCATTGGCGACTTTATTAATATATCCTGTTTCAATCTCGATGTCAATACTATTTCAAAATATTTTTCCGAGTTGTCTTAAGGACATATATAAATATAAACCGCCACGCGCGAAAAATCAAGCCTTTATTTTTAAAAAGTACTTTTTAATTTTATTGTAGTCTGTAACAAACAGCATAATCCCCGCTAACACTACACTTCCCCCAACAATTTGAGATACCGTTAAGTATTCCCCGAGTATAAAATAGGCAAGTATAGCAGCACCTATGGGTTCAAAAAGGATAGCGATCGAGATAACGTTCGTACTTACCCACTTTAAAGCCCAATTGAATAAAGTGTGTCCTAACAAGTTTGGAATGATTGCCAATAATAAAAACCACATCCATTCCGAAGTTGGATAAGGTCCGAATGACTCTCCTTTTAATACAATATAGAAGAATAATGTTATTGTACTGATGCTATAAACTACAAATGTATATGTAACTAACGACAATCTCTTGCGTACATCTTGACCAAATAACAAATAAGTTGTAATTAACGCACAAGCAATTAAGGCCAATAAATCTCCATAAAGAGCACTTCCACTTACTTTGAAATCGCCATACCCAATTAACACACTACCCAATATTGCAATTGCACCAGACAGGAGCGTTTTAATAGAGAGTTTCTCTTTGAAAAAGAAATACGTACCCGCAAAAGCGAATAAGGGTTGCAATGTCACAAGCACCGTTGAACTGGCTACCGATGTGTAATTAAGCGATTCAAACCATAGAATGAAATGAAATGCTAAAAATACGCCAGCTACCGAAGCAAAAATCCAATCTCTTTTGCTTAACTTTTTGATTTCATGGGTATATTTTAGTAAGAAGACCGGACTCATGATTAATACAGAGAATAACATACGGTAAAAAGCTGTTACTCCAGAATCCGCAGTTGTCATCTTCACAAAAATTGCTGACAATGCTACCGAGAAAACCCCTATAATGATAGGGATATATGGATGAATAGCCGGTTTTTCCATGTCCACACCTCTTCTTCTAATCTTTCTTTACCGACAGCCACTAAATTAGTTTGCCACTTTCTACATCCAGAATCAATATAAGATAATATAAATGGAGGTTTTCTTTATGGAGTTTTTCAGTGCTTTGGAAGTTTCTTCATTAGAAACTTTCTTTAAACTTCTTATAGCTGCTCTATTGAGTTTAGTAATTGGTTTAGAAAGAGAATTAAAACGAAAACCTGTTGGATTAAAAACCAGTATCGTTATTTCAACATTTAGTTGTTTAATCACAATTATCTCCATTGAATCTGCCTATATTGCACAAGGCAGTGAATATGATAATGTTAATATTACAATGGATCCTTTACGTCTAGCCTCACAGATCGTTTCAGGTATTGGATTTTTAGGAGCTGGCGTGATTTTAAAGCGCGGAAATGATTCTATTTCGGGGTTAACGACCGCAGCTATGATTTGGGGTGCAGGTGGAATTGGTATTGCTGTTGCAGCAGGATTTTATATCGAAGCCGTAACAGCAGTACTTATTGTTCTTTTTGCAATAGAAGTGTTACCCCCACTTCTTTTTAAATTCGGACCAACTCGGCTAAAAATGGTCGAAGCAAACATTAAAGTAGTGGTTACTGAACGTTCAGCTATTCGGGAGGTGTTAGATGAATTAAAAGCAGGTGGTTCTATTGTAGAAAGTTTGTCCATTACCCATTCAGACAAGGAAAGCTCTTTTTCTTCTCATGAGTTATCAATTCGTATGTCTGTTTCAAACGATAAAGATACCATTGATCTTTATCAAGAACTATCGGATATGGAAAAAGTTAAGGAAGTAGAAATTGAACTAATTTAATTTAGGAGGAGTTTTATGAAAGAGTTTTTTGGTTTACTGAAAAAGGGCAATAAGCCGTCATTGACGGCAGCAATCATTAATACATTTATCGCAATTATGAAAGGTGTAGCATTCTTTTTTACCGGAAACGTTGCCATGTTCGCTGAAACAATGCACTCGATCGGAGATGCGGCTAACCAATACTTTGTTTTTATCGGTTCAGCTCTTTCTAAGAAAGCACCAACAAAAAAGTTCCCGAATGGTTTTGGGCGCTTATTGAATATTGTACTCTTAGGTGCGGTACTTATCGTTGGAGTCATGGCTTATGAAACAATTATTGAAGGATGGCATCAATTATCCGCTCCAGTAGAAGCTGAAGGATTCATTATAAGTGTCGTGGTATTATCTATCGCTATTCTTCTTGAATTTTTTGTTCTATATAAAGCGGGTAAAGAAATTCTGCATGAAGCAGGAGTCACAGGTGGAGCAATGGCACCTCTTACAACAAGCTTTGCCCATTTAAATCGAGCAAAACCTGCTACAAAATTAGTGTTCTTAGAAGATTTAGTCGCTACTGCAGGTGGGGTTTTAGCATTGGTTGCTGTATTGATTGCACATTATACAGGGTTTCTACAAGTTGAAGGTGCTGCGTCTATCGCAATCGGTCTTATGATGCTGTATGTTGTCGGCAAAGTCTTTATGGATAATGCACGTGGAGCAATCGGTGAAACAGATGAACAAATGGTCAACCACATCGCTCACATCTTAAGTGATCATCCCGATGTTCGAGACATCCGCGAGTTAGAAGTAGTGAAAGAAGGAGAATTCCTTCATGTGGAAACTAAAATTGAAGTCGATCCACAACTAACTGTGATTCAAGCTGATGCTTTACAAGATCGTTTAGCAGAAATAATTCTAAGTCAACCAAGTGTAGATGACGTTATCGTTTCACTTGATGCAGATGATGGTGAAACACATTGGAAGCATTTAAGTAAACGTCCAGAAAATCTTAATCCAAAATAAACAAAAGGCTCAACGCTTAAGCGCTGAGCCTTTTTTCTTATAGTGAAGCTTGTAAAATTTCTTTTACGTCTTCGCCTTTTAATTTTGCAAAGTTACCGAACTCACCATAGACCATCGCTTTATCAACCATTGAATCGATTTTTGAATCATCGATATCATAGTAGTCTAAACGAGTTGGTGCGCCTAATGAAGTCCAGAATGCTGACAAGCGATCGATTCCTTCATAAGCGATTTCTTCTTCTGACTTACCTTCTGGATTTACGTCAAATACGCGAACTGCCATTTGAGCAAAACGAGCTGGATTTACTTTTACATTATGACGCATCCATTGCGGGAATAAAATTGCTAATCCGCCAGCATGTGGGATGTCGTAAACTGCAGACACTGCATGTTCGATATTATGTGAACCCCAGTCTCCTCTATAACCCATTTCGAGGAATTTGTTCAATGCCATAGTACCTGCGAACATAATTGTTTCGCGGTGCTCATAGCTTTGAAGGTCATCCATTAATTTCGGCGCTGTTTCGATCACTGCTTTCAACACACCTTCACACATCCGGTCTTGAACTGGCGTGCTCGTTGCATCATTGAAATATTGTTCAAAGATGTGAGACATCATATCCACAATTCCGTAAACTGTGTGGTTTTCCGGTACTGTTAACGTATATGTTGGATCTAGTATTGAAAATTGTGGAAATGATAACGGGCTTCCCCAGCCATATTTCTCTTGAGTTTCTTCATTTGTAATAACTGATCCTGCATTCATTTCTGAACCTGTTGCAGCAATAGTTAATACTGTTCCAAAAGGTAGGGCTTCTTCTGGCTGTGCTTTACGAGAAACTAGGTCCCATGCATCGCCGTCGTATTTCGCGCCACAAGCGATAAGTTTTGTACAGTCAATAACTGAACCTCCACCAACTGCTAACAGCATATCAATGCCTTCTTTTTTACAAATTTCGATCCCTTTTTTAGCGGTTGAAATACGTGGATTAGGTTCGACTCCTGCTAGTTCAAAAACTTCAAGATTAGCTTCAGCTAAAGTTTGAATAACTTCGTCATAAAGACCGCTTTTTTTAACGCTGCCTCCACCATATACTAGCAATACTTTCTTACCAAATTTCGGCAACTCTTCTTTCACAGCTTTAAGCTGACCCTGACCAAAAATAAGTTTTACTGGGTTGTAAAATGAAAATGCGTTCATCCAATCATCCTCCTCTATTCAAATCATATTATGAAGTTATGCCAAGTAAATTGCAAAAGATTGAGACGGAAAAACCGCCCGGAATAAATTCCAGGCGGTTTTTTATGTCTTAAACCCAACCACGGAAGCGTGAAGCTTCTGCAGTTCTACGAGCGCCGACCATATATGCTGCTAAACGCATATCAATATTACGAGTAGTTGCCACGTTATATACGTTTTCAAATGCGTCGATTAATTTCTTGTTAAGTTTTTCGTCGACTTCTTCTTGTGTCCAATAATAACCTTGGTTATTTTGTACCCACTCAAAGTAAGAAACTGTAACTCCACCAGAACTTGCTAGAACGTCAGGTACCAAAAGAATACCACGCTCTGTTAGCATTTTCGTTGCTTCTGCAGTTGTTGGGCCGTTAGCTGCCTCAACTACAATAGAAGCTTTAATGTCGTTAGCATTTTCTTTTGTGATTTGATTAGCGATAGCTGCAGGTACTAAAATGTCACAATCCAATTCAAATAATTCTTTATTTGTAATGGTGTTGTCAAACAATGTAGTAACTGTTCCAAAGCTGTCACGGCGATCTAGTAAATAATCAATATCCAAACCATCTGGGTCATGAAGAGCACCATATGCGTCTGAAATCCCTACTACTTTCGCACCTGCGTCATGAAGGAATTTCGCAAGGAAACTTCCTGCATTCCCAAAACCTTGAATAACAACGCGTGCACCTTGCATATCCAAACCACGTTTTTTTGCTGCTTCGTTAATACAAATGGTTACACCTTGAGCAGTTGCTTTGTCACGGCCTTGAGATCCACCAAGAACAATCGGCTTACCTGTAATAAAACCAGGTGAGTTAAATTCATCAATTTTGCTGTATTCATCGTACATCCAAGCCATGATTTGTGAGTTGGTGAATACATCTGGTGCTGGAATATCTTTGTTTGGTCCAACAAATTGACTAATTGCGCGGACATATCCACGGCTCAATTTCTCAATCTCGTGCATGGACATTTCGCGTGGGTCACAAATAATGCCACCTTTTGCTCCGCCGTAAGGTAATTCTACAATTCCACATTTTAATGTCATCCACATTGATAAGGCAATTACTTCTTCACGATTTACATCCGGGTGGAAACGAACTCCACCTTTTGTCGGACCAACCGCATCACTGTGTTGTGCGCGGAATCCGGTAAAGACTTTTGTTTTGCCATCATCCATACGGACCGGAATGCGTACTTCTAACATTCTCATTGGTTCTTTTAAAAGCTCGTACATCGCCTCTTCGTATCCAAGCTTATCTAATGCAGTTTTAATAACATCCTGCGTAGACGTCAACAAGTTCAAGTTTTCAGCCATTGTATTAATTCGCCTCTTTATAATTAGTATTTACTCAGCAACTAGTGTAACACATTTGGAGATTTATTTACCATGAAGAACTTAATTAGCGAATACTTTTTGGATGCGTTCGATCGCCCAATCCAATTCTTCTTTTGTGATAATCAAAGGTGGAGCGAAACGAATAACTGTATCATGTGTTTCTTTACATAATAGACCTAATTCTTTTAACTGTTCGCAATACGGTCTTGCTGCTTCTGTTAATTCCATACCGATAAATAACCCACGGCCTCTAACTTCTTTTACAGAAGGGTGTGTGATTTCACGTAATTTGCCCATGAAATATTCACCTAGTTCTTGAGAGCGTTCTGATAATTTTTCATCAAGTAAAACTTCTAATGAAGCAACTGACACTGCACATGCAAGTGGGTTCCCACCGAAAGTCGAACCGTGTGATCCTGGGTTGAATACGCCAAGAATGTCTTTATTAGCAACCACACATGAAATCGGGAATACTCCTCCGCCAAGTGCTTTTCCTAAAATATACATGTCCGGGTTTACATCTTCCCATTCACAAGCAAACATTTTCCCTGTACGTGCAAGGCCACATTGAATTTCATCCGCAATAAATAGTACGTTGTTTTCGCGGCAAAGTTCTCTTGCAGCTTTTAAGAATCCTTCAGGAGGCATAATAATTCCTGCTTCTCCTTGAATTGGTTCGATTAAGAATGCAGCAGTGTTTGGTGTAATGGCATTTTTCAATGCTTCTAAATCTCCAAAAGGAATTAAGTTAATGCCTGGTAGCATTGGTCCAAAGCCTCTACGGTATTCAGGATCTGATGATAAAGAAACAGCTGTCATCGTACGACCGTGGAAGTTTCCGTCGCAAGCAATAACTTCTGCTTGATTTTCAGCAACGCCTTTTACATCATAAGCCCAACGACGCGCAGCTTTGAAAGCGGTCTCAACTGCTTCCGCACCAGTATTCATTGGTAACGCCATTTCTTTACCTGAAATATCGCAAATTAATTGGTACCATGGAGCTAATTTGTCGTTATGGAAAGCCCGTGACGTTAATGTAACGCGGTCTGCTTGATCTTTTAATGCTTGAATAATTTTCGGGTGACGGTGACCTTGGTTAACAGCCGAATAAGCCGACAACATATCCATAAATTTATTGCCTTCTGGATCTTTTACCCATACACCTTCTGCCTCTGTGATAACGATTGGAAGTGGATGATAGTTATTAGCACCAAATTTTTCTGTTTGTTCAATAATAGTTTGTGTTTGTGTCATGTAATTTCCTCCTTTTTTAAAAAAAGGCAGACCTTAGTCCGCCTTTTAATGAATTATTATACCATTTGGTGATAGATTAATACATTTCAGAAGTAGTTTTTGCTTGCATGTGAAGAACGATATAATCTGGGCCGCCTGCTTTTGAGTCAGTTCCAGACATATTGAATCCACCGAATGACTGATATCCAACGATCGCGCCTGTGCAGCCGCGGTTGAAGTATAAGTTACCAACATGGAACTCTTCACGCGCTTTTTCAAGGTTAGCACGGTTGTTAGTGATAACTCCGCCAGTTAAACCGTATTCTGTATTGTTCGCAATTTCTAGTGCATGGTCAAAATCTTTAGCTTTCATCAATCCTACAACTGGACCAAAGATTTCTTCCTGCATAATACGAGCTTGTGGGTCAAGGTCAGCGAAGACAGTTGGGTTTACGAAGAAACCTTTAGAATTGTCTCCGTCTCCACCAGCTACAAGACGTCCTTCTTGTTTACCAATTTCGATATAGCTCATGATTTTATCGTACGAGTTGCCATCAATAACTGGCCCCATGTAGTTTGATTGATCAGTAGGGTCACCGATTGTCAATTCTTTTGTCAATTCGATAACGCGTTCAAGTACTGTATCGTACACATCTTCAACGATAACTGCACGTGATCCAGCCGAACATTTTTGTCCACTAAAGCCGAAAGCAGATTTCACAATTGATTGTGCTGCAAGCTCAAGGTCTCCGTCTTTATCGATGACCATCGTGTTTTTACCGCCCATTTCAGCGATCAAGCGTTTCATCCAGATTTGTCCTTTGTTTACTTTAGAAGAACGTTCTGCAATGCGAAGACCTACTTCTTTTGAACCTGTAAATGAGATAAAGCGAGTGTTCGGGTGATCGACTAAGTAGTCGCCCACTTCAGCTCCTGGTCCAGGAATAAAGTTAACAACGCCTGCAGGCATTCCCGCTTCTTCAAGAACTTCGATAAACTTATAAGCAACAACTGGAGTTGTCGATGCTGGTTTTAATAGCACTGTGTTACCTGCTACCATCGCTGCAACAGCTGTTCCAGCCATGATTGCGAAAGCAAAGTTCCAAGGTGAGATAACAACGCCTACTCCCAATGGAATATAGTCGTAACGGTTATCTTCGCCCGGACGGCTTTCTACATGCATACCGTCTTTAAGACGTAGCATTTGACGAGCATAGTATTCCATGAAGTCAATTGCTTCAGCTGTATCTGCATCTGCTTCGTTCCAAGGCTTACCTGCTTCTTTTGTTAAAAGTGCAGAGAATTCGTGTTTGCGACGACGTACAATCGCAGCTGCTCTCATTAACACATCTGCGCGAATTTCAGGTTTTACTTTTTTCCATGTTTTAAAAGCTTCATCAGCTGCTTGCATTGCTTGTTCAGCTAATTCTTTATTTGATTTTGAAACTCGTCCGATCAATTCCTCTTTGTTAGCTGGGTTGAAAGAAATAATTTTATCTTCAGTAGTGATTCGTTCTCCACCAATAATTAACGGATAATCTTGTCCTAAATAAGCTTCAACTGTTTTCAAGCCCTCTAGATAATCTGTGCGATTCTTCTCAATTGAAAAATCTGTGAATGGTTCGTGTTTGTAGGGAATCATGTAAATCCTCCTTGAGTTTTATGTGAGCGCAAAAAAAATTTGCACTTTTAAACTGTTTCCACTTATAATAATGCAAAAGATTGTTGCATAATTCAAGTGTTTTCGTTTAAAAAGTCAAAATAATTTTGGAGTGAGTGTTTTGAAACCGGAAGATATCGATTTATCACCGTTTTATAAATTTGCTGGAGAGCACGTGGCTATTGGGATTCACGCCATCGATACAAAAGGAAAAACGATTTTATACAATAATAAAATGCGTGAAATTGAAGGCTTTGATTTTGAGGAACTTGCCGACCGTTCATTGCTTGAAATGTTTCGTTTTGACCAACACGAGAGTACTTTACTACAAGTGTTGCAAAGTGGTACACCTGTTTTTAGCGTTAAACAAACTTATTGGAACCGCAAAGGTCAGGAAATAACTACGATCAATGATACCTACCCTGTAGTGGAAAAAGGTGCGTTAATTGGTGCAATTGAATTATCTAGAGATGTTACTACACTTGAAAGAGTAATTTACCAACCGTTAAAAAAATACGATGAACCGATCACCTTTTCTGCAATATCCGCTGTTTCAAAAAGCATGAAAAAAGTTATCGATACTGCTGAAAAAGCTGCAACTGCAAAACTACCGGTCTTATTAGTTGGTGAATCAGGAACTGGTAAAGAATTAATTGCTGAGGCTATTCACTGGGCACAATCTTCTATTAGACATATGTATACACTCTACTGCCACGGAACAGACGGCACCATCATTGACAAATTAGGAGAAGATATTAAGCAAATGGGCGATGGAACGATTTACTGTGAAAGAATTGATTTGTTACCTTTGGCTTTGCAGGAGCAATTATTGACAATGGCCGAGGAACGTTCGCGTGGAAATACGTATTTTATCGCCAGTGTAGGTGAAGACCCGGTCGAATTGATCGCATCAAACAAACTACTAAAAGATTTGTATTATTTCTTTGCGGCAATGACGATTAAAGTTGAACCATTGAGATCGCGCAAAGAAGATATTTTACCGTTTGTAGAGGATTACTTTTCCCGCCATCGCATGAAAGTAGGATCCGTCGTTCATGGACTTGATGCTGAAGTAACGGAATTATTGCATGACTACGATTGGCCAGGAAATTTAAAAGAACTTGAGTTATTGCTTGATGAAGTCACTTCTATGTTGACTACGCAGGAAATTGTAACGGCAGATATGTTGCCCCATCACTTTAAGTTAAAGAGTCATGATAACGGTACGCAAAAACCTGAAGATTTTATCGTTCAGTCTACTACGGAGTTATTGCCACTGGAGGAATATTTGTTTGAAGCTGAAATGTATTACTTACAAAAGGCGATGGATTTGCATAATGGCAATGTAACGAAAGCTGCAGCTGCTCTTGGTATGAGCCGTCAAAATCTTCAATACCGTTTACGGAAAATCAAAAAAAACGAAGCGCAGACATAATGTCTACGCTTCGTTTTTTACTTTCTTACTGTCCAGAACGTTTGATCCACTCTTGCATTTTTTCTTTCAAAGAGTTGAATCCTTCAGAATCACTTTCGTTCACGTGTGACTGAAGAGATTGTTTTGGTTTTTCAGTTTTTTGAGCTGCTACTGGCTGCTCTTGAAGTGCGCGGATTGATAAGCTGATTTTTTTAGATTTCGAATCAACTTCCAATACTTTCACGTCAACTTCTTGTCCTACTTCCAAATATTCACTAACTTCTTTCACGTAACCGTGAGTGATTTCTGAAATGTGAACCAATCCTTGAGTTTGGTCATCTAAAGCTACGAATGCGCCGTATGGCTGGATTCCTGTAACTTTTCCTGAAACCGTATCGCCTGTTTGGTATGTTTTTGTCATGTTTACCCGCTCCTAGTCATATCTAATTATCCTATACACCTGTTGGCATCTGTATATTATAGCACAACTATGGGCTGAGAGTAAAACTAGTATTTATATATATTTCTCATTCGCCACCCTTTTTCCATTTTGTCCATATAGAAATACTGTTCGTGTGTACTTTCAGAAGTCCCCATTTTATATTTAGTTTCTATAGATCCATCATACCCTGAAGAAACAAAAGGCGTAAAATGTGACTTAAATGTTAGTTCTACCAATTCGGAAAGTGGAAGGAGGTTGTACATCTCAGAAAAAGCCAGAAATTCTTCGTCTGCTATGTCAAGTCCTGGCACTAATTGTTTCATAGTTGGAACATCTTCTTCTTCAATAGCTTTAAAAAAGAGTCCCGCTATTTCACTCGGTTTTGCATTTTCTATATATCGTTTTTCGTGACTTACAGCAAACGCATTGTACAAAGACTCAACTTGCTGTTTAAATTTCTGATCTCCTTCAAGCAAATCATGACTTTCATAATGTCTGTAGTCGATTTGCCAAATATGGTCTTTTTCCGAAACTAACATCAAATCCAGTTGTTCCTCAAATTCGTCCATATTGACTTGAGGATAAATATAAATTTTTTCTTTTATACGTTGCTTAGTTGATTCAGCAGACAATTCGACCCATCTTGCTTTTTCGGTAATTTTAGGAATTTGTCTCCACTGTTGTTGATAAACTTTGAGAGCCGGCTTTAATGGACTATCTGCTAACAAATACCATTGTGTCTCTGAGTCCTCGATTTCATTGGCATAATGATACATAAACAGCACATCCAAAGGTGGTACCCCTGCTAATAATTGCAAATCATGACTTGTTTTAAACGAGTTGTATAAATCCTTTATTCGGCTATAATCGAAATCTTTCATATCCACTAATGCATCTTCAATCATTAAATCACCATTGGGTAATTTAGCGGCAAGTTCTCCTGACTTTTCCATATCTACTGCATCTGATAGATGATGAAATTCCAATTGCTCATAGGATTTTGAAGTAGTCCAACCACTAGCTTCCATTTCATCTAAGATGGGTAACATGATATAAGCCATTGGATTGGACGTAGCGATGCGGTTCCAAGCGTTTTGGTACTCTAATTTGACTGTGCCATTTTTGTCAAATATCGCCGTATTTTCAGTACCTTTAACCAGTTGCCAAAAAATCTGCTGATAAGCAATATCTATTCCATCGTATAAGGAAGTATCTGTCTCTTCCTGTAACAAAGCTTGCTCCATCGATAAAAGCTGTTCTGTGATTTGTTCCAAGCTCCATAAAAACCCACTATCGTCTAAAAAAGGGTCTCCTCCCAACCAACTTAAATACTGAGAAGCGTAAGGATCGCTGTTAATCAGTTGTTGGCCATAAAGCAGGTCAACGCTTCGTATCGCTCTGAACCGTTCCTTGTTAGAATGAACGATGATCATTTGATTGTATTCAGGTAGAGCTCTTACAACTAACTGCAACTCTTCAGGATAATTATGAGATTGAGCCATTAGCTTTTCTGTAGATAATTGTTCCATGTCTTCTATTCCATCTAATTCAGATTGGTATTTTATCAATAGTTTGTCCACAAAGTCTCGTAGCTCGCCTGTTTTCGAGGTATATTGCAATAAAAAGTCTTCTGTTTCAGAAGACAACATATTGTGACTAGATAAAGATTTGACCATTCCTTGTGGTGTTTCAATTTGTCTAAACAGACGGTTAACTTTCGATTCCATTTCAATCGGATTGTCTTTTAACGACTCTATTGCTTTCTCGCTAAAAACGAGTGCCATTTCTTTATCTGCTTTTTTTACATAATCAAACTTTTTATATTGCTCTTCTGTAATTCCTAACCGTTTGGGCGATGTTCTTTTTATGTCTTCATACTGATTGCGCCATTCTTCGATTTTTTCATCCGTAATGGTTTCCATTTCTTGTTGTTCTGCCGATTCCTTAGTTTCCGTTGATTGGTCGTTCATGGCAAAGCTTGCTCCGACAACAGTGGCTAAAAAAATACATGCAGCTCCTAGTATAAAGCTTGTTTTTT
The DNA here is from genome assembly GCF_000785555.1 of Planococcus sp. PAMC 21323. Taxonomy (NCBI): domain Bacteria; kingdom Bacillati; phylum Bacillota; class Bacilli; order Caryophanales; family Caryophanaceae; genus Planococcus; species Planococcus sp. PAMC 21323. Next base: position 1,002,401 of record NZ_CP009129.1, on the reverse strand, counting down.
TTCGGGTAGATTGTGGAACAGGACTGGACTTTAGTTTTTCAGAAACCACTTTTTCTGTTAAATTATGAATTTCTTGCTCAAGCGGCAAAGGTAGAACAAGGCGTAGATAGGATTTCTCCAGCATTGAAAATCGTTGCTTTAATTGCACTTGGTCTAACTTTAGTGTTTCTTGAATGGATTGCGTCCCTGTATTTATCAACTCTTCTATTTGTTGTTCTGTTTTTTCTGTGATGCGACAAATAGTTGCTAACGAGTAACTATGAAAATGAATGAGTACTATAGATATTTGTTGGTCTTTTTCTAGATTTTGCAACTCTAAATGCAATTCATTGTCTTCTTGAAAACTTAAAATATTAGCTTGTTCACTGTTTTCATCATCGAAATCATGTTTGTATAGCTGTTCTATTACGATTTGATAAAGCCTTACTTTTGCTTGGTTTTCTTCAGTTTTATCGAGTTCTTTTTGAAATTGTTGTAAAATTAGTTGCTGAAATTCAGGTAAGTTTTTTAAAGGAATACCTAATTGAAAGGCAAATCGTCCCAAGTCCGGCAGCTTATCCTCAACCCATTTGTCGAATGCTTCCTCATTTCCTTTTTGAGCTTTAGTGTAGTCACTTGCCGTTAGAGACATCGTTCCACTCCCTGTCGTCTGAATAATCATTTTTTTCAAGATAATACTTCATACTACGATTCTTAAAGAAGGACGTTTCAAAAAACTGCTACTTTTTTTAGTGCAGCTCGTGTAAAATGAGGAAATCTATACGAAATAGGAGTGATAATTTTGAAAACACGTGACCAATGGAGTTCTAAGTTTGGCTTTATATTAGCGGCAGCAGGAAGCGCCATCGGCTTAGGAGCAATTTGGAAATTTCCATATGAAACCGGTGCGAATGGCGGCAGTGTCTTTATCTTACTGTTTATACTTAGTACAGTACTAATCGGCTTGCCCGTTTTACTTGCTGAATTTGTAATTGGTCGTAGAGGTCAAGCAGATGCGGTTAGTGGACTTAAAAAACAAGCACCCGGCAAACCGTGGTATTTAATTGGCTGGTCTGGATTTTTCTTTTCATTTCTAATTTTGTCTTTTTACAGTGTTGTTGGCGGTTGGGTATTGTCTTACTTGGGTCGCTCCATCCTGTTTCAGCTGTCTGGATTAGAAGATAGTGAATTTGCCGACTTGTTTGGTGGAATCATTACAAATCCGTGGGAAGTGCTAATCGCTCAAGCTGCCTTCATGGGCTTAACTGTTTGGATTGTAGCAGGAGGCATTAAAGGCGGGATTGAACGTGCAAGCAAAATCATGATGCCTGCGTTACTCATTTTCTTCGTTGTGTTAATGGTTCGTTCATTAACGCTTGATGGCGCAATGGAAGGCGTACGTTTTATGTTTGTTCCTGACTGGTCTTTCTTTAATTTTGAAACTGCATTAGTTGCACTTGGTCAAGCGTTCTTCTCGCTAAGTGTGGGTGTTGCAGGGATGATAACTTACGCTTCTTATTTATCAAAATCAGAAAACTTAACACGCTCATCCGTTAGTGTAGTGTCTTTAAACATTGTTATTTCAATAATGGCAGGGTTGATCATTTTCCCAGCAGTGTTTGCTTTAGGTTATACACCTGACCAAGGCCCTGGATTGGTATTTATCATTTTACCCGCTATTTTTGACCAATTGTTTATGGGGCAATTTTTAATGATTATCTTCTTTATTTTATTACTATTTGCAACTTTAACTTCTTCGATTTCTATGTTGGAAATTGCAGTTTCAATTGGTGTTAAAAGTAAATATGATCGTCGTCGCCGGATTGCCATCATTTTTGGCTTAATGATTTTCATCGTCGGAATTCCAAGTGCATTGTCTTTCGGTGTTATGCCACAAGAAGTTTTCTTCGGGATGACATTCTTCGATCTAATGGACACATTAACAAGTAGAATCGGCTTACCACTCGGTGCATTGTTTACTGCGATTTTCGCAGGCTATGTGTTAACAAAAGAAGATGTGCATAATGAATTGTCTCAACAAAAAATTTGGGTCGACATTTGGCGTGTACTCGTGCGTTACGTTGCACCAGCCGCTATCATCGTCGTGTTTATCCGTGGCTTAATCGCTATTTTTTAATCTAAATAGTCTAAAAACCGCCATAACTTAAACCTACCTTAATGTTTCTTTACATGATAGTATTGTATTATAGAAGAAAGTTCCATATGAGAAGGAGTGCATAAATATGAAAAAAGAGTTACACGCACAATTAAAAGCGCTTCGCGAAGAACGCAACTTGTCACTAGACGAACTGGCATTAAAAACACGTATTGGGATTGCTAGACTTCAAGCCTTTGAAAGTGGTGAAGAAGTTCCATCAACCCAAAATATCATGATTCTTTCAAATGCATTAGAAGTACCTGCTTCAAATTTAGTAGACGGCTTATAATTTTAGAAATCCATAAAAAAGAGCGTCCGGCAAATATGCCGGACGCTCTTTTTGTTTTAAATGATGTGTTTTGCTTCGAACTTAATCGCGATTAATTTGTAGGAAATGTCTACACATTGCTCTAAAGGAATCCACTTTCCAAATGAACTTTCATAGCTCCTTTGGATGGCTTTTGCAAGCTCTGATGGATGATCAACAACTTGCAACTCTGTAATTACATTGCCAATTTCTTGTCCATATGATTCCGAACCTATAGCAAATGGATCCCAATACTTCATGATGTCAACAGCTTTTCTGTTCATTTCATTCATACCCATCGGTTTCACCTAACATTTCTCTATCGTTAGGGCTATAATAGCACATAACCGAAAAAAGAAAAGCTGCAAGTGCTTCGAAACAACGGTTTTGTTATTGCTGAAGTATATCGATCGATTCGATAACGATGTCGTCTACTGGCTTATCACTTACGGTTTCAACTGTGGCAATCGCATCGACCACATCTAACCCTTCAATTACTTGACCGAAAACAGTATGCCCTCCGTCAAGCCAAGGCGTACCTCCTAGTTCCAAATAAGCATCTTGAAGTTCTTGTGGGTACTCTTTTTTAAACATATCCTCTGTCACCTCAGGGGCTTGGACAATGAAAAATTGACTGCCATTTGTTCCAGGTCCAGCATTGGCCATAGATAAAGCTCCTCGAATATTAACGAGATGATCGTTAAATTCATCTTCAAATGGTGCACCGTAAATACTTTCACCCCCACCACCTGTACCGGTAGGATCTCCTGTTTGTAACATAAAGTTTTCGATAACTCGGTGGAAAGTCAAACCATCGTAATAGCCTTCTTCAGCAAGAGTCAGAAAGTTTTCAACTGTCTTTGGTGCGATCTCTGGAAATAGTTTGATTTTCATCATTCCCACCGATGTATTGAGTTCGACTAATGCTTCGTTTTCAGCAACTTCTGTCGAAAGTTGTGGATAGCCTTCAACTTCAACTTGAACCGGACTAGTTTCAGTTGTTGTTTCCACTTGTGTTTTTTCTGGTTCGTTTGAACAGGCACTCAGTACGAATGCCATTAAAACTGGTATGATTATTATTTTTTTCATCTTTTCACCCCATTTTTATTTTAGCATAGATAGATAAAGCTTTTTCAAGCTCTATATGTCTGCTTTTTGACCATTAACTATCTGAATAAACCAATAGTTTTCATTACTTTCTTCGTGTGACGAAGTATTATATAATAAGAACAAATGCTCCTTTCAGAAAGAAGGGTTCCGTATGGATACACAGAAAAAGAATTTCTTTATCATCATGTTCACTAACTTTCTTGTTGCCGGTAGTACGACGATGATTATGCCATTCCTATCCCTTTATATAGAATCACTCGGCAATTTCTCGGATGAGTATGTGCAGCGCTGGTCTGGTCTAGTATTTGGGGTAACTTTTGTTGCAGCCTTAATCATGTCTCCTGTTTGGGGACGTATTGCGGATAAATATGGGTTCAAACCCATTTTAATTATTAACGGCTTTGGTATTGCCATCAGTATTTTTTTAATGGGGACAGCTGAATCCGTTACTGAATTGTTTATGATTCGCTTGTTTATGGGGTTGGTTACTGGATTTATCCCTACCTCATTAGCTTTTGTCAGCTCTCAAACTTCTAAAGAAACCGCAGGAAAAACACTTGGCACACTTCAAATGGGCAGTGTTTCTGGGACATTATTTGGACCAGTACTCGGTGGTTTAATGGCCGATGCCTTCGGATTTAAATACACATTTATAATTACTGCAACCATTATTACGATTGCTGCTTTGTTTGTTGTATTCGGCTTGCACGAGATTAAACGCGTTAAAGTAAAAGGTGCTCATGTCTACGCCCCGAAAACGATTATAACTGGTATTTTAAATCATCGGCTCATGCTGAACGTTATGATCATCACAGCATTAATTCAAATTGGGAACTTTAGCATACAACCTCTACTGTCGCTGTATGTTGCCGAACTTACAGCCGGCAGCGCTCAAGTAGCGTTTCTCGCAGGGGTTACGTTTAGCGCTACTGGTGTAGGGAATTTACTATTCGCCCGGCGTTGGGGACGTTTAGGTGATTCAATTGGCTATGAAAAAGTACTTGGCTTATTACTGTTATTGGCTTTTATCTTTATCATTCCACAAGCTTTCGTCACAGATCTATGGCAATTAATTGTTCTGCGCTTATTCTTTGGTATAGCAGTTGGCGGCATGATTCCAACGACCACTGCATTAATGCGCCGGGAAGCGCCAATTGAAATTCAAGGTGAAATTATGGGCTATAATACAAGCTTCCGTTTTCTAGGGAACATCATCGGTCCCGTTTTCGGTGGTATTGTTAGTGGCTTTATCGGCATTTCGTCTGTCTTTATTGTAACGAGTATTTTATTTATCTTTGCTTTTGTCTTTCTTCGGACGACGCTTGCCAAACCACAGCAAGATTTTGAAGATGTATTGCTTGAGCAAGAATTAAAAAACACCTAAAAAATAGTTCATGATATTTTCAGTAGACACTTCGGCTAACTCGAATTGTCTACTGTTTTTTAATGCTTTTTATCGAAATTCGAAAAAAAAATAATCGGGTTTCTTCCTATTTCTAAAGTTCATAAAAAGTACAATGAATCTAGGTGTATTAATTGATGAGCGGTGCAAACCCACTCGATTTGCGTTATAATTTCTAATTAGAAACTCATCACGTTTATGCTGGAAGGAGGATTCATTTGTCATTTGTGTTTTTAATCTTTTTACCTTTGTTGGCAGCCTTGTTTGTTCCGCTGTTATTTAAGAAAGTCGGAAAGATCCATACAGGCTGGTTTGTACTAGTGGTTCCTGTTGTTTTATTCATGTACTACGTCTCATTGCTTCCTACAACAATCGAAGGCGGCAATTTAGTGTCTGAATTTCAATGGATCCCCTCACTTGATATCGCATTTATCGCGTATATCGATGGATTGAGCCTCTTGTTCACTTTGCTGATTACAGGCATCGGCGCTTTAGTGGTGCTTTACTCTATTTTCTATTTGGATAAACACCGTGAACAATTACATAATTTTTACGTTTACTTATTGATGTTTATGACGGCAATGCTCGGCATTGTTCAAAGTGATCATTTAATTACGCTTTATCTGTTTTGGGAATTAACATCGATTTCTTCATTCTTGTTAATCGGTTATTGGTACACACGTGACCGCTCCCGTTTTGGTGCATTGAAATCAATGATGATTACCGTTTTTGGTGGATTGATGATGCTTGGGGGATTTGTGTTACTAAGCATTATGGGTGGTACCTATTCGATACGTGAATTAATACCGCAAGCGACCGAGCTTGTGTCGCACGAATTCTTTATATGGGCACTCGTATTGGTGTTGTTCGGTGCATTTACTAAATCTGCACAGTTTCCGTTTTATATTTGGCTTCCGGATGCGATGGAAGCGCCTACTCCTGTTAGTGCCTATTTGCACTCTGCGACAATGGTTAAAGCCGGCTTGTACTTAGTTGCACGACTAACACCTATCTTTGCGATATCCGGGACGTGGATGTGGTTAGTTGCAGGTGTCGGATTATTAACGATGTTCTGGGGTTCATTTTTCGCTTTAAAACAAAAAGACTTAAAAGGAATTCTGGCATTTTCAACCGTTTCGCAATTGGGCTTGATTATGTCTTTACTTGGAGCCTCGGCTGCTGGGTATCATATCGACAATATTGCAGAAACAACCTTTAAGTATGCTGGGTTTGCAGCAATTTTCCATTTAATCAACCACGCCGTATTTAAAGGCAGCTTGTTTATGATTGCGGGTATCGTCGATCATGAAACCGGTACAAGAGATATTCGTAAACTTGGTGGACTGATGAGCTTAATGCCGATCAGTTTCACAGTTGCTATGATTGGCGCATTTTCAATGGCAGGATTACCTCCATTTGGTGGATTCTTAAGTAAGGAAATGTTTTTAACCGCGATGCTATCGTTGACTGAATTTGATTTATTCTCTATGGATGTTTGGGGTATCTTATTCCCCGTTGTAGCATGGCTTGGCTCTGTTTTCACCTTTATTTATAGCTTCTACTTTGTGTTCCACACATTTGCCGGCGAACATAAACCAGACCAATTGCCAAAACCTGCTCACGAAGCACCTATTGGTATGCTCATTTCGCCCGTGTTTTTGGCCCTTCTAGTGGTCGTGATTTTCTTTATCCCGAACTTAATCGGTGACTGGCTCGTCAAACCAGCCGTTTTGGCTATGCAGCCTTTCTTGTATAGTTCACCAGAAGATATTAAAATACACGTTTCAGCTTGGCATGGACTTAATACAGAGTTCTTTATGACGCTCGGTATTTTTGCTATCGGTTTCCTGATGTTCTGGACGCTGCGTAAATGGCAGAAGAGCTATGAGCTCTTCCCCGACGCCCTCTCATTGAATGCGCTCTATGATAATATGGTGTTTTTGAGTGATACTGGTGCAAACCGTTTCTCAAGAATTTACATGACCGGTTTTATTCGTTCGTATTTGGTGTATATGTTTAGTTTTGTCACGTTCATTCTACTTGGAACCCTATTCTTAACAGATGCATTTGCTATTGATTTCACGAACCTTGCCCCTGTTGGGCTATATGAAGCTGTGATTTTAATCGCTTTAATCGGTTCAACATTTACGATTTTGTTCTCTAAGTCTAGACTTACAGGAATCATTGCACTTGGTGCCGTTGGTTATTCAGTAGCCTTATTCTTTGTTATTTTCCGAGCTCCTGATTTGGCTTTAACACAACTTGTTATTGAAACAATTTCTGTTGCCTTGTTTTTACTGGCGTTTTACCATTTGCCACAGATCAGTCGGAAAGAAGAACGGATGCGCTTCCGTTTCGGAAATGCAATGGTTGCAATTGGTGTTGGGGTGACAGTAACTTTGATTGCATTGTCTTCTCTATCACAAAAAGCCATGCCTTCTATTTCCGAATTCTATAAAGAAACGGTTTATAAAGAAGCAGGTGGCGGAAATATCGTCAACGTGATTTTAGTTGATTATCGTGGATTTGATACATTGTTTGAAATTGCGGTATTAGGTATTGCAGGAATCGGCATCATCACGATGATTAAACTACGATTGACGAAAAAGGAGGATCAGCATGAGAACAAATGATGTAATGCTACAAACGGCCACAAAAGTAGTGACCTTCATCATTTTGATGTTCGCTGTCCACATATTTTTTGCAGGACATTATACGCCCGGTGGTGGCTTTGTCGGCGGGCTATTGACTACTAGCGCTATTGTGCTGTTGATGCTATCTTTTGATATTGCAACGGTGAAAAAAATATTGCCTATTAATTACGTGACGATGACGGCCATTGGTTTGTTGATAGCTCTTGCTACAGCGTCCGGGGCAATTATCTTTGATGTTCCTTTTTTCACACACGCTTTTGGTTATTTTGATTTACCGCTTTTCGGTAAAACTTCCCTGCACTCAGCAATGCTGTTTGACGCAGGAGTTTACTTGGTTGTTGTTGGAGTTACGATGACCATTATTCAAACGATTGGAGAGGATGAATAATGGAAATAATTATGTCAGTGGCTATTGGGTTTCTTTTTATGGCAGCTGTATACTTAATGCTTTCAAAAAGTTTAATCCGTATTATTATCGGGACAGGGTTATTGAGCCACGGCGCTCACCTATTACTATTAACAATGGGTGGACTCAGTGGAAATTCGCCGCCTGTTGTCTCTCCCGGAGTGAGCGTCGGCGATTACGCAGACCCACTTCCCCAAGCTTTGATACTGACCGCAATCGTCATTTCATTTGCTGTAACATCATTTTTCTTAGTGCTCGCCTACCGGTCTTATCAGGAGCTTGGTACCGACAATATGAATTTGCTGAGAGGTACTGAAGACTATGAGTAATTTACTGTTATTTCCGATTATCATTCCTTTATTTTTCGCTGCTATCCTGATGATGTTCCCGAAAAACATAAAACTTCAGCGTACCTTAGCTGCTGTGGGTGCTGGAACCGCTTTACTTTCTGCTCTTGTACTTTTAGCAAAAGTGAATACAGATGGTGTTCAAGCGGTAACGCTTGGCAGTTGGCCAGCACCTTTTGGTATTTCGATGGTGTCCGATCCACTTTCTGCTTTACTCGTTGTCACAGCGTCCATTCTCGTATTGTTGGTTATTTTTTATAGCATCCCAACTATTGGCTTGAAACGTGAACAATCTTATTACTATCCTGCTGTGCTCTTTTTAATGGTAGGTGTGAACGGTGCTTTTACAACAGGTGATATTTTCAACTTGTTTGTTTTTGTCGAAGTGCTGTTAATGGCTTCTTACACATTGATTGTCCACGGTGGCGAAAAGCCGCAGTTACGTGAATCTATCAAGTACTTGCTAGTGAATATTATTTCATCTGCTTTGTTTGTTGCTGCAGTCGCTTTTCTTTACTCGGTTACGGGCACATTAAACATGGCGGATTTGGCAGTAAAGATTCCACAAATTGAAGAAACGGGCATTTTAACAGTTATTGCCGTTATGTTCCTTGTGGTTTTCGGTTTTAAAGCTGCCATTTTCCCTTTGTATTTCTGGTTGCCAGGGTCATATTATGCACCACCCATTCCGATACTTGCACTGTTTGGCGCATTACTGACAAAAGTCGGCGTTTATGCGATTATGCGTACATACACATTGTTCTTTACGATGAATGTTGGATTTACTCATGAATTGCTAGGGATTATCGCCATTCTAACCATTTTTGCTGGATGTGTTGGTGCTCTCGCATACTTTGATGTTAAAAAAATTATCATTTATAATATTATTATCGCAGTCGGAGTTATTTTATTTGGGGTTGCCCAATTAAATCAACCGGGTATTGATGGATCTATTATGTATTTGATACATGACATGATGATCAAAGCTGCTTTATTCTTCCTTGTTGGGATTATTGCCGTATTGTTTGGTACAACAGACCTTCGCAAAATGGGCGGATTGATTAAAACATATCCGGTTCTAGGCTGGGTTTATCTATTGACTGCCTTTGGTTTAGCGGGTATTCCCCCGCTAAGTGGGTTCCCGGGAAAACTGCTTATTATTCAAGGCGGATTTGAAGGCCCTCAATTTTGGGGAAGTATAGTCATCTTAGCTACTAGCTTAATCGTGTTACTAAGTTCTGTGCGGATCTTTATCTATGCTTTTTGGGGACAACCAGTTGAAACAATCCCTTTAAAAAAATCAACTTTCAATCAAATGTTTATTCCAACGGTCATCCTTGTTGCCATGACAGTGGTATTCGGGGTCGGCGCGGAACTCTTCATGCCCCTCATCTCAGGTGCGGGTGAAGTGCTGCTGAATCCATCCATCTATATTGATGCGGTCTTAAAGGAGTAAGTGACATATGGCTTTACAAATTTTATTGAATTTCTTCTTGGCCTTTGTCTGGATGTTCATGACCGTTTCCTTTAGTCCGTCTGGATTCGCGATTGGCTTTCTCGTTGGCCTTGGTATCATTATTTTAATGCGTCGGTTCTTTTCGTACCGGCTCTATACATCACGAGCTTGGGCAGTAATCTCGCTGTTTTTATTGTTTCTTAAAGAACTATTCAAGTCGAGTATGCAGGTTTTGTTTATCGTGATTAAACCTAAGATGAATTTAAAGCCAGCTATTTTCGAATTAGAAACCGAGTTAAAAGAAGACTGGGAGATTACACTCTTGTCTGCGTTGATCACGCTAACTCCAGGTACATTGGTCGTTGGCATTTCTGATGACCAAAAAAGACTTTACATTCATGCACTCGACTTTGATGATATTGAAGAAGCCGTCAATTCCATTAAAGATACATTCGAACGTGCTATTTTGGAGGTGAGCCGCCCATGATGACATTTTACTGGGTTTCGCTAATTCTTGTTAGCATAGGCTTTACTGGACTTCTTTTCCGACTTGTTAAAGGGCCAACAATTGCTGACCGTGTTGTAGCACTTGATGCCATCGGAATTGCTCTTGTTTCGATTATTGCTTTATTGTCTTTAATCATCGAGACAGAATTCTTTTTAGAAGTCATCTTGTTGTTGAGCATCTTATCCTTTATCGGAACTACCGCATTTGCGAAATTCCTTGAGAGAGGAGAGATTTTCGATCGAAACGACCATAATTAATATTGTAATCATCGTTTTAATGAGCACAGGGGTCCTATTTAGCTTAGTTACGGCTCTTGGGCTAATACGCCTACCAGATGTTTATACACGTACACACGCGGCTTCTAAGAGCTCTACGCTCGGCGTACTATGTGTATTACTTGCCGCCTTTATTCATTTTTGGTTGATAGAAGGTATATTCAATACACAATTAATTATTGCGATTGCGTTTTTGTTTATTACTGCTCCTGTAGGTGGACATTTGATTGGACGTGCTGCATATATGTCCGGCATCAGTGTCGCTGATGAAACAGTGCGTGATGATATGAAAGTCGCAATCAAACATAAAAAAGATGAATTGTTAACTAATAAAACACCTGAAGAATAAAAAATAGCCAGCGAAAAGTAAAATACTTTTCGCTGGCTATTTTATTTTGGGTGTTTATTGCTCATCTGCCATTTTTTCAACTAGCATAGCGAGCGTCCGTACCATTGCGCCTGTTCCACCTTTTGGTCCAAGGTCATGTGCGCTATCTGCATCTGAAGTTCCCGCAATATCCAAATGAATCCACGGCGTGTCCCCTGCAAATTCTCCTACAAATCCACCACCAAAAATCATATGGCCATCACGTCCTGGTGAATTGTTTAAATCCGCTACATTACTTGTGCGAATACGTTTTTTGTCGCTTTCTGTTAACGGCAAGCGCCAAACAAATTCGCCACTTTCCATAGATGCTTCTAAGAAAGTTTCAAAAAAGGCTTCGTCATTTGTTAAGGCACCTGTTTTGTCTTTCCCTAATGCCACGATCACTCCACCTGTTAAAGTCGCAACATCAACGATTTTCGTTGCACCTAGCTGTTTCGCATAGCTAACAGAATCCGCTAATACTAAACGACCTTCAGCATCGGTATTTAATATTTCAATCGTTTTACCACTCATCGAGGTTATCACATCATCCGGTTTAAAAGCATTACCAGAAATCATATTGTCTGTTGAAGCAATAACCGCGATGACGTTTTGTTTTGGCTGTAGTTCACCAATGATTTTCATTGCACCAAGAACTGCTGCAGCACCACCCATATCGCCTTTCATCCCTACAATGCCGTCTTTAGGCTTGATTGAGTAACCGCCAGTATCAAAGGTTATCCCTTTACCAACAAGCGCTAGCGGGTCTTCAAAGCCTTCTGTCGCTTTATATTTTAAGACAATAAGGCGTGGTTCTTCAATTGAACCTTGGTTGACAGCAAGAATCGCTCCCATACCGAGTTCTTCAAGTTCTGCTTTTCCTAAAATATCTGTTTCGAAACCATACGTTTCGCCCAGTTCTCTTGCGTACTCGCCCATAGCAGTCGCTGTTAAAATATTCGCAGGCATATTAACCAGTGTCCGAGCATCATTAACAGATTGGCCAAAAATCGCACCTACTGTAGCTGCTGCTTCCACATCTTCTTCTACTTCTGTTGCTAAGAAAGTTAAGGTTTCTAATTTCACTTGCGTTTCATTAGATGTTGTTTTGTAATCATCAAAGCTATAGCCGCCCATTGTAATCGCTTCTGAAGCTAAATAAGCAACATCTTCACGTTCAATCGAATCGTTTTCAAAAGACTCCATATAAATTGCTGCATGTTTAATTTTTTTCTTTGCTAATTCTTTGCCAACTAATCCAAAGCATGAACGAAGATCTTCTTCCGTCAATTTTTTGCGGTTGTTTAAACCAATAAACAACACTCTTGGAATTGCTCCTGAAAGTGTAGGATACGTAATCAACGATTTTAAATCATATGACAAATCTTGTTTTGTCCAACTTTCTAATTTGCCATCAAATCGTTTCGCGAATTCGTCCCATCCTTTGCAGTTCTCAGGATGACGACTTAAGCCGACGACGAGGATTTCTGCTCTATTGTCCTGTGAATGTTGTTGTAATTCGATTTGCATAAAACTCCTCCTTTTATACGTTCTCTTTCAGTGTAGCATTTAATCCGTTATCCGAGTAGTTCGTGTGACGAAGGAAAAAAACGGGACTGGATTTTTCTCGTCTATGATATACTGATAGAACATATTTAGATAGAAAGGCTGTGACACCAGATGGAAATTTTCTCAAACCTGCCTCTTATGATTGCGCTATTTGCAATTGTTTTTGCTCAATTTATCAAAATTCCGATTCAATATGCTGTAACGCGAGAACTTGACTGGAAACTTTTTTCTTCGACAGGAGGTATGCCAAGTTCCCATTCAGCTGCAGTTACCTCTCTAACTACAGCCGTAGCTTTTGAACATGGCGTATCTTCTACGATCTTTGCGGTTTCAACCATGTTTGCAGTTATCACAATGTACGACGCCACTGGTGTTCGTTTTCAAGCTGGGCAACAAGCATTGACGATCAATAAAATGCGTCAGGACATCTACATTTTTATGGAAGAAACCAGAAAATGGCCACAAAAGAAAGAAGAGGAAAAAATTCAAGAACTTAAAACCTTGCTCGGTCATAAACCAAGCGAAGTATTCATGGGTGCTTTAACAGGCATTGCCCTTTCCTTTATTATTTACGGCATTGTTATATAATCATCATTTTAATGCAAAAAATCGCCGATCCGGATAACCGGATCGGCGATTTTTTTAAAACATTTGATATCCCATTTTGCGTAAAATTTTCATGACAAATCCTGACGTGATCGCGCCTGCCCAACCAGCAAGCAAGACAGCAATGTCACTGCCTGTCATAGACGTAATCGTATCTCCAAGCATAGCGAAAGATTCACCAGGATTGGTGAAATAATCAAAAACGCCTACATCATCTACAACTAATAAGATGACTACCGGATAAACGACAGCCATTAGCCAAGTCATCCGAAGTAACATATTTAATAAAAAGCCAATTCCGAAGAACATAACATAAAAAAGCAACATCGAAATAATCAATTGCACAATCGTAAATGAACTGTTCATAAATTCTAACCTCCGTTATTCCTTTCATCAGTTTAACCGAAAAAACAAAGGCTTTCAATCCAACGAGACAGAGTTCATCGCTTTGTCACTTATCGTAAATGGCAGAAGACAAGTCATTTGCAAAATTTCCCCAAACAAAATAGCGAACGGAATCTTTATTCCCGTTCGCCATCGTCAAACCAATTATTTTTTCCCTGAACCCGAACAGCAGGAGCACGTTTCTGAACCACCCAGTCGTAATTGAAAATAGCCTTGTCCTGAACAATATGGGCAATTGTTGACATTTTTAACCTTTTTAAAGTTTGTCATCTGAAACACCTCCTTCTATTCTTGTTTGTAATATTCTGATAATATAGCACGACTTTATCCGGAGTGCAATAGATAAAGCCTTTATGTAAACGCTATCATTACAATTTTTTCGAATTAATTTTAATTTTATTTGTTTTACAGCTATTTTCTGAAAAACAATTTGTAGTCTGAATAACCAAAAACTTTTCCAGGGTCTACATGGTTGATAGGTGTTAATCCTTTTTCTAATGAATAAGAAGCCATTTCAACAAGCATTACAGAAGCTTCTCCTCCTGTTGCTAATTCGGTTGGAGATAGCCAATCAGCTGAATACAACTCAGCTAGTTGTGCGATGACGGGTTGCTCCTCGTTTATCGCTTTTAATAAGAAAACGGCCATATTATCGCTAATTTTTTCTTGAAGAACTCCAGAACGGAATCCGATCAGTTCGACCATCTCACAGTCAATTCCAGTTTCTTCTTTTACTTCTCTCAAAGCAGCATGGTCAATTGTTTCATTGCCTTGCACAAACCCAGCTGGCAATGACCATTTCCCATGCAATCCACCATATCTCTTTTTTACAACGAGCCATTCTCCTTTTGAGTTTACTACCAGTCCGGCTGCTCCAAGCCACACATTGCCACGTTTATTCGTTGCCACAAGCATCCCTCTTTCTATTAAAAGTAATCTATAAAGATGCTCCCTAAACTACAAAAAAAGCTCCCCTCAAAGGGAGCTTTTGATCTTCTAGCTTATAGAACGTTAAATTTACCTTTTTTCACCACAAGCATTGGTCCGCCAATCATGAATAGCGCACGGTTATCAATCATTTTCTTCATGAATGAAGCTCGTTTGCCTGTAACTTTTTTGCCGAATACTACACCAATTGCATCGTCATCCCCAAGTGAACAAACTGTTCCCTTAAGATCTGGAACAAATTCAACTGTTGTATCATTGCTCATTAACGCTTTTAAGTTTTTCGCTACAACTTCCCCTTGCTGCATAGCTATCTGAGCAGTTGGTGGAAATGGACGATTTGTTTCTGGGTTGATCATCAACGCACAGTCACCAATGATGAATACATCATCATAACCTGGAGCACGCAGATCTTTTTCAACTTTAACGCGAGCGCGCATGTTTTCAATAGGCGTAGCTTCAATTAGTTTGTTGCCACGAATACCTGCAGCCCATACAACTGTACCAGCTTTGATGAATTCAAATTCATCTTCGCCTTTTTTGATTTTAACGCCTTCTATAGTCGCTTCTACAACTGGCGTGCCAATTGAGAACTCAATACCTTTAGACTCTAAGTGACCTACTGCATAGTTTACTAGTTCTGGATCAAATCCAGGTAATACCATTGGTGCAGCTTCTACACAGACAACACGAACTTTTTCGCGTGGCACATCGTACTCTTTACAAAGTTCAGGTACGCGGTTAGCCAATTCACCAAGAAATTCAATTCCTGTAAATCCAGCGCCTCCAACGATAATTGTTAAACGGCTATCATCCTTAACTGGCTCTGCAGACCATGTAGCAAATTGGAATTCAATATGGTCACGGATATAACGTGCAGCTTTTACGTTAGCAATTGACAATGCATATTTATCAAGACCTTCAATTCCGAAAGTTTCACCTTCGAAGCCAAGTGCAATGACAATATAATCATATGTAAATTCGCCATTATCTGTTGAAACTTTTTTACCGACTACGTCAATTGCCTCAACAGTCGCCTGTACAAATTTAACTTTGACACTATCGATTACATCTTTAATGTCGTAACGCACTTGCTCAGGAAGTAATGTCCCTGCAGCAGCTTCGTGAAGCCATGTGCTTTCGTAATGATATTCGTTTTTGTTAATTAATGTAATGTCTGCAGCATCTGTGCCCAGAACTTTTTGCAAGTTTACTACAGTAGTTAATCCACCGTAACCTGCACCTAATACTAATATTGACGGTCTTTTCAACACAATCGCAACCACCTTCAAGTCATTTTTTAATCGAATATCGTCAAAGCAATAAAACCTTGGCGCACCGATAAACATCTATCTTCTATATTAGACCTATTACTCAATGATTTCAACTCAATAATATGTTTAACATAGACTTATCCACAAGAAAAAAGCCGGTTTGTGACCGACTTCTAACAATTCTCAGGAGTACCTTCTTTTTTAGCAGTCCGGAATGAAGTTCCACAGCCACAAGATGCAATGGCATTTGGATTTTCTATCGTGAATCCGCCACCCATTAGAGACTGTTTATAATCGACTACAGTACCTTGAAGAATCGGAGCATCTTCTTTGGCAATTAAAATCGGAATGCCAAATTGTTCGTACCGATCGTCCTCATCTGTTTTATCTTTTTCAAACCCCATACCATATGTCAATCCACTACATCCGCCACCTTTAACGGCAACGCGTAAATAGGAATCTTCTTCTTCGTTGTGACGCATCATTTCTTTAATCTGGAATGAGGCTGCTTCTGTAATTTCTACTACTTCTGTCAATTTGATCACCTTCCTCTAGCTCTATCATAGCAATCATTTCTATCATTGTTCAAGTCGTTAACCTTAAACCAAAGTTTTATAAAAGTAAGAATCACTGCCGTTATTTACTTATAAAGAAAAAGAGACCTAAAAAGGTCCCTTGGCTTTAAAATACTTGTTCTACTTCTACGATTCCAGGAACTTCTTCCACTAACGCGCGTTCAATTCCTGCTTTTAATGTGATGGTCGAACTTGGGCAGCTACCGCATGCGCCGAGTAAACGAAGTTTTACGATACCATCCTCTATATCAACAAGTTCACAGTCTCCCCCGTCACGTAAAAGGAATGGACGTAATTTATCTAAGACTTCCATTACTTGATCTTCTAGCAAAGCTTCAGTCATTTATATCGACTCCTTTCATTATAATCATTATAATGTGATTAGAAGGAAAAAGCCACTAATGAATTCACAGGGGGTCCAAACTATGAAGAAGGAATTATCTATTGAAGTCTACGGAACCGATGTTATTTGCGCAAGTTGTGTCAATGCACCTTCGTCAATTGATACTTACGAGTGGCTAGAAGCCGCTATCTCAAGAAAATACAAAGATCAACCATTTTCAATTACCTATATCGACATTGAGAAACCGATTAAACTCGATCATCAAAAAGACTATGCCCAACGCATTATGGACGATGAATTTTTCTATCCTTTAGTTTTAGTTGAAGGGGAAGTTGTTGGCGAAGGTTATGTACAGTTGAAACCTGTTTATCGCGAACTTGAAAAGCATGGGTTTTCTGTAGTTGAATAAAAAAGTAGTAAAGGTTTTGGAATGAACGTATTCCGAAACCTTTTTCTATGCAGATCTGCCTCAAAGAAAAAGACCATAGACAACTCAAACAAATCGAGTTTACCTACAGTCTACGAGCTTTTCTATTAGCCGTTATGCCATTTATACATCCACAAAACACCTGACTTCATCAAGCGAGCAATGCGACCCGTCACTGTGCGATCTGCTAAATAAGCAAATCCTTGTTTTTTACCTAAAGAACCAAGGAAGCCTTTCAACTTAATTTCAGGCATTGTTTCTGGTAAGGGTTCATCTTTCCAAATTGCTTTTAATACTTTAACGATTTGTTCTGCTTGTTCCTCTGCTAATTGTGCTGAAGGAGCCATAGGTAAAGCAGCACAATCGCCTACAACATAAACATGCTCATCAGTTGGTAATTGATGATACTGGTTGATTACTACACGTCCAGTCCCATCACATTCAAGGCCTAAATCACGAACTGGTTTAACAGGCTGAATACCGGCAGTCCAAACAACTGCATCTACTGGAATTGTTTCTTCATGATTGTGGAGCATTTTTGGTTCAACTTGTGTAATATTTGAATTTGATACTACGTCAACATTATGATTTTCAAACCAATTTTTCACAAAATTACTTAGACGTTCAGGAAAATCACGTAAAATTCGAGGGCTACGGTCAAATAATTTAATGTTTAAGTCTTTTCGGCTTTCACGCAATTCACTCGCCAACTCAATTCCACTCAAACCTGCTCCTACTACACCTACTACTGCGCCTGCAGGCAAGCCAAGCAATGCTTGGTAAGTTGCACGCGATTTACCGATTGTTTGAATGCTGTACGTAAATTCATCAGCTCCAGGTACGTTATGGTATTTATCTTCACAACCCAAGCCAATAACTAAATCATCGTATGCAATACGGTCGCCATTTTCCATGAAAATGCATTTTTCTTGAAGACCGATTTCTACTATTTCACCGTTTACAAGCGTTAAACGCTCATGCTCAGGAAACGGTACACGTACTTCATGATCTGACTCTGTACCAGCTGCTAAAGCATAAAACTCTGTCTTCATGCTGTGGAAAGGAGTACGGTCAATAAGAATAATTTCGGTATCTTGCGGTAAGCTGGTCGGCAATAAACGAAGCAATATTCGCATGTTGCCATATCCGCCTCCAAGTAAGACTAGTTTTCGCATAAAAATCTCCTTTAAAGTTCGTCTGTCTGATCAATTTCTCACATATGAGTATAGCTGATTGTGATAACTTTCACAATGCTTTC
Organism: Planococcus sp. PAMC 21323; assembly: GCF_000785555.1. NCBI lineage: Bacteria > Bacillati > Bacillota > Bacilli > Caryophanales > Caryophanaceae > Planococcus > Planococcus sp. PAMC 21323. The sequence goes on along the minus strand of NZ_CP009129.1, from coordinate 984,030 downwards.
ACTAGAAATCAATTAATTGACTCCAGCAGCTAAAAAAGGTAGGATTTCGTTGTAGTGAGGTGACTTAGAATGAAACCAATTGTAGAATTTTGTATTAGTAATATTGTGAATGGCGCGCAAGGTTCTTTTGAAAAACTCGAACGAGATCCTAATCTCGATGTTTTGGAATACGGCTGTTTAAGCTATTGCACAAAATGTTCCGAGTCTTTATATGCCTTGGTCAATGGCGAAATTGTGGAAGCCGATTCTCCAGATGAATTGACTAAAAAAGTCTATGAATTCATAGATGAAAATCCATTATTTTAACCCTTCATCGGTTTTCATAAAAAGAAAAATACATTCGGATTGTGTATTCTCAACATGCATTGCAGCCCAGCAAAATGACTATATGTCGCTTTGCTGGGCTTTTTTGTCTTCAAATTTTCCAATGACCCAGATTTTCAATCATGTGGGTTGGTAATTGCTCTTTTTCAGCTACTAGAGCCTTACTGCTAACTCCTGTATTAACATGAATCGTATCTATTCCAAAACGAATTCCCGCTTGAATATCGGTATCGTAGTTGTCTCCAATCATAACCATATCGTTTTTCTCAAATCTAGACTCATGCTGAATGGCTTCCAACATATGAATTTCTGGTTTGCCGATAAAAACGGGCTCGATTCCAGTCGAAGCCGATACAAGACGCGTAATTGCTCCATTACCTGGTAAAAATCCTTTTTCGGACGGAAAGGCTAAATCTTTATTAGTAGATAGAAAGACAGCTCCTTTTCGAAGCTCTAAACAAGCAGTTGCTAACTTATCATATGTTAGGCTTTTATCAAGTCCTATTAATACAATATCCGCATCCTCTTGTACTCGCTCAAGTCCTTCTTGATGCAATGCTTGGTCTAAACCATCTGAACCTATCATGTACACTGTCTTGCCAGGATACCAACGTTTGATATATTTTGCAGCTGCAATTGCCGAAGACATAATCTGCTCTTTTTTAGCTATAATACCAAACCCAGCCAGTTTATCTTTTAGTTGTTGTTGTGTCATCGATGCATTGTTTGTAATGTAAAAAGGTTCGATTTCTTGTTGCTGTAACCGTTCAACAAATTCCGCTGCCTCTTCAACTACTTCTGATCCGCGGTAAATCGTTCCGTCTAAATCCAGGCAATATGCTCTATACCTTTTTCTAGTTTCCATCTTTTATCTCCGGTATAAATGCTGAAACTGGGCCAAGCTCGTGAACTAAATAATGTTCTACTTTTGGACCAAACGCTTTTAATGATTCGATGTTTTCATCCAACGCATTCACAACAGCTTGCTGATCTACCTTCATAAATTCACGTACTAACATTTTCCGCAAAGCAATTACTTTTTTTAATGGCAGGTCCATCTCTTTAGTAATTACTTTTTCATCCACTAAAATATCAATAATGTCATCGTAACTTCCCGGGTCGCGCATAATAAAGCCATCTATCATTGAATTTCCTACATCGATAATCGCTTCGATAATATTTGCGCCTACGCGCTCTAAAGCAAGTTTGTCTCCAATAGATGTCCACTGCTGTTGTGCCTCATAAAACTCCAATAAAGAATTCATATACTGAATCGTTTCAGTGATTTTGCTTCGGTCAATAAAATACATAAAAATACCCTCCAATAGGCGTTTGAAAATCTTCTATTTCTCTCTTTATCATATCATAATGCATAAAAAAAACCCTCTAGCAGATTAAACGTCTGCTTCGAGAGTTTGTACTTCTGGTTCTAATTCTTGTACTTCTTTTACTTCTTGTTCTGCTTCTTCAATTGGAGGAGTTGCTTTTCCAACTTTTTTTATAACAAAATAGGCACAGCCAAAATTGCAGTATTCGTAAAGGTAGTCCTGCAGCGTACTTATTTTCGTATCATAAGTCGCCTTGTGATTTATGTCTTCAAAAAATCCTTTTAACCGTAATTGTCCATAGCCCCAGTCACCTAATATATAATCATATTTCGATAAAATTTCGCTGTAACGAGTAGTTATTGCTTCTTCTTTAAAGCCTTCTCGGTGGTCAATTAGTATATCATATTGCCATTGATCCAATGTAATCATATTTTCACCATCCATTAGCTGTTTATAGCAGCTGTTTGTATATCGCCGAGACGCTGACGCTCTTTAGCAGCTGCATTGACTTGCTCATCCGCATGATAGCTGCTTCGAACCAACGGACCTGCTTGGCAATGAGAAAACCCTTTGGTCATCGCAATTTCCCAGAGTTCCTTGAATTCTTTTGGCGAATAGTATTTTTGTACACTTAAATGTTTTTTTGTCGGCTGTAAATACTGACCGATTGTCATGATATCGACATCGTTCGCGCGCAAATCATCCATTACTTCAATAATTTCTTCTTTCGTTTCTCCCAAGCCAATCATTAACGAAGATTTTGTTGGAATTTCCGGATGCATTTCTTTTGAACGCTTTAACAGCTCAAGTGATCGATCGTATTTAGCACGTGCACGAACTCTCGGTGTAAGTCGACGTACAGTTTCGATATTATGGTTTAAAATATCTGGTTTAGCATCCATTAGTCGTTCAAGGTTTTCATAGACTCCACCCATATCAGACGGCAAAACTTCGATTGTTGTAAATGGATTAGCACGTTTGATCGCTCGAATTGTTTCAGCAAAAACTGTTGAACCACCGTCTTTTAAATCGTCTCGTGCAACTGCTGTGATGACTGCATGTTTTAAGTTCATCATTTTTACAGATGCTGCTACACGTTCTGGTTCCTGTAGATCTAACTCATTTGGCAATCCTGTTTTGACTGCGCAGAAACGGCAAGCTCTTGTACAAATTGCTCCTAAAATCATAAAAGTTGCCGTTCTTCGCGTTCCCCAGCATTCATGGATATTTGGACATTTTGCTTCTTCACAAACCGTATTTAAGTTGTTTTCTCGCATCATTTTCTTTAAATCTGTATAGTTTTCATTGGTGTTTAATTTAATTTTTAACCAATCAGGCTTTCTAAGATGTTCTTTTTTTTCTGACATGCACATCTTCCCCTGTCTATCTGATTTGAATAGGAATCTAATTCAATTCCAAATGTATCATAAAGCTCTGTTCCTCACAAGTTGCCATCGTGCTCCAAATCCATAGAAAAGCCCGGAAACTTTTCGTTTCCGGGCTTTTATTTTATAGGTTATTTGTAGCGCTTGAATTACGTTTCTTTTTGCCGGTATTAACTGCGTGAAAAATACTGGCAGCTAAACCTCCCCAAACTAAAACCATACCAATAATCATAACTACGATTGAACTTGTTGACATATGCTACTCCCCCTTTTAACTACGCTCGTCATATTCACCTTGATTTTTATGCCATTTTGCAATAGAGAATAGGATACCGAATACTATTGCAGCCGAAGCTACTGCTACGCCGCCTGATAAAGTAAACATGTTAGAATATCCTTCATAGTTACCTGTTTCCGTATCAAACTCTTGTAAAATGTTCATTTTCAGTAACCCAAACATCATATAGCCTAAGACAATTGGCGTGATAATTCCGAGGCTGACTTTCCACCATGCACCCAGATGAATATCTGAAATTTCGTTTGCATGAGCTTTAAGTAAGTCTGCTTTGCGGAATACCCAAACAACTAACACAACTTCCACTAAACCGACTGCAGCAACACCAAATTGGTTGATAAAGTAATCTGCAAGATCTAGGAAGAATAATCCACCTTGAGTTGCGAATAAAATTGAAATTAGAGCCGCAAGTCCGCCACCAAATACAACAGCTTTTCTGCGTGAAATTCCGAATTTCTCAGTGAATCCAGCAACATACGTTTCTGTAATTGACATTAATGATGTCAATCCAGCAAGTGTTAACGATAGGAAGAATAGGAATCCAAACAATCCATTAAAACTTGGGAACTCATTAATGATTTGTGGGAATACAACAAATGCTAAGCCGACACCCGCTGAAGCTACTTCAGAAACTGGAACTCCTTGTTGTGTCGCCATAAATCCAAGTGCTGCGAAAATTCCGATACCTGCAAGTAATTCAAAGCTTGAGTTAGCAAACCCTGTAATAAATGCATTATTCGTGATATCTGATTTCTTCGGTAAATACGATGAATAAGTGATCATGATCGCAAATGCTACAGATAAACTAAAGAAGATATGTCCATAAGCTGCGACCCAAACCGATGGATTCATAATGGCAGTAAAATCAGGTTGGAAAAACGCTTCCAATCCAATCAAAGCACCATCTAGTGTAATTGCTCGAATTACCACTGCTAAGAAAATAATAACTAACGTTGGGATGAAAATTCGGTTAGCCATTTCAATTCCTTTTTTAACACCGGCAAGTAAAATCCCGAGTGTAATCGCCCAAACAAGAACTAAAGGAATAAACACACCCCAGACAATCCCACCTGTTTGCCCTGGACTAACTGTAAGTTGTAAAAATTCATTGAATAAGAAGTCTTGTGTATCTGTACCCCATGCCTGATTGAAAGAAAAAATAGTATAGCGCATTGCCCAAGCAATAATAACGGCATAGTACACGGATATAACAAAGGACACAAACACTGCCCACCAACCAAGCCACTCTAATTTTCTACCGCCCATTCGGAAAAATGATAACGGTGCTGACCCTCTATACTTATGGCCGATCGTGAATTCTAAAATTAATATTGGTATACCGGCAGTCAATAATGCAAATAGGTATGGTATAAAAAAGGCACCCCCACCATTTTCATACGCAACATATGGAAAACGCCAAATGTTACCTAAACCTACTGCAGAGCCGACGGCTGCCATGATAAAACCGGCACGTGTACCCCATTGCGAACGTTCCATCTCTCTTCCCCCTTAGTATTCCCATTCTTTTTACATAAAAATAGGAATTTTGTTTGTTTTCAGATTATTTACTAATCTAAAATTAGTATACCGAGAGAGCGCTTTAATGTAAAGATGATTTCGAAATTTAATTGAAAAAAACTATTGTAGCAAAAGTAAAAAGGCAGAGGATAAGCTCCTCTGCCTTACTTCTATAAATTATTTTGCTGTTTTTCAATAATAGTTGTCCGTTGGGACCATACTACAAACAGTACTGCTAGAACGATTAGTACAGCACCTAATGACAGTAACAAAGAACCAGTGAAACCTATGACAATGTACCCGATTGCAGCGATACCAGCAGCAGTTAATGCGTAAGGTATTTGGGTTAAGACATGGTCCATATGATTACTTCCTGCTCCTGTTGAAGACAAGATAGTCGTATCAGAAATCGGTGAACAATGATCACCGAATACTGCTCCTGCTAAAACTGCAGATAGTGCTGGCAATAATAGCGCAGGCTCTGCTTCGATCATAATTGTTCCAGCAATCGGTAAAAGTATACCAAAAGAGCCCCATGACGTTCCAGTAGAAAAAGCCATAACTCCTGCTAAAACAAATAACAGAACTGGCAAAATCGCTGTAGGGACATTGCCGTCAGAAACGACACCAGCTAAGTATGTTCCTGTTTCTAATGAACCGATCAAGGAAGTTAATGACCAAGCGAATACCAGGATTAATACTGCTCCCATCATGGACTTGATTCCAGCCCAAATTCCTTTGCCAATCCAACCCAAGTTGGCTGTTTTATTAACTTTCATTTGAAGCGAATAAAGAATTATAGAGGTTAATGCTCCAAGAAGTCCGCCTACCAATAGTGAAGCCGGCACATCTGTATTTTCAAAAATCAACCAAATATCAACCACTTGGCCAGCATTTTGGTAGCCCGTCCAAATCATCGCAACTACCGTTCCGACGATCAACAGCAAAATAGGAAGTAACAAATCTCTCACATGACCATGTGAATGAGTCGGAAATTCCTCTTTCATTTCGCCCGGAATTGTTTTTTCAGGATCGAAAAGCTGTCCTTTAGAAATAGCTAGTACTTCGTGTTTTTTCATTTCACCAAAATCAACATCGCGAACTGCGACGAAAAAGACGATAGCAAGAGAAGCGACTACATAAAAGTTCATTGGTGCCATCCAAAGAAATGCCTCAAGTGCAGAATATTCCACGAAAGTTTGACCTGCTAAAATCGTTGCAATGATACCGATAATCGCTGCTCCCCAACTTGATACGGGTGACACCACACAGACAGGTGCTGCAGTCGAATCGATAAAGTAAGCCAGCTTGGCACGTGAAACTTTGTATTTGTCCGTAATCGGACGCGCTACTTGTCCAACAGCCAATGCGTTGAAATAATCATCGATAAAGATGACCATGCCAAGAACAACTGTTAATACTTTTGCACCACGGCGAGATTTAATGTGAGTTGATGCCCATTCAGCGAAAGCATGACTGCCTCCTGAGAGACTAACAAATGCCGTAATTACACCTAACAGTAAGAGAAACAAAAGGATAAAGACGTTATAGGCGTTAAATCCGCCATCCCAAAAAATAATTGCGAATGATGTGAAAAGTTCCTGTAAGGCTTCTAGTGGTGCAAACCATGTAAGAATAATAGCTGCTGCCACAATCCCTGCGCCTAACGATAAAAGGACGCGACGTGTTAGTAAGACCATTACAATTGCAATAATCGGTGGCAAAATCGAAAAAATCGTATTCTCCATATTAACTCCTCCTTATTTTTGATGGGTGAAATTGAGAAAAAAAAGCTGACCTCTCCAGTTGGATAAAGTCAGCTTTCTACAATTCGTCTGTGCGGTAAAACATCAAACAACCCTGTAGCCCTCCATTTAAGCAATTGCTTAAATGACAGTGACATTCTTTTTCAGAATGCCCCCAACCTACTTCTTATGACCATAAGAAGTAAATTTCGGCAAAACTTCCTTTCAGATACGTTCAACGCGGTCAAACTCGCGCACCCTACTGATCAGTTTTGCAGCCTCTACCCACCATTATAACTTTCCTTTTAAGCATAGCCCAAATTCACGCTAATATCAACTGAATGTTTATTCTAACCGCCTCTACTACTTTAATGCTTTACTACGAAAATATTGACCAAACACGTCACGTAGAAATTCTGGCATATAATATGTTTTCCTAGCTCTTTTCAAACTCGGGAAAAAATAGCCGAATGTCAGCATGTCTAATGTAACCAACTGATAAATTTGATCATGTACAACTCTTCGGTCCCCTATATATAAACGGCGATCAATAAGCTCCATATTTAAATGAATCATTTTGCCAAACACCGCTCCTCGGAATCCCATTCCTTTTAACTCAAGTTGAGGCCATTCAGAATTCAAGGATTGCAAATAAATTTCTTTTAGCTCTGCACCACTTAGCTCGACGACACATGGATTGATGGGATGTGGCAACATCTTGTGAAAGTTATAACGTGTCATTTCTCCTTCGTGTAAGTCTTCCATAAATATTCCCGCATTGAATAGTGCACAATCAGCACCTGTAAATTCAATCATCGCTTCACCAAATAAAGTTGCAAGCTCTGAATCCTTGAACCATTCTGCTTTCAACTCTTTATCACTCCGAAATACAAGTTCATTCATTTGAATTCTTCCTTGTTCAATGAGATGTTCATCGAACTTTTCTTGAACTTCGCATAGTCTGGATACTTCAACTAATCGAGCAGAAGTTTTTTTGAAATCCTTCTCTACTGTAATATGACCAACAAAAAATCCGAATTTCCCAGCAGCGCCAAGTAATGTATTACCTTGCCATTTTCCATCATGAAAAACATGATGAGTATGCGCACCTAAAATAATATTAATTTGCGGGCAAAGTTCTGCCAATAACTCATCCTCTTTAATGCCTAAATGAGACAAACAAACAATCAAATCGGTTTTGTCTTTAATTTCTTCTACCGATTGAATGATGGCTCTTTTCGCGTCGGTGATTTGCCATCCCAGTTTGCGGTAAAACGGAGTAAATTCAGCAGTAGCACCAATCAAACCTATACGTGTCCCACTTGCTGTTTGAATAATTTTGTATGGTTTTGCCCATTTTGGTCGGTTGCCTTGCAAATCAAATAGATTTGAAACCACAACATCAAACTTAGCCTGAACATACAAATCATCCAACTCATCTTTCGACAACGTTATACCTTCGTTATTACCGATTGTGACCGCATCGTAATTTGCTTCGTTTAGCAATTGAACATTGCCTTTACCAGCTGTACCTTCTGTATAAGGATGAGAGCGATCAACATGGTCGCCAATATCCAAAACAAGACAAACATCGCCTTCTTCTTCGTGCCATCTTTTTCGTTCTGCTAAAAATGACTTTATACGCGGCCAATTTGTAAAATGACTATGCAAATCATTTGTATGATAAATATGAATCGTTTCACTCATGAAAACACCTCTTTAACTGCTGAATATTCCTTCGTAAATTGAACGTAGCCCAAGCACGAGAAGCACAATTCGTAGAATAGTTACTAATACTTCTGAATTGAGACGTTTGTTTAACGCTGCACCAACTTTTGCACCGATATAAGCACCTGGCACAACTGCGAGTGTGTATATCCAAGGAACGTTCCCTAATGAGATATGTGTAACCGAATTGACAAGTGCTGATAGAAAAACCATTAGCATTGACGTCCCAACAGCAACATGAGGAGGAAATAAAAACAACAGAATCATTGCCGGTACAACAATAGAACCGCCACCGATTCCAAACAATCCAGATGCAACTCCTACAAAAAATGTTAATAACAATGCAAACCAAATCGGGTAACCGTAAATGTACTCTTTATTTTGTTTGTCTATAAATGTTGTTTTGCGACCATTGTCCACAAACCACCGAACGGCTTTGAGACGATCGCGTAACAGTAGGAGTATTGACAGGAAAACTAGAAGAATGCCAAAATATAAATTGAAAGATGGCAAATCTAAATTTTTATTAATAAAAGCACCGACAATTGTCCCCGGTGCACTTCCTGCAAAGAAAATAAATCCACTTTTGTAATCGACTGTTCGAACTTTCATATAGGCTAAGGTTGAAGAAAGTCCTGTAAAAATCATCATGATAACCGACAGTCCAACGATTTTTTGTGGTGAAAGTTCAGGGAAAAATGCAAAGCTAGTCCCCATAAATAGTAGAGCAGGCACCAATATAACGCCCCCACCCAATCCAATTAGGGCACCCAGTATGCCGGATAGTACTCCAACAACTGCCATAACGATGAAAACCATTAAAATCCTCCTTCAAATAAATCCATTTGCTTTGGTGATAACCCATCAAATGTTAAACCATTCATCTTTTGGAACTGCTTGGCATCACCTGCTGCATGTCCCCCTGAGTTATTATTAAAAACGACATAAACATTTTCAGTAGTCTTAGTTAATGACTCTACGACCGCACTAATTTCCTCAAGCTCTTCGTTATTGTAATCATACAAATAACGAACTTCTCGCCAGTTTTGCCCACCCCCAGGATTTACCCAGCCGTGGACGTTACGACCATGAATACGCAGTAACACTTTATCATTCCTAGTAGCTATTGGTACAAGCGGAATAGACCCTTCACCTGCTTGTGGTTCATCACAAACCGAGTGAATAAGATTATTGTCCCGAAGAAAATCTACCGTTTTTGCACTCATCGCATTAGCATACCAAGACTGATGGCGAAATTCGATTGCCAAATCAAATTCTTTAAGACGATCGATAATTTCCCGAAGCTGTTCAACATTTTCTTTTTGACAATCAAACCATGGTGGAAATTGTAGTAACACCATAGCTAGTTTGCCTTCCTCTTTTAGAGGTTGTACAGATTTACTAAATGCTTCAAACATGGCATCACGTGACTCAAATGGGTTTTCACCACGCAGATGACCGGTCATGCCTTGATAAGCTTTTACGACAAATTGAAATTGTTCAGGTGTTTCCGCAATCCACTTACGAATATTCCGTTCTGGTTGAACCGCATAAAAGGAAGAATCCAATTCAACAATTGGAAAATGAGCACTATAATCACTTAATTTATCTGTTTTCTTTGAGCTCGGGCTATAGACATCCGGATGATCTCCCCAACCCGTCAAACCTACATAAATCATAGTCCCGCCCCCATTTTCGTTATTATTTTATGATAACATAGAACAAATAGAACGTCTTATTTTAAAGAGACTTTTACCTTCTAAGAGCTTATCTAAAATGAGTAATTTGAGTACTATTTCTTGGTACATTGTCTTCCTGTTATTTAAAAAGAAACGACTGCGGGATCACCTATTTTTTAGTTGTATGCTAACACATGGATTAGTGACACTTCTTTAACTAGACTATAAACAACTTACAGAAACAATTGTACTTTCTAAAATTATTATAGAGCCCATTGAACCCATAAAAAATAAGCTTTGGCGTAATAAAACACGCCAAAGCTTATTCGTAATAGACCACTTAAATTTTTAAACTTAGAATAGCCCGCCTATCCCTTTTTTCGTAATTACGGATTTTGCAGAATCCATCAATTCTTTCTTTTCAGTTTCATCAATTTGTCCATCATCATAAGCCTCTTTTGCTTGTGCCAATACTTCTTTTGCTTCGCTTAAGTCAGCATTACTCAACTTTTCTTTTAATGCATCGAATTTTTGACTCATATTCAACATTCCTCCTATAAAATTATCTACTCTCTTCTTATACCCATTAAACAATAATTCAAACTATAATAATTGATTAATTGCGTATTTAAAGCTATGCATAAAAAATAACCCTTGGCGTGAAAACGATCACACCAAGGGTTACATGTAAATTTATTAACCGATCGAGCCTTCCATTTCGAACTTGATTAAACGGTTCATTTCTACCGCATATTCCATTGGAAGTTCTTTTGTAAATGGTTCGATAAAGCCCATTACGATCATTTCTGTTGCTTCTTGCTCAGAAACACCACGGCTCATCAAGTAGAACAATTGCTCTTCAGACACTTTTGAAACTTTTGCTTCGTGTTCCAGTGAAACGTTATCGTTTAAGATTTCGTTGTATGGAATTGTATCAGAAGTAGATTGGTTATCCATGATTAATGTGTCACATTCAATGTTTGAACGTGCGCCATCTGCTTTGCGTCCAAAATGAACGATTCCGCGATACGTTACTTTCCCGCCTTGTTTTGAAATTGATTTCGAAACAATTGAAGAAGACGTATTTGGAGCCAAGTGAACCATTTTTGCTCCAGCATCCTGATGCTGACCTTTACCAGCGATTGCGATTGACAATGTCATGCCACGTGCGCCTTCGCCTTTCAAGTAAACAGCCGGGTACTTCATCGTCAATTTCGAACCGATGTTGCCATCAATCCATTCCATTGTCCCGTTTTCGTACACAAATGCACGTTTCGTTACAAGGTTAAAGACGTTGTTTGCCCAGTTTTGAATCGTTGTATAACGGCAATAAGCATCTTTTTTCACGATGATCTCAACAACAGCTGAGTGAAGTGAGTTCGTTGTGTAAACAGGAGCTGTACAACCTTCTACGTAATGAACGCTTGCGCCTTCATCCACAATAATCAATGTACGTTCAAATTGGCCCATGTTTTCCGAGTTGATACGGAAGTAAGCTTGAAGTGGTGATTCTACTTTAATGCCTTTTGGCACATAAATAAACGATCCACCAGACCAAACTGCCGTGTTCAACGCAGCGAACTTATTGTCTGCCGCTGGAATTACTGACTGCCAGTATTCTTTGAAAAGATCTTCGTTCTCACGAAGTGCAGAACCCGTATCTTTAAAGACGATACCCATGTCTTCTAATTCAACTTTCATGTTGTGGTAAACAACTTCAGACTCATATTGAGCTGATACACCCGCTAAATATTTTTGCTCTGCTTCTGGAATTCCTAATTTATCAAAGGTACGTTTGATTTCTTCAGGCACTTCATCCCATGAAGTTTGGCTCGCTTCAGATGGTTTTACGTAATACGTAATCTCATCAAAGTTTAGTGAACCTAAATCGCCGCCCCATTGTGGCATTGGCATTGAATAAAACAATTTCAATGCTTTTAGACGAGATTTGAGCATCCATTCTGGTTCTTCTTTGATCTTCGAAATTTCTCTTACGATATCTTCAGTCAGACCTCTTTTAGATCTAAATACTGAAACATCTTTGTCGTGGAACCCATATTTATAATCACCGATTTCCGGCATTTTTTTCGCCATCGTCGTTCCTCCGTTCTATGTTACGATTTTTCTTCGTTTTGCACGCCTTTTTCCATAGCTTTCCAAGCCAAAGTCGCACACTTTATACGGGCTGGAAATTGAGAGACGCCTTGTAAAGCTTCAATATCACCAAGATCAATCGAATCATCGTACTCTTTACCAAGCATCATATCTGAAAAGATACCGGAAAGTTTTAATGCCGTATCAATTTTCTGCCCTTTGACAGCTTGCGTCATCATCGAAGCAGAAGCCATTGAAATCGAACATCCTTCACCGTCAAACTTCGCATCTTTGACTATGCCGTCTTCGACCTGCAAAGTCAGTTGGATGCGATCTCCACAGGTCGGATTGTTCATCTCAATACTAACACTATCATTTTCAATCGTCCCTTTATTGCGGGGCGTTTTGTAATGATCCATAATAACGCGTCGGTATAATTGGTCTAAGTTATTAGAAGACATCGTTGAAATACTCCTTTGCCGAACGCAGCCCTTCTACTAAACGGTCAACATCTGACTCGTTATTGTATAAATAGAAGCTAGCGCGTGCTGTAGCTGAAACTTCCAGCCATTTCATTAAAGGTTGCGCACAGTGATGACCTGCACGAACCGCGATTCCGCTCATGTCTAAGACAGTAGCGACATCATGCGGATGAACGTCGTTCAAATTGAACGTCACAATACCCGCACGTTTTTGTGGGTCGGTTGGTCCATATATATCTAATCCTTCGATCAAGTTCATTTTTTCCATTGCGTAAGCAGCCATTTGATGTTCATGCTTCTCAATTTCATCTAACCCAATCTCGTTAAGAAAATCTATAGCTGCACCTAAACCAACTGCACCTGCAATAATTGGTGTACCGCCTTCAAATTTCCAAGGCAGTTCTTTCCATGTCGAATCGTATAAACCAACGAAATCGATCATTTCTCCACCAAATTCTACAGGTTCCATATTATTCAATAACTCTTTTTTGCCGTAAAGAACGCCGATACCAGTTGGTCCACACATTTTGTGACCAGAAAATGCAAAGAAATCACAATCCAATTGCTGAACATCTATTTTCAGATGTGGCGCTGCTTGAGCACCATCAACCACCATAACTGCTCCATTTTCATGCGCAATTTGTGCAACTTCTTTTACTGGATTCATCGTACCAAGAACATTCGAGACATAAACCATTGAGACGATTTTTGTTCGCTCCGTCACGACTGCGCGGACTTGCTCTAACGAAATCGTGCCGTCTTTTTCAAGCTCAACATATTTTAAAATGGCTCCACGTTCTTTCGCTAATTGTTGCCATGGAATAATATTAGAATGATGTTCCATATAGGTAATGACAATCTCATCGCCTTCTTGAACATTGGCTCTGCCGTAGCTTTGCGCAATAAGATTCATAGCGGTTGTCGTTCCTCGTAAGAAAATAATTTCTTCCATCGAATTAGCGTTAATGAATTTCCGAACTTTTTCACGTGCACCTTCATAATGTTCAGTAGCACGATTCCCAAGTGTATGAACACCTCGGTGTACGTTGGCATTATCTAATTCATAATAAGATTTTAAGGCCTCAATGACTTGAACCGGCTTTTGTGAAGTAGCGGCACTGTCCAAGTAAACCAGTGGATGACCATTTATTTCTTGGTTGAGTATTGGAAAATAGCTTTTTATCTCTTTGTTGATCATTAGCGGACTTTCCTTTCGATAACCTCCGTCAATTGCTTTTTAACGCCTTCGATTGGCAACACTCGAACTACTGGTGCCAAGAAACCGTGAATAACAAGACGTTCAGCTTCCTGTTTTGTAATACCGCGGCTCATCAAATAATACAATTGAAGTGGATCTACACGACCAACTGATGCCGCATGTCCTGCTGTTACATCATCTTCATCGATTAAAAGAATTGGGTTTGCATCGCCACGTGCTTTTTCACTTAACATCAATACACGTGATTCCTGTACTGCGTTAGATCTTGTTGCACCGTGTTCAATTTTACCAATGCCGTTAAAGATTGAAGAAGCTGAATCTTTCATAACACCATGCTTCAAAATAAATCCTTCTGAATCTTTACCCCAATGAACAACTTGAGTTGTAAAGTTTTGTTTTTGCGACCCACGTCCAACTACAACACTTTTCGTATCACCGAAAGAATTATCGCCGATCAAGTGTGTTGTGTTTTCAGAAATTGTATCGCTATCATTCATCATGCCTAAAGCCCATTCAATGCGTGCATCACGTGCAACAATACCACGGCGGTTTACATACGTAATAAACCCTTCTGCTAGCGTATCTACCGCACCGTACGTAATTTGAGCGTTATCTTCAGCAAAAACTTCTGAAACGATGTTAGCCAAGCCATTTGCATGTGGAACTGTAGAATAATAGTTTTCCACATAAGTTACTTTACTGCTTGTATCTGCAACAACGATTACGTGGTTAAACAATGAAGCTTCTGCATCGTCATGATAAAAGACCACTTGTACGGGCTCTTCTACAACGACGTTTTTTGGCACGTAAAGGAATGCTCCACCGTTCATCAATGCAGCGTTTAACGCCGTCAATTTATGCTCATCTGTTTTCACGCCATTAGTCATAAAGTATTTTTTGACTAAATCGCCATGTTCACGTAGAGCTGTAAAAATATCCGTCAAAATAACACCTTGTGCTGCAAGATCTTCAGAAATGCGTGAAAATGCAGGCGTATTATTATGTTGGATATAAAGGTTTTTTTGTTCTAAATCTACGATAGCTTTAACATCTTCTGTTAAATCCTCAATAGAATTGAAAGTTGAACTTTCTACTGTATGAACTGGAAAGTCAGTGAAATTCCAGCTAAGAATTTTCGTTTTATCTGGTTTTGGTAATGGCAAGCTTTGCGCTTCACCAAACGAACGAAGACGAAGCTCAGTAAACCACGAAGGTTCACCATTCATTTCTGAAAAGGAGCGCACGTCCTGCTCGGTCATTTTTAAATTTGTTTCAACCGTCATGCTAGTCTCTCCCTTCAATTATGCTTGTCCTACAGTCTCGTCTTCAATACCAAGTTCAGCTTTGATCCAGTCGTAACCTTCAGCTTCTAGTTTGTGAGAAAGTTCTTCTCCACCTGATTTAACAACGCGACCTTGCATCATTACGTGAACGTGATCAGGCGTAATGTAGTTTAGTAGACGTTGGTAATGCGTAATGATTAAGCAGCCAAAGTTTTCGCTTCTCATTTGATTAATACCTTCAGAAACTACTTTTAGCGCATCGATATCAAGTCCAGAGTCAATTTCATCTAGAACAGCAATTTTTGGTTTGATCATCATAAGTTGTAAAATTTCATTACGTTTCTTTTCCCCACCCGAGAAACCTTCGTTTAAGTAACGTTGCGCCATTTCCTGTTCCATATCAAGAACTTCCATTTTGCTGTCTAGTTCACGGATAAATTTCATTAATGAAACTTCATCGCCTTCTTCGCGACGTGCATTCATTGCAGAACGCATAAAGTCAGCGTTTGTTACGCCAGAAATTTCACTTGGGTATTGCATACCAAGGAAAAGACCTGCGCGAGCGCGTTCGTCAACTTCCATTTCAAGAACATCTTCACCGTCAAGTGTAATTGTTCCTTGAGTTACTTCATATTTTGGGTGACCCATAATAGCTGATGCTAATGTAGATTTACCAGTCCCGTTAGGTCCCATGATTGCGTGAATTTCACCTGTATTAATTGTTAAGTCTACACCCTTTAAAATCTCTTTGTCTTCGATTTTAACGTGTAAATCTTTAATGACCAAAGTTGACATGTATATACCTCCATAAAGTTAATATTGGGATGGCGAACCATCCTTAATTAGTATCATTCTAATCTTAACCCATATTCACATTACTAGCAAATCATTAAACTACTTATAAAACAAAGGAAAATCAATTTAGAATACTGGATTTCTCACTTATTTACAAAAGATAGGCATGATAACTGTCATGCTAATATTTTTTCAATAAAAGAATGGTAATTGAGAATTTCTATCAATAAAAAAGCCAGCATCTAATGATGCTGGCTTTACACTGTTATATGCTAAATTTAATCTCTATGAACTTGCCGTTCGATCTGGCTGGCTACTTTTTGACCTAGCTGATAATCTTGTTCACGGCGCTGTTCTACTTCAAGAATTTTATCTGTGTCATTTTGATACTCATCAATTCCGAAACCATGTGCATTTCTAAATGCCTGTTCCATTTTCTCCGTCTTGTCTATTCCGTTCGATTCAATAATGAACCATTCCTTTCAATCTTGGGTTTTAAAGATTTACATTGGTAAGTATACCCCATTCAATATTAAATAAACACCTAAATAGTCTAATTAATCAGAAAATAGAACTATTGTCTTATATCTACTCAATAAAAAAATCCTTTGACGCTTGTCCGTCAAAGGATTAACTATTATTGTGATACTTCGTTATAAATACTAGAAGCAGCTAGACCTTGTTCTTCTAATAATTCATTTAATTGAGTATCTGCTTCATTGAATTTTTCATTTGCTGCTTCAAAAGAAGGCGTTTCTTTTGTTAACTCTTCAGCTTTCAAATCATATGATTCACGCATTGCTGTGAATGCTGAAGAGATTTTTTCTTCTTGATCTTTTAAAGTTTCTGGAATTTCTAATGAGTCGACTGCTTTTACTGCTTCATTACTAGACGCAATTGCTGCATCTTTCATTGCTTGCAGTTCCTCACCTTCTGGTAAAGATTCTTCTGCTTGATTTATTTCAAACGTATTTAAATCTGCATCTACAGCATTGATTGTGTTTGGAATAGACATGTAGAATTTCATCATTTCTTTTTTAACTTCTGAAGTGTCATCAGATTTTTCAGTGCTAGTAGTTTCTTTTGGTTCAGTTGACTCTTCTTCAGCACAGGCCGTTAATAAGAACGTTGCAGTTAATCCGATTGCCCATAATTTCTTCATGATGGTTCCCCCTATTATGTAATATCAACGTTATAATAACACAATAATTACCAATAGAATAGCATTTGGGAATAGTCGGAATCGACAGACTTTATTGATTAATTTAAACTTTTACGGCCGTTTGTGAACCGATCAACAATATGCGCTAATGCACCGTCTCCTGTAACGTTCGCAGCAGTACCAAAGCTATCTTGTGCTAAATAAAGTGCGATCATTAACGCTACCATTGTTTCGTCAAATCCGAGCATACTTTGTAGTAAGCCGATTGCTGCCATTACAGCTCCTCCTGGAACTCCTGGTGCCGCAATCATCGTAACGCCAAGCATTAGAATAAATGGGAAGAAGCTGCCAAATGATGGCACTCCACCTGTTAATAGAACAACACCGATCGCACAAGAAACCAATGTAATTGTACTCCCTGATAAATGAATTGTTGCAAACAATGGCACTGTAAAGTCAGTTACACGTTCGTTCGCTCCAGATTTACGAGCTTGACGCAAAGTAACTGGAATTGTAGCTGCAGAAGACTGTGTTCCTAATGCTGTGAAATAAGCAGGCATCATTGTTTTTAAAATCGAAAATGGATTTCTACCTTTTAAAGCACCTGCTGCAGAATATTGTAGCGTTAACATTGTCCAATGAAGAATTATGATCATTATGAAGACAATCCCAAATAACGACAAGATTTCAAACACAGCTCCACCATAGGCCATATTGGCAAATATTCCGAAAATATGGAACGGTAATAGTGGAATAATGATGTATGAAATCGTTTTTTCGATAATTGCTTGGAACTCATCGAAAAACGATACCATTGTTTTGCTTCCTGTTGATGCCATACCAATACCTAATAAAAATGCCAAAATCAAAGCAGCCATAACACCAAAAACAGGTGTCATTTCAAGTGCAATAAACGAAGACGCTAATGCATGTTCAGGATCTTCCAAATTGCTTAGTGAACCTTGCTTCATAAAATTAGGCAATACAGTTGTTGCCACAAAAAATGCTAAAACACCAGCTGTAATAGTCGATGCGTAAGCAATACCCGTTGCGAGTCCTAGTAATTTACCAGAACCTTTTCCTAATTTCGCAATTCCTGGAGCAATAAACCCAAGAATAATTAGCGGCACAACAAAGTTTAAGAAATTACCAAAAATTGATGTGAATGTTGCAAAAACACGCACTAGCCATTCTGGTGCAACTAAACCAACAAGTACTCCTAAAACGATCGCCACAACTATACGTGGCAATAAACCAAAATTGACCTTCATCCACCTGTCCCCCTCATATGAACATTTGTTTCTTTTTTTATTATTCAAAAATAGCACAGACATCTTTGAATTGTAAGGTTTATAAGAAAACACGAAATATTTTTATTGTTTTGACAAAATAAAAAAAGCACCCTTTCGGATGCCTTACTCGTTATTAATCTACTGGTACTACTGAACCGCCCCATTCTTCCAAAATAAAATCTTGGATTTCCTGGGATGTTAACACTTCCACTAATGCTTTCACATTTTCGTTATCTTCATCACCAGCACGCACAGTAATAATGTTTGCATATGGCGAATCCGAAGATTCAATTGCAATTGAATCTTCTAATGGGCTGATGCCAGCATCAATTGCATAGTTCGAGTTGATTAGGACAGCATCACCTTCACCAGATTCATACAATTGAACAAGTAATGCTGCTTCGTAGTCTGCCTCAAACTGTAAATTTTTTGGATTTTCGACAATATCACTTACTTCGGCAGCTGTTTTCTCTACACCTTCTGCTAATGTGATTAAGCCTTCTGCCTCAAGCATCGATAAAATACGACCATGATCTGATACCGAGTTGCTCATCAAGATGGTTCCATCTTGTGGTAGTTCATCAAGAGAAGCATATTCTTGTGAATAAACACCGATTGGCTCGATGTGAATCCCTCCAGCATTTTCAAACTCATAACCATTATCAGCTACTTGAGACGCTAAGTAGGGCACCGTTTGGAAATAGTTCGCGTCAATTTCACCAGACTCTAAATCCTTATTCGGCAAGATATAATCTTGATACGTTTCAATTTCTAGCTCGATTCCTTGTTCTTCAAGAATTGGTTTTGCTTGTTCTAAAATTTCAGCGTGTGGCACGTTAGAAGCTCCTACGCGCAATGTCTTCGATTCTTCTTCGCTAGCTCCACCATTTCCGCATCCGGCTAATACCAATGCTGTTAACGCTGTTCCTACTACAAATTTCTTCATCTCGATCTCTCCTTTTAGTGTGTTATTTATAGAACGGAAAATCCGTTTTTACCGTTTGTCAGCTTTGATTGTGACTAAATCACCAATGTATTGAATGATAAAAACAATCACTAATATCAAGATCGTTGCCATTAATGTAACGTCTTCGCGGCTACGTTGGAATCCGTCTAGGAAGGCTAGAGTTCCAAGACCGCCTGCACCGATAATTCCCGCCATGGCCGTGTAGCCAACTAGTGCGATAGCCGTAACTGTAATGCCAGAAATCAGTGCCGGTTTTGATTCGGGTAATAAAACTTTCCAAATGATGGTACCTGTCGTTGCGCCCATTGAACGAGCTGCTTCAATAACGCCTTTATCAATTTCTTTTAACGCGATCAATACCATTCGCGCATAAAATGGGGCTGAACCAATAATCAATGCTGGTAACGCTGCATTCGGCCCTCGTATAGTTCCCATCAGGAATAATGTTAATGGAATCAACAGAATGATTAAAATGATAAATGGAATCGAACGGAAGATGTTGACGAATGCACCAGTTAACCAATTGACTACTTTGTTTGCCCATAATTGTTTAGGTGCAGTTAAAAATAAAACAATCCCGAGTGCTAGTCCAATGATAAACGTAAATAATGTTGATAATGCCGTCATATAAAGTGTTTCAAGAGTTGCTTCCCACATGCTGTTCCAATCGACGTTTGGAAATAAAGACTCAATCATTTTGCATCACCTCCGCTTGAATATCTTCTGCACGAAGAAATGCTATTGCTTCTTCAATTTCTGTTGACGAACCTTTCAACTGCAGTATCAATGTTCCGTAAGCTCCTCGCTGTGTATGTGAAATATTTCCTTGAACAATATTTACTTCTACTGAATGACTGCGAATCAATTTTGTTAGCACAGGCTTTTCAGTTTGTTCACCAAGAAAGACCAATTTCACTAATTCACCTGTAGGGTATAATTCGCGCAAGTTTTTAATGGTTTCTTGTGAATCTCCACTATCGGCTACTTGTGCAACAAAGCGCTTTGTAATTTCTGCTTGTGGTGATTGAAAAACGTTTAAGACATCTCCTAATTCAACCACTCGACCACCTTCCATCACAGCTACGCGATGACAAATTTTCCGAATGACATGCATTTCGTGAGTGATCAACACGATGGTTAACCCTAAACGTTTATTAATGTCCACGAGTAAATCTAAAATAGCGTCTGTCGTTTCTGGATCAAGTGCTGACGTCGCTTCATCGCATAACAATACTTCTGGATCATTTGCTAACGCTCGGGCAATACCAACGCGTTGTTTTTGTCCACCTGACAATTCAGACGGATAAGCATTTTCACGACCCGCTAATCCGACTAGCTCGATGAGTTCTTGTACGCGTTTTCCTCGTTGTGATTTTGCCACACCAGCAATCTCTAGAGGAAATTCAATGTTATCTTTTACAGTACGAGACCAAAGCAAATTGAAATGTTGGAATATCATACTGACTTTTTGGCGGGCTTTACGCAATTCTCCACCTTTGATTGATGTAATCATTTGACCGTTAATTTCAACAGTTCCTGAAGTTGGTTTTTCCAACCCATTTAGTAGTCGGATTAACGTACTTTTTCCTGCTCCGCTATATCCGATAATGCCAAAAATTTCTCCATCCGAAATGGATAAATCGACTTCTTCAACGGCTGTAAGAATGGCTTTGCCTGTATCGAACTTCTTTGTTACTTTTTTCAATTCAATCATTCTTCTAACTCCCCTGCATTTTAAAATAAAAAGCCCTTCTGCGCATAAATGAGCAGAAGGGCAAACGTATAGTATACGGAAACCAATCTCTCATCTTTCAAAGCTTTTGCTCTGAGTGACTTGGCACCATTTCATTTTCATGACGGTTGCCGGGCTTCATAGGGCACTTCCCTCCACCGCTCTTAATAAGAGTTCGATATGAAATTATTTAGCAAATAAAACCTGTAATAAGCTCGATTGCTTTCTTATCAGAAAACTAATTTAACACGACCGGCTGTATTCGTCAACCGCTTTTAACTTATTGTATAAAAATGGTACCGAGTGGAAAGCATAAACTTTTTCTTTTAGCTTGCCACCTTCTGTAATTAGCAAACATGGCACACTTTCCACTTCATAAAGGTCTGCAATTTCTTGAACATAATTCAAGTTTGCTTTGCCCATCGGTAAGTCTGGCAATAACTCTGAGATGACTGATAACATCTTAGAAGCTACTTGGCACGTACCGCACATAGGCGTATATAAATAATAGGCCGTTACGTTCTGTGTATTTTTTTCTTTGATCCATTCTTTGTGTGTCCATTCTTTCATCTTCTTCATCCCTCTATTAATAGCTTATTAACTTGGATATTTGCTGTGATGAGTACATCCTTCAAAATCCTAAGCGGTGTTGTGGCAACTTCTTTATAGCGACGATCAATATAAAAATGGTTTGCTTCAGGAAATTCGCGTTTTACTAGCTTTCGCAGCTTATCACCGGAAGAATCTGCATCCACTAATATAATCATATCCTGACCTTCGTAGGGTTGTAATAGTTCTTCAAGCCTTGTTGCACTAACTGTACCATTTGTGCAAAGAATCGTCACGGGTTCTGCAATGAGCGGGGCTATTCTCAACTTATCGCTTTTCCCCTCAACTACAATCACTTTCATAACTCTCACCTCATCAAACCTAGAATATGATAAGTAGTCATTTCAAATTGATGATCCTGCGGCTAAGCGACTAAAAAAACTCATTAATCAACTTGTCTACTTTAAAATACCAATGATAGCGTCTCTAGTCCATTTTCAAGCTCAGCAACCAAAACCCTAATAAAAAAAGCGCCAAAATGCTGGCGCTTTACGAGACTTACTCGTTAGTCATTTCTTTGTATTGGTCAGCAGTCATTAAGTCATTAACTT
Source organism: Planococcus sp. PAMC 21323 (assembly GCF_000785555.1). Classification (NCBI taxonomy): domain Bacteria; kingdom Bacillati; phylum Bacillota; class Bacilli; order Caryophanales; family Caryophanaceae; genus Planococcus; species Planococcus sp. PAMC 21323. The sequence continues at coordinate 961,842 of NZ_CP009129.1, read as the reverse complement.
CTGCTTCAGAAGGGGCTTCGATTACAACCATCCAAGCCTGCTCGTATGGCGATTCGTTAACAAATTCTGGGCTATCTTCAAGCTCAGAGTTAACCTCGATTACTTTACCACTAATTGGTGCATATAATTCCGAAACCGTTTTAACGGATTCCACGCTACCGAAAGGTTGATCTTTTTTCAGTTCGTCTCCAACTTGCGGAAGTTCAACAAAAACGATATCTCCCAATTCAGCTTGTGCGAAATGAGTAATGCCGATACGTGCATTGCCATCTTCGATTTTAACCCATTCATGTTCTTTTGAATAACGAAGTTCTGCCGGTGTGCTCATCTTGACCCCTCCAAATTATGTAGTTCACTCAAATTTAGTTTGACATAAACAGCAACGAAATACAAGTTGCCACTACGAGCTTATAGCCACGTATTTTGATATTCTGCTTCTTTAAAGCCAAGTAGCGCATTTTCGCCGTCCCATGCGAGTGGTCGTTTGATTAACATGCCATTAGAAGCAAGTAGCTCTAGCTGCTCATCTTCGCTCATCGTTGATAATTTGTCTTTTAAACTGAGCGAGCGATAAACCAACCCACTTGTATTAAAGAATTTCTTTAGTTCTAAACCGCTAGCCTTATGAATTTCTGCAAGTTGTTCTTTCGTTGGCGGATTTTCTGAAATATGTATTTCGTTGTATTCTATCTCATTTTTCTCAAGCCAGCTTTTTGCTTTGCGGCAAGTCATGCATTTTGGATATGCGTAATAAGTGATCAAGTTAGAACCTCCCTTTTTTCTAAGCTTACCAAAAAGAAGTAAACTGGTCGATGTATAAAAATAGGCAATCCCATTTTTTAATGGGATTGCCTTATCTTGCATTATCTTAAACGACGTATTTTTCAACGTCGATTAACTTAACTGCTGCTTCACGTTTTTTCGCAATCACGTTATAAGGTGTTGAACGTGTTAATTTGCGTAAAGCAGATAACATCATGCGCTGGTTATCTCCTTCGATAGCCGCAATCAATGTCTCTTTTGCATCACGTTCGATTTGATCAAATGCTTCTTGGCAATAAATTTGTGTGTATAAAAGTTTTTGCTTCGCTTTTTCTTCACCAGAAGCAGCAATTGCTTTTTCTGTTCGCAACACGACTGATTCCATCGCAAAGACGTTGCTAACGATGTCAGCAATGTTCACAAGCACTTCTTGTTCTGCTTCTAGTTTTGTGCCATATGTTTGTGCAGCTAAACCAGCAGCTAACAATGCAATTTTCTTGGCGTTTTTCACCAAGTATTTTTCTTGATCTAACGCTTCTGTTCCTACTTCTTCAGGCATCATCATTAATAGCTCTTCTTGTAGCTTTTGAGCGTGTTCGAGTAATGGCAATTCGCCTTTCATTGCTTTACGCAATAATGTACCTGGTACAAGCAATCGATTGATTTCATTTGTTCCTTCAAAAATACGGTTAATACGAGAATCGCGGTAAATACGCTCGATTTCATACTCTTGCATAAAGCCATAACCGCCGTGTAATTGAACACCTTCATCTACGATATAATCCAATGTTTCCGTACCGAAGAATTTGTTCAGCGAACATTCTACCGCAAATTCAGCGATTGAATCAGCTACTAATTTGCCATCTGCATGCTGCTCATCCGTAAACCCGCTCATACGATCTTCGAATAATCCAACTGTACGATAAACTGAACTTTCCACTGCGTATAACTTAGAAGCCATCGTCGCTAACTTTTCGCGTGTTAAGTTAAACGATGAAATCGGTGTTTTAAACTGCTGACGCTGGTTTGTATACGGAATCGTTAATTCCATCGCACGTTTCGATGCACCAATTGTGCCTACCCCTAATTTATAACGACCAATATTCAAAATGTTAAACGCAATAATATGGCCACGTCCTGCTTCGCCTAATAAATTTTCTACAGGAACTTCCGCATCTTCAAGAATCAATGTACGAGTTGAAGATGACTTGATCCCCATTTTCTTTTCTTCTGGTCCAACAGAAACACCTGGGAATTCACGTTCAACAATAAAGGCAGAGAATTTGTCTCCGTCAATTTTTGCATAGACAATGAAAACATCTGCAAATCCAGCATTCGTGATCCACTGCTTTTCACCATTTAATACATAATGCGTGCCTGCTTCATTTAGTTTTGCTACCGTTTTAGCACCTAACGCGTCAGACCCTGAACTTGGCTCTGTTAATGCGTAAGCTGCGATCATTTCTCCTGTAGCTAAACGCGGCAAATAACTTTGTTTTTGTTCTTCGTTACCGAATAAAACAATTGGAAGTGACCCGATACCAACGTGTGCTCCGTGTGTAATTGAGAAACCACCCGCTTTGGACATTTTTTCAGCAATTAATGCAGAAGCGACTTTATCTAAACCAAGGCCGCCGTATTGTTCAGGAACATCAGCACCTAAAAGACCAAGCTCACCAGCCGTTTTTAACAAACGAACTGAATGTTCAAATTCATGGTTTTCTAAGTTTTCAATGACCGGCATTACTTCTGTGTTCACATAGTCTTCTGTTGATTTGGCGATCATTTTTTGCTCTTCAGTAAAATCTTCCGGCGTGAACACACGCGATAAATCTGCATCTTCGATTAAAAAGCTTCCGCCTTTGATCAATGTTTTTTCTTGTTCCATGTTGAATTCCTCCTAGTTTTTACTTGCTTATATAGATTGTATTTTAGGTTGAGCTGTTTTTTACTCAGATGTTACGCAAACCAACTACGCTTTCCTGCGGGCTTGCGCCGAACTAACTCGGGCTATACGCCCGAGTGGATTTCGACACTTCGCTATCCCGCGGGAGTCTCCGTTGATTTGCTTCACATCTTAGTGAATGGCTTATATCATTCATCTTATTTTCAAATAGTTAACCATGAAGA